>DDYL01000118.1:0-11673 GCA_002347925.1 Chloroflexi bacterium UBA2235 | reverse complement strand
GCCGCCAAGTTCCCAAGTCAATGCCGGATCAAATTCAACCGTCCATGACGCAGGCGACCGGGGTGTGTGGCGGCGTCACGGTTCCGCAACCGCCGTGATGCCTCGTGCGTGCAATTCACTTGCGATCCACTCGCGATTTGCCGCTCCGAATTCAACTTCCAAGCCAAACGTCCACGTCTGCGTGATATCGCGACGCGACGGCCAAAGCCCGAAGACTTCCTCAGTCCGGTAGAGAGCGGTGAAGTCCGCGGACACACCTTGGCGATCCAGCCACCAGTAAACCGGCGCCGCACCCTCAGGCAGGCACACAAGACCGTCGTCAACTGTCTCAAAATAGTTGAAGGGCTGAGTCGCGGAGGCGCCGGGTTCCTGTGATGTGCCAATGGCACCTGTCATGAATCCCAACCTGAAAGTAGCGCATCAGCGTGACCCACGGGTACCGTGTCTCATTACCATGACACGAAGAAACCGTTTCTTGATACTGCACGGCCCCAATCTCAATCTTCTTGGAACCCGTGAGCCTGGCATCTACGGGTCCCTCACCATCCATGACATCGACGAACACATTCGGGGACTGTCAGTGGAGCTTGGAGTGGATGTGGAGTGCCACCAGTCCAACCACGAAGGTGCACTGATCGACCTGATGCACGGCGCGATCGGCCATGTCGACGGGTGCATCATCAATGCCGGGGCATACACCCATACCAGCATCGCCCTTCATGACTGCATCAAGGCAGTTCCGTACCCCACCATCGAAGTCCACCTTTCGAACATTCATGCGCGGGAGCCATTCCGCCACGTCTCTCGAATTGGCCCGGCCGTGCGCGCATCGATTGCGGGGTTCGGATGGCGCAGCTACACGGCCGCACTGCGTGCACTGGTGGAGCAGCTGCGTGAGGCTGACGCCTGATACCCGGGTGTCCTTACGCAACAATCCCGGCCCGTTACTCCCCTGTCCACCCGTACCGTTCACGCAGGATGCGTTGCAGGTCCGGTGGTTGCCACCCGGCGGGTTTGAGCCACTTGCCGTCCGCCCGGCGCGAACCACCACGTTTGGCCATGTTTGAACGATGAACTTCCCCAAAGAAGGGCTCGATGTCAATGCCAAGGGATACCGCGGCGCCATAGGTGACGTAGAGAAGGTCGCAAAGCGCGTCAATCGTGCCAACAACATCGCCGGCACGGGCCGCCTCGGCGAATTCGGAGGCTTCCTCCTCAATCAATCGGATCCGAAGTTCGGCCGGAAAGTTGCCTTCATCGAGAGACTCAGGGGCACCAAGCTCGAACGCTTCGTGGAACTCCAGTACCTGCCGTTGCGCCTCATTCATGGGTCCGTCTCTCCATCCATACCGGCCCGCCGGCCTCAAATCGGACACTGCACCGTTGCAACGATTGGCACCGGGACCGTGCCACGCACTCCCAGTGCATCAGGCTCCGCGCCACATCGGTACCATGACCGTAAAGACCACCGGGAGACGCGCCCGAAAGCGTCAAGGATCTACCGACATGACGACACCGTCGACACCCGCGGGCACACCGGCCCTGGCGAACCTCGATAGCCTCTACAGCCAGATTGCCGCCCCACTTCCGCCAGTCCAGTTCACCGGGGCGACGGGTGCGCGCTACAACATGGGCGCCGGCCAACCCGATCCTGCCTCGCTCCCCAAGATGGAGCTGATCGAAACCCTTGAGGGAATCTTCTCCGGACCTGAAGGCGACCTGGCGCTGATGTACGGCGATGCCGCCGGTTTCATCGGCCTGCGGGAAGTCCTAGCCGCGAAACTCAAACGGTGGGAAGGCATTGAGACCAACCCCAGGGAATTGCTGATCGTCAACGGGTCGAACCACGGCTTGGCAACCGTCGCCCAGGCATTCCTGAACGTTGGCGATACCGCCATCTGTGAAGCCCCGACGTTCATGGGCGGTCTCCGTCCATTGCGCCAGTTGCAGGCCAAGGTCCACGGCATTCCGCTTGACGACGACGGCATGCGAATCGACCTCCTCGAATCCAAGCTCAAGGAACTCGTCGACGCCGGAACCCCAGCCAAGCTCGTCTACACCATCCCGAACTTCCACAATCCGGCCGGTGTCAATCTTTCCCTTTCCCGGAGACACCGTCTCGCCGAACTTGCCGACCTCTTCAATTTCGTCATTCTGGAGGACGACGCGTACGGCGAACTCCGGTTCAGTGGGGAGCACATAGCCGCCATCTACACCATGGCGACACCGGGCCGGGTCGTTCGGTCGGCGACCCTCTCCAAGATCCTCTCCGCAGGCATGCGCGTTGGCTATCTCCTTGCCCCTGAACCGGTCATTGCCCGCCTGAACGCGATGAAACTGGACGGTGGTGCAAGTCCGTTCACAAACCGACTGGCCGCCGGCTACTACTCGCAACACGGCGACGCGCATATCCATCAACTGATCGGGATCTACCGGCACAAGCGTGATGCGCTGGTCCGTGGCCTCGAGGAAGGCTTCGCCGACGCGCCTGCACTAAAGCCGGTCTGGCGCATCCCGAACGGCGGCTTCTTCCTTTGGATGAGACTTCCTGATGGCGTTGACCCCGTGAAAGTTGCCAAGGAAGCCGGCGACCGCGGTGTTGCGTACGTCGGCGGGCCTGCCTTCTTCGCCGACGGCAGCGGCCGTGAGTACATCCGTCTGGCTTGGAGCATGCTTTCCGAACCCGACTTGGTGACTGCGGGCCACCTCGTGGCGGAAAGCATCAAGGTCGCCGCCCACTCGTAACGCTATCCGCGGGGCGTGCCGTCAATCACTCCCCTTCTGGCTGCAAATCGTCAAGGTGCACGTACAGACCGGGACCAACGGATCAATCCGCGGGTCCCGGTCTGCATCATGCGCGCATCGCGGTCAGGTTCCCGGACTGGTATCTGCGCAGGCCGACAGTGAACGTTGTTACGGCAACACTGATCGACCCGATGGTCCCCACAAGGAGAACCAGCGCCCAACCCCGATCCCATTCGTGCAACAAGCTGACTGGGATGTACGCCACAAACCCTGCAGGAACCACCGTGTAGAGGACTACCTTGACGGCGCCGGTGAAGAGTTTCTCGGGATAGGTCGCAAACGTGATCAGTCCGAAGATCAGCTGATCTGACAACGTCTCGGCACGCCCGGTCCAGAACGCCAGGGAGTTGACTGCAATGGCGTACGAAACAAAGATTGTTGCGGCAATCAACGACAATCCCACAAACGCGACGGCATCCATCGGCGTCGGCGAAGCAAGGAAGGCAAACACCGCTACTCCGAACAGGGCATCTCCCCAACCTGAGGTGTCCATTCGGCTCACCACCAGGTGCAGGATCACGGGTTTGGGTAACACGAGATAGAAGTCGAGTTCGCCACGGGCTATTCGAGAGGCCAAAGTGAACGCGCCACCTGCTAGCCCAACGGCCAACCCGAACGCCGTCGCACAGATACTCCACACAATCACGATGTCCCGGAACCCATAGCCGTCAACACTCGGGAACCGCGTAAAGAACAGCCACCAGAAAACGACCCAGATTGCATCGTTAATGACCATTCCAAGCACCGCCGAAAAGAATGCAGCGCGGTATGCCAGTGCGATCCGGAGGTTCGCCCACACGTAGGCCCCAGTGAACCGTACGACGTTCATCACTCTCGTCACCCACCCTGTGCCGTGACCCGACGTCGTGCCACCCCATATTCCCACCAGACCAGACCCCCCGCGAGGGCCAGTGATCCACCTAGCATCGTGAAGAGACCGGACACATCCGCAAGACCGGACGAGAGAACCAAGCGTGCGGGCCCATGGATCATCGCCGCGAATGGCAATGCCCGTGCAATGGCACCAACCGTGTCCGGGAAGAGGTCGATGGGGATGAGAAGTCCGCCCAGGATCATCGAGACCCGGGTGTAGATCAGGTAGATCGAACTCGTGTCCTCGATCCAGAACGCGCCCAATCCGATGCCGAGAACCATCACGAAGTCAAGGAGCATGGCCACCAACGACGCTGCCAGACCGACAAGCAGCGGCACCGGCCCGACCGGAACGGGACCGACAGAGAGCAGGGCAAGCACGCCTCCCACCAGTAGGGCGAAGGCAAATCGAACCAACCGCTCGGCAAGATAGGCGCCAAAGTGAGCGCTGACGTATCCGCCCGGACGCACGAGCGCGTAAGCGAGGTCACCAGTGCGGACATCAGTGTCAATCTTGCGTGCGAATGCCACCCTAGAGGTGATGAACGCCTCGGTTAGAACGAGGTACCAGATAACCTGCGCAAGCGTGTATCCGCCCAACGTGTCAGCACCCTGGAAGCGAAAGGTCGCTTGCCAGAGCTGCGTGAGGACGAAAAGAAAAACGGCCAGGATGATGCCCCCGAGCGCGACTTCGCCAAGGTAGGCCATCTGATCACGCAAATGGACCACAAAGTAGGCCTGGATCACCCGCATCCGATACGCCGCAATTCCCACTACGCCACGCCCACCGTGCCCCCGCACCGACGTCACGACACCGCTTCCGATGAAGACGCCTGCCCATAAATCGCGGCGATCACATCCTCCATCGGTGGGTCGGTGATCGTGAGATCGGCAATCTGCATCCTGCCAATCAGGCCGGCGAGCACCGTCTCTGCCGGCACGACGGTCGTGTCGACCTGAAACTGCCACCTCATTGGCGTCAATTGCGTGGAGACCACGCCGGACATGATCGGACTTTCCCCAGTAAACGGCGAAGAAAGTTCGAGTGAAATGGTCTTGCGCCGGACAAAGTCACGCCGGAGCGTCTCGATAGACCCGTCAAAGACCACGCGGCCGGTGTGGATCACAATCGCCCGGTCGCAAACCCGTTCAACGTCACCGGCGTCGTGCGAGGTCAGGAAGACCGTGACGCCATCGCGCTGGTTCAATTCCCGGATGATCGATCGCAGCTCCTGACGCGCAATCACGTCCAGTCCGATCGTCGGCTCATCGAGGAACAGGATGCGTGGCGAGTGCAAGAGCGCCGCCGCCACTTCGCAGCGCATGCGTTCACCGAGGGACAGCGTGCGCACCGGACGATCGAGCAACCCGTCAAGACCGAATCGTTCACACAAAGCACCGGCACGTCGGCGCGCCAGATCTGCATCGAGGTCGTGGATGCGTGTCAGGAGGGTGAACGAGTCCCGCGCAGGAAGGTGGTACCAGAGTTGCGACTTCTGGCCGAAAACCGTTGCGATTTCTCGCGAAAGTGCGTCCCGATCCAACCATGGGACATGCCCAAGGACCGTTGCCATCCCTGCCGTTGGATGAAGAATGCCGGTCAGAATCTTGATCGTCGTGCTCTTGCCCGCACCATTTGGCCCAATGAATGCGACTGACTCGCCAGCGTTCACGTGAAAGGTCGTGGGGTGTAGCGCGACGGCTTCCATGGTCGGCCGACGGGTCCAGAACCTTCGGAGCCCCCGCACGGGCACGCCAAGGTCCGGCCTCTCAAACGTTCTCGTCAATCCTCGGAGGGAAACAGCGATCTCGCAATGCCCACCTGTCGACATTGACAGTTCATCCTTGGCACTCGTCTCGGTGCCGACCCCGCAACAATGCTGCCCGGACGCCCGCCCGTGCGCTCCCCACTTTAATCGATCTGCAAGGTGAGGACTTGCCCGAACGGCAAGATACAATCTGCAGCGTGGCCCGAGAAGCACTTGCAGACCTGATCCGGCACGCCGCGACCGTCGCACAGACGAGCGGTCTGCTTCCAAAAGTCGCCCTGCCGGAATTCAGCGTTGAACCGCCGTCCAGACCTGAGCACGGCGACTACGCAACCAATCTGGCGATGCGCCTCGCTAGGGCCGCCCGGATGGCACCGAACGCAATCGCCCAGATCCTGGTCTCCTCCATGCCACCGAACGACATGGTGGCAACTGCGGAGGTTGCAGGGGCCGGATTCATCAACATCACGTTGAAGCCGGAGTACCTCGGTCATCGCATTGCCTCAATTATCAAAGAGGCGGGTCACTACGGAAACAACAATCAGGGCGGTGGTCGCCGGATCCAGGTTGAGTTCGTATCGGCCAACCCAACCGAGCGCCTCCACGCAGCGAGTGGACGGGCCGCTTCGTTAGGTGCTGCGCTTGGCAACCTCCTCCGGGCATCCGGGTGGCAGGTTGAACTTGAGTACTACGTCAACGACGCCGGAAGTCGCCTCGCCGCATTCGGCCAGAGCATCCTTGCCCGGTACCTGGCAGCTCGGGGCCATGTTGGACCTGAAACCGAGGTGCCGAAGGACGGCTATCACGGGACATTCATCGCCGAGTACGCGCAAACGCTCGCTGCGTCGGTCGGAGAGCGCTACGAACTCATGCCGATGGCGGATGCCGTGGCTGAACTTGCCCGCAACGGTGCCGAGCACATGGTGGCGTTGCACCGTGCCGACATGGAAGCGCTCGGCGTGCACTTCGACGTCTGGTTCCGTGAACAGGCACTGCACGACCGAAATGAGGTCACCGCAATCGTCGATGAACTCCGTAATCGCGGATTCGTGTCGGAGCGGGATGGAGCCGTCTGGTTTTCAAGTACCGCACTCGGTGATGATCGCGACAACGTGCTGATCCGGAGCAACGGCACACCGGGCTACATGACCTCGGACATCGCATACCACCGGGACAAGTTTGTCACCCGTGGCTTCGATCAGGTCATCGATATCTGGGGGGCCGATCATCAGGGTCACGTCGGACGCATGAAGGCGTCCATGCAGGCCATCGGTATCGACCCAGACCGTTTGACCATCATCCTCCACCAACTCGTGGTCCTGCGCCGAGGCGATGAGATCGTCAAGCTGTCCAAGCGGACAGGAAACATCATTGCCCTTTCCGATGTGATCGAAGAGGTAGGCAAGGATGCGTGCCGGTTCTTCTTCCTTGCGCGGTCGTCGGACAGCCAGATGGACTTCGACCTCGAACTCGCAACGCGCGAAGCTGCCGAGAATCCGGTCTACTACGTGCAATATAGCCATGCCCGCACTGCCAGCATCATGCAGCTTGCCGAGGAACGAGGTGTCGCTCACCTCACCGTTGACGGTCCGCCTAGCTACTCACACCCGGCGGAGATTGCACTGGTGCGCGCGCTGATCCGGTATCCGGAGGTGGTCGCCGACGCAGCGACAAACCTCGAGCCACACCGCCTCACCTTTTTGGCGCAGGAGGTCGCGTCACTGCTCAACGCGTTCTACCGCGACTGCCGGGTCCTGCCGTCAGACCGCCAACCGGTTGAGGACGCGGTGATTGCGGCCCGCCTAACCCTTGTGGCCGCCACACGTGCGGTTCTCGCACACGTCCTCGGCCTCATTGGGGTCAGTGCCCCGGAACGCATGGACCGTCTCGACCGACCCGAATGACACGCCTGTGCCCTCGCCCGTCGCAACGGAAGAGGGGTTGGCGCGTCGACCCTCTACCGTCACGCGGTGTAGTGCACCCATGAACCCGCCGCCTCATCCAGTATGAAGGTGACATCTGGGTGGAGTTGCAGGAACGAGGCCGGGTTGCGAGGTGTAATCGCACCACGCACGGCACTCGCCAGGATCGAAGCCTTCGCCATGCCACTGGCTAGGACTAGGATCTTCCTGGCCCGCAGGATTGTCCCGATCCCAACCGTGTAGGCCGTCGAGTACCGCGCCCGGAGTTCGGGTTCATCCTTGAGCCGTGGCGCAAGTGACGGGAAGTTCCGCAGCCACGTGTCGTCAGCAAGCGCGGCGACATGCGTTGGCCCGGTCAGCGTGTCACCCGGTTCATTGAACGCCAGGTGCCCGTTTGCCCCGACACCCAGGATCGCGAGGTCAATCCCTCCCGAAGCGTCGATCAGACCCTCGTAGCGGCGAACCTCCGCCCCGGCATCGGTTGCCTGCGGGTTGGGTAGGTGCCACGCTCCCTCCGGAATATCCACAAGGTCGAACAGGTGTGACCGCATGAAACCGTGGTATCCCTCTGGGTCATCGACGGCGATACCTACATATTCGTCCAGATTGAAGGTCGTCACGGCACTCAACGACAGCCCTTCATCGCGATACCTCCGGACGAGGTCTGCGTACAACCCGATGGGCGTGGTTCCGGTTGGCAGTGCTAGGACAATCGACGGGTTGTGTCGAATGGCTTCGCCAACGATGTCTCCGGCCCGGAGGCTCATCGCGTTGTAGTCAGCTTCGAGCAGGATCTCTGGAACGTGCACAGTGGGCCTTTCGACGGTCTCATCGCGTGCCTGAGAGCACGGGAGTAGCGTATACGAACCTCTAGGGACGACGGCAATGTCAACGGGCACCCCTGCCCGCTTCGGAAAGGTGGTACGGGATGAGGTGCGTTCCTGCAGGCGGTAATGGTGCCATAGGCAATATCCACCAAACCGCCCGCTATCCCCATCCCGCCGAAACGGAGTGGGGGCCGAATTGCTCACAACTCTCCGCGTAGGGCCTTGGTCCAATCAGTCGATCACCCGCCTCAACACCCCGCCCGCGTTCGCCAATTGCTGGTCAGCCTCCGAAAACGAGCATCCGAGCCTCGCCATCACGATTGCGGGCTTCACGCGGTTCCCGGAAGCCTCCAGCGCAGCGTCTGCCCGCGCCGGGTCGACATGCCCAATCCGTGCCACCAGATCACGCGCACGAGCACGCAGTTTCCGGTTCGTGGGCAATACATCGACCATCAGGTTTCGGTAGGTCTTGCCGGACTTGATCATGCTTGCTGTCGAAAGCATGTTCAGGACCAGCTTCTGTGCGGTTCCCGCCTTCATCCGTGACGAACCTGCCACAACTTCCGGGCCGACAATCACCTCGATTGGGATGTCGACTGCGCGGGAAAGCGGCGCATCGTGGTTGCAGCAAACGCCAACCGTGATCGCCCCACGAGCCCGGGCTTCACGCACCGCGCCGACAACATAAGGTGTTGCTCCGCTTGCGGCGAGGCCCACGACAACGTCTGACTTGCCTACCCCCAAGCGAACCATTTCTGATGCGCCCGCATCCGGGCTGTCCTCGGCCGCCTCCACGCTTGAGCGCAACGCAACATCACCGCCTGCAATCACGCCTTGCACGAGATCGGGTGACACACCGAACGTCGGCGGACACTCTGACGCATCGAGCACACCCAGTCGTCCAGACGTCCCGGCACCGATGTAGAACAGGCGACCACCCGCGGACCACCCGGCCACGATCGCCTCCACGGCCGCCTGGATGGCGGGAAGTGCTTCCGACACGGCGTTCGCCACCTTGCGGTCCTCGTTGTTGATGATGGCGAGGACTGCCGCGGTGTCGACGATGTCGATCTCTGCGGAATCCGGGTTCGAGGCCTCGGTCATGCGCGACGCCAACGGCAGGGTGACCAATGCGTCGGCTTCGTCGGGCATCATCGCGTCCCCGATGGTCATCCGCCATCTCCCGGGGGCAATAGTCCCGCCTCACGCCTCGCAAGCCAGACTGCGCCCTCGACTGGCTCGTGCGCAGATACGGACGGGCGAGCGTTCGGCACGTGTTCTGACAATCGGGATGCAAAGCCATCCCGAAGCCTCGCCGATGCCGGCCACAGTCCACCCGCAAGGACGATTGGCAGGTCGCGCGACCTTTCAAATGGCAGCGCATCGATCACCGCGCGCGCACTCGCGACGAGTTCGGCAGCCGCCTCGTCAACGAGCCCGGCGGCAACCGCATCACCTGCCTCCGCATCACGAACGACAACTGGAGCAATCCCGGCTGTCTCGGCGACACCCCACGTCTGCGCTGACACGATGCCGATCAGGTCTGGAGGCGTCGACGCCCCCACGTGGGCAAGGACCGCACCTGTGAGAGACGTCGCGGGCGCGCGCCCATCATGAGCCCGACAGACTGCCCGCAAGGCACCATATCCGAGCGCATATCCACTTCCCTCATCACCCAGGATGGATCCCCACCCTCCGGCACGCGCCCGCACACCATTGCACACCCCGAAGGCGATGCTTCCGGTGCCCGCAATCACGACCACCCCGTCAAGGGTCGATGCACCGGCAGCCAACGCGGCCACGGCATCGTTCGTGACGATCGGCAAGCCACCCGGAAGTTCCCACAACAGTCCCCGCGCATCCACGCCCTCACCGCCGTGGGTTGCGGCGTCAGGAGTTGATTGTCCCGCTGCCGTGAAGTCGGCGATTGCACCGAGAATCGCGTCAGTTGCAACCGGAACATCAGCCGGTCGGTCGACGCCAGCAAGCGAGACCGCAAGCCCACGGACCTTCACCGCACCCGTGGTGCTGGACAGGAGGTTCCCGATGAGAGAACCGATCCGTTCCCGCACGACCCCCGCTCCAACGGTCTGGAGATTTGCCCCCGCGCCCAATGAACGCGCCAGTTCGCGACCGTTGGCGTCGGCGAGGACTGCTACGGTCTTCGTGCCACCGCCGTCAATCCCGATAACCACCACGGTGCCGTCCGCAATCGTGTTTCCGGTCTGCATGGATAGCTCCCCTCGACCAAAGTGCAATGTGGAGCCAATTTACGTAAGGCGCCACGGGAACAAGATCTGTTCAGGCGCTTGGAGGGGATCCGTCTGGGTGAAACAACCGTGACATCAGCGATCGATAGTTCAACCCCGGCACGATCTTGCCCATCACCGTCGCGTGACGGGCGCCCGTGCTTGACGCCACCGTGTTCTCATTGCCACGGATAGCCGCGTTTCCAAGCATTGCGAAGAGCAGCGCCTCCTTGGCTTGCGAGGCAATCCCGTATTCATCCACCGTCGAAAGCCTGACCCCAGGAATTCGCGCCGCAATTGCGCTCATGATCGCCGGATTGCGAGCCCCACCGCCTCCTGCCACCACCTCGACAACCGGAGCACGATCGGGCGCATTCCGGACGATGTCCGATGCCACCGTCGCCCCGGTCATCGCGGTAATGGTCGCCAAGATGTCGTTGTTGGGTAATCCGCGACTGCGGCCTTCAGCCAGCACTCTCGCGGCGTACTGCGCCCCGTACCGTTCCCGACCGGTTGTCTTCGGTGCCGGCGCACGAAAATAGTCGTCGTCAAGGAGATCCCGCAACCACACCTCATCGACAACCCCTGCCGACGCCATCCGCCCACCCTCATCGAACCGACTGGCACCACCAGTCAGTTCGGAGACGATCCAGTCAAGCACCATGTTGGCGGGCCCGGTATCGCACGCGATGCGAGGTGCATCAGCACCGTGTGAATAAGGTGGAAGCACGGTGATATTGCCGATGCCACCAAGGTTGAGGAGCACCCTGGTGGTGTCGGCGAGGCGAAACAGCCTGTCATCCAAGAACGAGACTAGTGGCGCACCGTGGCCCCCAGCAGCCATGTCCCGAACGCGGAAATCGGCAACCGTCGTCACACCGGTTCGTTCGGCGATGACCGACGGCTCACCCAATTGAAGGGTGCTTCCCGAATCGCCAGCCCGGACGGGCGGATCATGAAAGACGGTCTGCCCGTGTGATGCCACGACATCGATATCACCCGGGGTCAATCCAGCGTTCGCAATTGTCTCGAGCGCCGCTGACGCGAACCACTCCCCAAGGTCCGCATTCAGGCGACACAGGAAATCTGCCGTCGCGGTTGCCGTATGGAACGACGCGAAGACAGCATCGCGTTGCCCGGGCTTGAGCGGTACATGGTGATGCACCAAGCTGCGGACATCGGCAAGTGACGGCGACGCGGGCAACTCGACGCAGACACCGTCGATCCC
>DDYL01000147.1 GCA_002347925.1 Chloroflexi bacterium UBA2235 | reverse complement strand
ACGGTGAGGGGCTCGATGTAGACGGCGTCGGCGACTTCGGCGTCCGTCATGATGGTGGCGGGATTGGAGTTGACGAGGATGCTGCGCACGCCTTCCTCGCGCATGGCCTTGCAGGCCTGGGTTCCGGCGTAGTCGAACTCGGCGGCCTGGCCGATGACGATGGGGCCGGACCCGATGATGAGGACGGATGCGGGCTTGTTGCGGACACCCGATGGGGATGCGGGCAGGGATGCCCGCGGACCGGACGGGATGGTGTTGGTGGTGTCTTCGGTCACGTCGTGATCCTCCTCAGCGAATGGTTTCGAGCGAATCGACGAAGCGGTCGAAAAGGTATTGGTTGTCTTGGGGTCCCGGGCTCGCCTCGGGGTGGTACTGGACGGTGAAGACGGGAAGTTCGCGGTGGGCGAGGCCTTCCACCGATCCGTCGTTGACGTTGACGTGGCTGACGGTGAAGCCGCTGGCGGCCGGGATGGTGGTTGCGTCGACCTGGAAGCCGTGGTTCTGGGAGGTGATGTAGACGCGTCCGGTGGTGACGTCGCGGACGGGATGGTTGGCGCCGCGGTGCCCGAAGCGGAGTCGGGAGGTCTGGGCGCCGATGGCCAGGCCCATCACCTGGTGGCCGAGGCAGACGGCGGTGAGGGCCATGCGCCCCCGCGCGACCGGGCCGTCGAGGAGGGTACGAAGCGTCTGGACGGTGGTGGCGAGGGCACCGGCGCTTGGGTCGCCCGGGCCATTGCCGATGACGACGCCGGCCGGCTGGAGGGCGAGGATTTCCTCGGCACTGGTGTGATAGGGAACGATCACGGTATCCAGACCCCGGCGTGTCAGTGACCGGGCGATGTTGTGCTTGACGCCGCAGTCGATGAGGACAACCCGGTGGGCGTGCGGGGACTGTGGCGGTGGGGCGAAAGGGGCCCATGTATCGTGGTCGACAAGGCCCAGTGCGGAAGTGCTGACGCCTTCGACGAGTTCCTGTTCCTCGAGGACGGGGAGTGCCTTGGCGAGGGCGGAAAGGTACTCGGCTTCGGCCCGGGCTCCGGGCGTGCGCCCATTGATCCACGCGCCGGGGTCGGTGTCATCGGCGACGGTGCCGGCCCGGGCGGGTGCGAGGCAGGCCCGCATGGCGCCGTGCATGCGGAGATGGCGGGTGAGGGACCGGGTGTCGATGCCTTCGACGATGGGGATGCCGTGCTGGCCCAACCAGGTGGACAGTGATCCGTTGGTGCGCCAGTTGCTGGGACCGGTGCAGTATTCGCGCACGACGAGGGCGTTGATCCACGGACGTGCGCTCTCGAAGTCGTGGGCGTTGATGCCGTAGTTGTCGATGAGTGGATAGGTGAGGGTGGTGATCTGGCCCCGGAACGACGGATCGGTGCAGATCTCCTGGTAGCCGGTCATGGCGGTGCAGAAGACGGCTTCCCCGCCGGTGCCGGTGGCGGCCTGGTCGTGGGGCGATTGGCCGGGGTCGAGGGCGCGGAAGCCGAAGAATGACCGTCCGTCCTCGAGGGCGAGGATGAACCTAGGTGCGGGCATGGGTGCAACCGTCCTTTCGAGTGCAGGGCGCGGCCGGATCCGCAGTTGGTTGTGCCCCCGCCCCATCGCCGCTGATGATGATGCGGGCGGACCGGAGGGTGTCCCCATGGCGCCTGATGATGGTGCGGGCAGGGATGCGGGCGGACCAGAGGGGGTTGGCGGGGCTAGGCGCTTCGGTCACAGATGACCTCCCCGCCGACGATGGTTTGGATGACTTGGCCGCGCAGGAGGTGACCGGCGAGAGGGGTGTTCCGACCCTTTGAGCGGAATTGCGCCGGGTCGACGCACCATTCGCGGTCCGGATCAAGGATGGTGACGTCGCCGGCCATGCCGGGAAGGAGGGAGCCGGCCGCCAATCCGAAGACGCGGGCAGGCCGGATGGTCAGGGCGGCGATCGCTTCCACAAGCGTGAGGCCACCGGCATGGACGACGGCGAGGACGCTTCCCAGTGCCGTCTCCAGATTGGAGATGCCGGACGCCGCGGCCTGGTACTCGCAGTGCTTGTCGGTGATGCCATGCGGTGCATGGTCGGTGGCGATGCAGTCGATGACGCCGTCGCGCAGTCCGGCGGCCATCGCGAGACTGTCGGGCGTTTCGCGCAGGGGAGGGTTGACCTTGGTGCGGGTGTCGTACGCGGGCAGCGACGCCGTGGCTGACCACCAGTGACCGCCAACGAGGGCGTCGGTGAGGGTGAGGTGGTGCGGGGTCACCTCGGCAGTGACGTGGACGCCGCGGGATCGCGCCCGCCGGATAAAGTCGAGGGTGCCCGCGGACGAGACATGCGCGACGTGCAAGTGGGCGCCGGTCAGTGCGGCGAGTTCGCAGTCGCGTGCCACGATGACCTCCTCGGCAGCGCGGGGCCACCCGGGCAGGCCAAGCCGTGCGGAGACCGACCCCTCGTGCATCTGGGCCCCGGTGGTGAGTGCGCGGTCTTCGGCATGCTGGACAACCGGGCGCCCGGTCGTGCGGCTGTACGCGAGGGCGTTGCGCATCAGGGCGCTGTCGGTCACGCAGTCGCCGTCATCCGAGTAGGCGACGACGCCGGCATTTGCGAGTTCGACGAGGTCGGCGAGTGCCTTGCCCTTGCGCCCCCGCGTGATGGCGCCGATGACGTAGACGCGGACAGATCCCTGGCGCCGGGCGGTGTCGTGGATGAAGTCGACGACGGCAGTGGTGTCGATGGCGGGTTCGGTATTGGGCATGGCGCAGACGGTCGTGAACCCCCCGGCGGCGGCGGCGGCTGTCCCGGTGGCGATCGTTTCACGGTATTCGAAGCCCGGCTCACGGAGATGGGTGTGCAGGTCCACGAAGCCGGGAGTGACGATGAGCCCGCGGGCGTCGATGACCTGCGCTCCGGGTGGCGCATCTGCACCGACCCCGACTGCCTCGACGAAGCCGTCGCGAATAGCGATGTCGGTGATGGCGTCGATGCCCTGTGCCGGGTCGATCACGCGCCCGCCGCGGATCACGAGGCTTCCGAGGAAGCGCCCGTGTGCGCCGGCCAGTCGGATCGCGTTGTTCGGATTGCTCACTGCGTGGGGCCTTTCATGCTGATGAGGCGGGCGGACCGGATGCGGGCGGACCGGCTGGGGAGGTGCCTAGACCGCCGGGCCGGCACGTCCGCCGGCGAGGAGATACATAACGGCCATCCTGACGGCGACTCCATTGGTGACCTGGGCCTCGATGACGCTTTGCGGCCCGTATGCGACCTCTGGGCTGATCTCGACCCCTTCGTTCATCGGGCCGGGATGCATCACAAGCGCTCCGAAGCGAGCTTTTGCGATCCGCTCGCGTGTGATGCCCCACTCACGTGAGTACTCGCGCAGGCTCGGCAAGAGTCCGGAGTCCATTCGTTCCCGCTGGACGCGAAGCGCCATGACGACGTCGGCATCTCGCAGGGCCTCGTCGACATCGTGCGTCACGGTGACGGGGCACGCAGTGACAATCCCTTTGGCGCGAAGCCCGGTGTTTACGGCGTCGGCAAAACCGATAGGGAGCAACGTTGGCGGCGCACACAGGACAACCTGGGCGCCAAGCGTGGTGAACCCCCAGGTGGCCGACCGTGCCACCCGGCTGTGAAGGATGTCGCCGATGATTGCAACGCGACGACCCTCGATGGATCCGAGGCGGGACTGAACGGTGAAGAGGTCCAGGAGTGCCTGTGTGGGGTGCGCATGCCAGCCATCCCCGGCGTTGATGACCGATGCCTCAAGTTCACGCGCGACAAGATACGGTGCGCCTGAAGCGCCATGACGCATGATGACCATGTCGGCGCCGAGTGCCTGGAGGGTGCGGGTCGTGTCGACGAGTGTCTCGCCTTTCTCGACGCTTGATCCGCTTGCGGTGATGTTCACGACGTCGGCGGACAGGTTCTTGGCGGCAAGTTCGAAACTGACACGCGTCCGCGTACTTGCCTCGTAGAAGCAGTTGACAATGGTCTTGCCCCTGAGTGGAGGCACGCGCCGGATTGGCCGGGCGAGCACTTCCTTCATGGCGGCGGTGGTTTCCAGGACTTCGCGGAGTTCATCCGCGGTGAAGTCGTCGAGGTCGAGAACGTCCTTGCGTCGCATTGCCTGTCCTTGTGAGGTCTGGGGCGGGCACGGATGCCCGCGGACCGACTTACGCGTGGTTGGTCCCGCTTCGCAGCTGACCAAGCAGGACGACCTCGTCGGTACCGTCGACCTCGCGGAGGCGGACTTCGACTTGTTCGTGGCGTGCGGTGGGCAGGTTCTTGCCCACGTAATCCGCGCGGATGGGAAGTTCGCGGTGGCCCCGGTCGACGATCACCGCGAGCTGGATCTGGCGGGCACGGCCGAACGAGAGGAGTGCGTCCATGGCCGCGCGGACGGTCCGCCCGGTGTAGAGGACGTCGTCGACGAGGACGACGGTGGTGCCGGTGAGGTCCCTGGGGATGACGGTGGGCTGGATGGCCGGGCGGGTGGGGCGCAACTCGAGGTCGTCCCGGAACATCGTGATGTCGAGTTCGCCGACCGGTACCGCGGTGCCCTCGAACTGGCTGATCAATGATGAAAGCCGATGGGCGAGTGGGGCGCCACGGCTCCTCATGCCGACAAGGATGAGGTCGTGGGGGCCGCCGTTGCGTTCGAGGATCTCGTGCGCGATGCGGGTCAGCGCACGACGGAGGCCGTCGGCATCGAGGATCAGTTTCTCGAGGACGTCGTCACGAGATGCTTCCGGAGGGTTCCTGAGATCCATCGAACAATTCCCAAGGCGGCATGCGGGCCGGTGGGCGATGTCGGAACGTGGCGTCCGGGGCGCGACAGCGTGGTGTCGCACGGAGGAACGCACCTTGCCGCCTCACCGGGCCTGCTTAAAGGGCGCAACTGCGCGCTCAGTTTAGCAGGACGTCGCCGCAGGCCAGTCCCGTGGTCGGTCGGTTGCGCCCGTAATCCGCGTGTCCCGACATGAACCTCTTCGCGGAGATTGACGTTGGCGCAGGCCGTTTCTGGTCACTCGCCCAGATACAGGCGATGTGTGTCAGGGTTCGCGAGGAGTTCGGGACCAGTGCCCTCGAGCCTGTTGCGTCCAAGTTCGAGCAAGTAGGCGTGGTCGGCGAGGGCGAGCGCCTGGGCGGCATTCTGTTCGACGACGAGCATCGAGAGACCCTCGGACTTCAGCATTGCCAGGGTTTCGAAGACGACCTGGACAAACCGCGGCGCGAGGCCGAGCGAGGGTTCATCGAGGAGCATCAGGCGGGGTTGGATCATCAAGCCGCGGGCAATCGCAACCATCTGCTGCTCCCCGCCAGACATCGTTCCGGCAAGTTGGGTGCGTCGTTCGGCGAGGCGCGGGAACAGGTCGTAAACCCTCGCGAAGGACTTGGCCCGAACCGATGCGTCACGGACAGTGAACGCGCCCATTTCCAGGTTTTCATGAACCGACATCTGCCCGAAGACGATCCGCCCCTGGGGAACGTAGGCGAGTCCAAGGGGCACCAGTCGGTCGGCGCGCATTCCGGCAATGGGCGCTCCGTCAAAGGTGACCGATCCGGAAGAGAGGCGTGCAAAGCCCGTGATCGCCTTGAGGACGGTTGACTTGCCCGCCCCATTCGGGCCGATCAGGCTGACGAATTGGCCGGGCCTCACGACGATGCTTACCCCACGCAGGACCGGGACGCGACCGTATCCCGCGTGAAGGTCGGTGCAGTTCAGGAGGAGCTCGTCGTTCATTGTGGGGCAATCGTTGACCGGGTCAGGTGCCGAAATACGCGTCGATGACCCGCGGGTCCGCACGGATCACCGCTGGTTCTCCGTCGGCGAGCAATTCACCGTGGTCGAGGACAATCAGGCGGGAACACAGGGCCATGATGAGCTTGATTTCATGGTCGGTGATGAGAAACGTCTTGCCTTGTTCCCGAAGACCGTGGATATGGGTGCATAGGCGCTCCTCCATCACGGGGTTCACGCCGGCGAATGGTTCATCGAGGAGGATGACGTCAGGGTCATTCACCAACACACGGGCGAACTCGAGAAGCTTCTGCTGGCCGTATGACAGGTTGGCGGCGAACTCGTCGGCTACGGGGGAGAGCCCGACAAAGTCGAGCGAGTCCCTTGCCCGTGCGAAGGCCTCACCCTCGGGGGCCCGTGTGACGGCGACGAGGTTCTCCGTGGCGGTCATTTGCGGATAGAGGCGCGACAGTTGGAAGGTGCGGCTGAGGCCCAGTCGGTTGATGACGCTCGCGGATTTTTGGGTGATTGCCGTGCCTCGCAAGTGAATCTCACCCGAGTCGGCCGGTATCTCGCCGGAAATCAGCCGGAACACGGTGCTCTTGCCGGAACCATTGGGGCCGATCAGCCCGGTCACGGTGCCCGGGGCAATCGCGAATGAGACGCCGTTCACTGCGATCACCCCTCCGAACCGTCTGGTGAGACGGTTGACGGACAGGATCTGGTCGGTTGGTCGGTCGGGTCTGGTCATCCTCTGGTGTCCGTGATCACAGTCGACGCGAACGGGGCAACCAACCTCGGTCCTGGAGGATCTGGGTGATGCCGCCGGGAAGGAAGAGGACGATGGCGATGATGAGGACACCTGACAACGCGGTGTGGAGGAATGGGAACCGCGTCCAGAGTGCTTCGCTGATCCCCGAAAGCACCACGCTGCCAATCACCGGCCCGAAGACCGTCCCCTGCCCGCCAAGCATCGTCATCGCGATCGCCCGAACGGTCAACGATCCCGCGAAGACCGTTCCGGGGTCGATGTAACTCATCTGCCAGGCGTAGATGCCACCCGCGAGACCGGCAAAGAGCGCGCTGATCGCGAAGGCGCCGATCTTCAACCGTGTCGTCTGGATGCCATTGAGTTCGGCCGCGACCTCATCCTCGCGGATGGCGAGGAGACGAAGCCCGACAGGCAGGGTGGCAACCCGGTAGGTGACCAGGACGGTTGCCATCGCCACTGCGAACATTGCGTAGTACGAGACGGTGAGGACGTCTTCGGGAACGAGGACAAGTCCCTTGCCGCCACCGGTTAGCGGTTCGGCGACGGTCACCCAAACCCTGATGGCCTCCGCCACG
>DDYL01000030.1:248-19293 GCA_002347925.1 Chloroflexi bacterium UBA2235 | reverse complement strand
GGGCTTATGAGTCCCCTGCTCTGCCACTGAGCTACCCTGGCTTGGGTTCCTGTCCTCTCCCTCGACGTCACCGTGCATCGTGATCCACCCCGGAGAATGGCCCCACGGCTCGCGGGCGAGAACGCTTCGAGTTTACCAAAGCCACCAGCCCCGACAGTCTGGGCATCGGTGTCACCGGGCACTCGCCAGCCCCCGACCCGAACGGGACACTCACTCCCCGCGAAGCGATGCGTCCGTTCGATAATCAGGGGGAGCTCACCGATGAACCGGTTGCTCAGCAAGGATGATGTCCTCGCGCTGCTTGATCCCGATGCCGTCATCGAGGCCGTATCTGGAGCGTTCGCCGCGCATTCCCGCGGTGCGACGGACACGCCACTGCGCGCATCGGTCACCGCTCCAGGAGGCACCGGCGTCGTCCTGGCCATGCCATGTGCCATCCATGACCCTGCGATCACAGGTACGAAGATCGTGTCGGTCTTTCCGGGCAATCCAGGGCGCGGCCTCCCAACTGTCGCGTCGGTCTACATTCTCACCGATCCCGTCACGGGAATGCCGCTCGCAGTCATGGACGGCACCGCCCTCACCGCGGCCCGAACTGCAGCAGGCTCAGCCGTGGCAACCCGCCACCTAGCCCGACCGGACGCGCGCAATCTAGGCATCTTCGGCACTGGCGTGCAGGCACGGGCACACGTCGAGATGATCTCCCGCGTGCGCTCACTGTCCCGCGTCTTCGTCTCTGGTCGCACGGTTGAAAAGGCCGAAGCCTTCGCCAAGTGGGTCACCGCCAAATTCGGACTGGAGGCTTCGGCGACCGCATCAGACATCACCGCAACTGCCGACATCATTGCCTGCTGCACCACCAGTTCCGTGCCAGTCATCGAGAGTGCCCGACCCGGCGCGCACGTCAATGCCGTCGGGGCGTTCACGCCAGAGACACGCGAACTGGGAACCGACCTCATTTCCCGTGCGCAGGTCTACCTCGATACCCGGAGTGGCGCCCTTTCCGAGGCAGGCGACCTGCTCATCCCCATGCACGAGGGTCGCTTCCATCCAGACCGCATCGTCGGGGAGATTGGCGACATCATCAACGGCAAGTCTCCCGGACGTCCCGGACTTCCCGACGGCGCAGTGACTGTCTACAAGTCGGTCGGCGCAGCCTTCCTGGATGCCGCCACGGCTCGGCTCATCCTTGATCGTGCCGAGGCTAACGGGACCGGGGCGACGTTCGCGTTCATGTAGACCGGCACCGCACCCGAACGAGCCGAGCGAGGCGTCTCAGATTCACGGGGCGATTATGTGGATTACGGTTTCGCCGCCTCAGCCTGCATTGCTTCCCAGAGGGTGGCGACGTGTTCGCGTTCGGTCATCTCGGCCCCGATGCTCACCCGGGCAATCCACTCACCATTGACGCTAGCCGCAGTAAGGTAGGCAACACCCGACCGGTTGATCGCGTCGCACAACGCCCGCGCATGGGCATCGAGGGCATCGGTGTCCATTCCCGGTGGCTCATGCCTCACGCAGACCGTTTGAAGCCGGACCGGCACGACCACCCGCCAACCGGGTGTCGCCTCAACCTGCCTGGCAAGCCACTGTGCATTGTCCAAGTCGCGGCGCAAGCGCGAACGCAACGCCTCAAGACCCTGACCGCGCAGCAAGGCCCACAATTTCAGGGCGCGGAAACGCCGGCCAAGCGGGATTCCCCAGTCGCGCAGGTTGCGGACCTCACCGTCCACGGCGCTTTGGAGGTAACTGGGATTGGTCCCCATCACCCGGACGAGGTGTTCGCTGTCCCGCACGTAGAACAGGGACGCGTCAAAGACCACACCAAGCCATTTGTGCGGGTTCAGGACGACCGAATCTGCTCCCTCGACACCTTCCCAGAGCGGACGGCACTCGGGCAGGATCATGGCACTACCAGCCATCGCGCCATCCACATGCACCCACGCCCCGTGGGTTCGAGCGACCGCCACGATCGCATCGATGGGATCGAAGGCCGTCGTAGCTGTTGTGCCAGTAGTCGCCACGACGGCGCAGGGCACCCGTCCAGCATCCCTGTCCGCACGCATCGCCGCGTCCAATGCATCCGGAAGCATTGCGTGGAACGCATCACATGGCACGAGGCGCACGTTCTCGCGACCGAACCCAGCCAGGAGGGCGGCCTTGTCCACCGAACTGTGGCTTTGCGCCGACGCGTACACAACCAGCGGGTGTGGTTCGGCCTGCATGCCACCCCGGGCAAGGCCAAAGCCCGTTGAGCGCTCGCGCGCGCACAACAAGGCCACAAGTGTTGCAGTGGACGCGGTGTCGTGGATGACACCCTGCCAAACACCGGACAAACCAATTGCTTGACGGACCCAGTCGGTGACAACCTCCTCGACCTCCGCCAGGGCCGGCGCTGCCTGCCAGGACAGACCAACCACGCCAAGGCCGGTGCTCAGGAAGTCACCGAGCACACTTTCCAGGGAGGCGTTCCCGGGGAAGTACCCAAAGAACCGCGGATGTTGCCAATGCACCAGGTTAGGGGCGATAAATTGGTCAAGATCCTGCAACATTCCGTCAAGCGACTCGCCAAGCTCGGGTGGTGAAACCGGGAGCGCCTGCCGAACCTCGCCCGGATACGTCGGCGGTGCCACCGGTCGCGACTCGATGGTCTCCCGATAGTCGGCAATCCAGTCGATGACTCGGTGGCCAAGGCGTCGGAACTCGTCTGGGGTCATGCCGAACTTTGCCACAGACATGCATGATCGTTCACCGACTGCATGGCCCCGGCCACCAGGGCCACGCTGTCTTCCCGGTCAACGCGAGGCGATGATCTCGTGCAGTGGATTGCCTTCCACCCCAGTGAGTGGCAATGCGATTCGGGAACGGGTCCGACTCGACTCGTAACTGGCGAAGATCAGTTCCGTACCACGGATTGCCTTGTGCACTGACAGCTCCGGTTCGTGCCCATTGTCAAGGCAGGCAATCAGGTCGGCCACGCCGGCACCGATGGCGTCCTCGAAGTGATCAGCACCGGCAAGTGGCGGTTCCTGCCACCCGGGGGCGTCACCGTTGAGGATGCGGACCTTGGCGTTATATGTCCCACGCACCCCGACTTCGATGACCCCGGCAGTGCCGACCAGGCGTTGCATCGCCCCAAGCGCCTCGCGTCGTGGCTGAGTGCCATCGGCACGCGGGGCACCGTCGGGAACCGTGTCACCCGTCGTCATGAAACCGCGCACGCCACTCTCGAAGCCGACAAGCGCGATACCCTGGTTTTCCATGTTGACCGCAAAGGCCGAGGTCAGGGTCTGGGTATCCGTCTGGGCAATCACCCACGATGCTGGCGTCTCGCCGACGTAGAAGAAAAGCATGTCGAACCAGTGCGTGCCCCAGTCGAAGAGGTTTGAACAGGCGAGTTCCACCTGCACGAGATCGCCGATGGCTCCGGCACGGACGAGACTGCGAGCGGTGCGGTAGGGGGCTTCGAACCGGCGCTGGTGGTTGAATGTGAGTTGGGTGCCCGATGTCGCGCAAGCCTCGGCCATGCGTCGCGCCTCACCCCACGTGGGTGCCATGGGCTTCTCGCAATGGATGGCGCGTACACCCGCCTGGGCACACGCAATCACCATTTCGGCGTGCAAGTGCGGCCAGGTGCAGATGGAGACGACCTCCGGCATCGCGGACGCCAGCATCTCGTGATAGTCGGTGAAGGTCACCGTCTCGGCATCACCGTGCTCATGCGCGAAGGCCGTGGCGTTGTCGGCAACGACATCCGCAACCGCAACGAGTCGGCACCGGCCGGTGGCGGTATACCCCTTGGCGTGCGCATGGGACATGCCAAAGCCGGTGGCGCCGGTCTGGGAACGCGGTCGGCCGGCACCGATAACGGCAACCCGGTAGGTATGGTCCGATGCCTTCGCACTCGTCATGGTCAATCTCCCTGCGCGCCGGGATGATCCTGTCGGCACGCCGAACGTCGAGGTCAGGCTATCCCCCACGGGGACCCCGGGGCAACCAATAAACTCGAACTAGACCGCGCGCAGACGATTCGCCGTCGGACCGGGCGCGATACCCTCTGGTGATGACCTCGCCACTGTCGTTCTCGCGGGCCGATGCGATCACGCGCGACCTCGCCAACCCGCTACGCGCCTTCCGTGAGCGGTTCCACCTGCACCCGGGCACCATCTACATGGACGGGAACTCGCTCGGCCCGCTTAGCCATGATGCCGAGGAGGCAATCCTCGCCGCCGTCCAATCATGGAAGACGCATGGGATTGACGGCTGGACCCAAGGTGAACGGCCATGGTTCTGGCTTGGCGAGGAACTCGGAGCCAAGCAGGCCGACCTGGTTGGCGCGCACCCTGACGAGGTAGTGGTAACCGGAAGCACGACGGTCAACCTGCATGCCCTTGTTTCAACCTTCTACCGGCCCGAGGGCAACCGCCGGCGCATCCTTGCCGATGACCAGAACTTCCCATCGGACCTCTACGGACTGAAGAGCCAGATTGCCCTCCGCGGTCACGATCCCGCCACCGACCTCGTGATCGTCCCCAGCCGCGATGGGCGCATCGTCGAGGAAGATGACATCATCGCCTCAATGTCGGATGACATCGCGTTCGCGTGGTTCAGTGCGGTCAATTACCGAAGTGGACAGTTGTTTGACATCGAACGTCTCACGCGAGAGGCGCATGCACGCGGCATCCTGATCGGCTTCGACCTTGCACACTCGGCAGGCGTGGTGCCTCACCGGCTGCACGACTGGGGAGTCGACGCGGCGACGTGGTGCACGTACAAGTACCTGAATGGCGGCCCGGGGGCTGTCGGCGCGCTTTTCGTGCATCAACGGCACTTCGGAACGACGCCCGCCCTGGCCGGATGGTGGGGGTACGCCAAGGACCGGCAGTTCGACATGTCCCCCGACTTCAGCGGCGCAACTTCGGCGGGGGCATGGCAAATCGGGACCCCTTCGNNTTCGGTGCTCGGAGCCGCGGCCCTGCACGGGTCGCTCGCCATCACTGCCGAAGCCGGAATCGACGTCATCCGTGAAGTCTCGCTGGACCTGACTGGCTACCTGATCGACCTTGTTGACGCGCGCCTCGCTGATCTGGGGTTCTCTGTTGGCACACCGCGTGACCCGGCACGGCGAGGCGGGCACATTGCAATCGAACACCCGGATGGGGCGCGCCTCGCCCGTGCGTTGAAGGCCCGAGGGGTGGTGCCGGACTTCAGGCCACCGACGACGGTGCGCTTCTCACCTGTCGCCCTCTACACAAGCTACGCGGATGTATGGGACGCGATCGAGATCCTGCAGGACCTGGCATCAACCGGCGCGCACCTCGTGTTCGAGAACGAACGGGGTGTTGTGGCATGACAACAGACAGCACCCAACCCCGCGACCCCGGGTCTCGAGACGCTTCGCTTCGTGATCCTGCCGAGGTGCTTACCCGAACTCCACCACCGTACGGGTTCCGGGTTGAATACGGCGACGAACCATCGCAGTTCGCTGATGTGCGCCTGCCGGCGGACGAAGGCACGCAGTCACCACTGGCAATCCTTCTCCACGGTGGCTATTGGCGTTCGCGATACGACCTGTCATATCTCGGCCATCTCGCGCAGGCCCTCGCCGACGACGGAATCGCCACCTGCAATCTGGAATACCGGCGCTCCGGGGAACCCGGCGGTGGCTTTCCCGGCACGTTCGATGACATCCGGGCGGGCATGATGCTTGCGCTGTCACTCGCCGCCAGACACTCCATTGACCCGGCACGGACGGTGATCGTCGGGCACTCGGCCGGTGGCCACCTCGCCCTCTGGATGGGTATCCGGCATGCCATCCGGGTGCCGGTGGTCGCGCTTGCACCAGTCAGCAATCTTTACGAAGCGGCGCGGCTTGGTCTCAGCAACGGTGCCGTCACCGAATTCCTCGATGGCACGCCCGAGTCCCACCCGGAACGCTATGCCTTTGCGTGCCCCTCGCAACAATCCGTGGCGTCAGCAACCCAATGGGTTGTCCACGGAACCGCGGATGAGGACGTCCCCGTGGAACTCGCCACTCGCCACGCAGACCTCGCACGCGAAACCGGGCAGACGGTCCATCTGGAACTCCTTGAGGGTGTCGGCCATTACGAACTGATCGACCCAATCTCCAGTGCCTGGCCAGCAGTCCGGAACGCCATCAGAACCGCGCTCGGGTTGCAAGATCTGGAAAGTGACCCCGACCTCCCCGGCACGGTGCCTGGGTCAGGAAAACGATGAACTGACGGAGCGTCGAGCAATCCGGCGGCGAGGGAAAGCGGTATGGAAATGAGCATGAAGCACGACATCGGCGTTGCCGTGATCGGCATGGGTTGGATGGGGCAGGCGCACAGCCGGGCGTACCGGCGGGTGCCCGACATCTTCCATGACTACCGAACCTGCCCCCGCCTGGTCGTCATAGCCGATCCAGTCCCGTCCCGACGCGAGGAGGCAGTAGCCCGGTTCGGGTTCGATCACGCGGTCGCGGACTGGCGCGAGGCAATTGAAACGCCGGGTGTGGATGTCGTGGTCGTGGCCACACCAAACGCCGAACATGCCGAGGTTGCGATCGCAGCTGCCTCAGGAGGCAAGCATGTGTTTTGCGAGAAACCGGTCGGCCGGACCCTTGCGGAAACCAGGGCGGTTACCGATGCGGTGAGGCACGCCGGTGTCCAAGGCGGGGTCGGGTTCAACTATCGATGGGCACCAATGGTGCAGTACGCGGCCTCGCTGGTTCGCGACGGGCGTCTAGGGACGATCACGCACTACCGGAGCCGGTTCTTCTCCATGTACGGAAGCAATCCCATGAGCCAGTTGTCGTGGCGGTTCGACCGCGACGCCGCGGGATTGGGCGTGCTTGGGGACCTGATGCCGCACGTGGCGGATATGGCGCAGTTCCTGCTTGGGCCAATCAGTCAGGTCTCCGCGACGACCCAGACCCACATTCCACGGCGCCCGATCCCCGTGCCTGGCCGCGGGACCCATTTCACGTTGGGGCAAGCGGATGACCCCACCGGGCCAGTAACCAACGAGGACGACGCCACCGTGCCCGTGCGATTTGCATCGGGCGTGCACGGCGTACTGGATGCGTCACGGGTCATCTTCGGGCCGAAGTGCGAGTTCGGTTTCGAGATTTTCGGCACGGAAGGTGCGATCCGCTGGAACTTCGAGGCAATGAACGAACTCCTCGTCTACCTTCCCAACATGACTGGGTTGTCGGCTGATCACCGGCACCATGACGGGTTCGTGCGTCTGCTGTCGTCACCCGACCATCCGTATCACGGACGGTTCAACCCGGCAAGCGCAACGGGATTGGGATACGACGACCTCAAGACCATCGAGGCCGCCGAGTTTCTGCACCGCGTTGCATCCGGAACCGGACCGGGGCCGACGCTTGACGACGCGGTGGCAGCGGCGCGGGTAGCCTCAAGCGCAGACCATGCATCACGCAGCGGCGGGTGGGTGACCGTCGACAACTGAAAAGTGTGGATCTCCGTAACGGGGAGCGAACTCATCTCAATGACCGTGGGTCGTGTCGACTGAGACGACGAGAAGTCACGTCCTCAGGTGCGGATGTCGAAGTCGGCGAACTGGCCTGTCGATGTCAGCCAAAGCGTGGTGACCCGTTCGACCTTCGCGATCCAGGGCCCCTTGTGGAGCGCGGCGATCAGCAGTTCAAGGTCTATCCGTGCACCTTCAGCGACGACCTCGACCATGCGCCGATCCGGGAGGTTGCGCGCGTAGCCGGTGACGCCCAACCGACGGGCTTCCTTGACGACGAAGGCCCGGTAGCCGACCCCTTGCACACGTCCGTGCGCTACGGCTTCAAGCCGCTCTGGCGATGCAACGGGTTTCGGTCCGACCATGCCGGAAACTCTAGCAAGCATCCGTGTCATCCCATCATCGCGTGACGGTGGTGGGTAGCAAACCATTCCAGCAGCGTGGCAACCGGGGCGTTATCCTGCGTCTCCGTGAACACCACCTCTACCACCAACACATCGACGACAACTTCGCATGGCGCGGACAGCGTGCCCGCGTTCCCGGGACCCCGGCACATGCGCGGCGACTTCCTTCTTAAAGAGGACGTCGTCTTCCTGAACCACGGGTCATTCGGGGCATGCCCGCGCGAAGTCTTCGAGATCTACCAGACATGGCAGCGGGAACTCGAGGCCGAACCGGTCACCTTCCTGGGCCGTCGGTTCGCACCCGTGATGAAGCAGGCGCGCCAGGATCTAGCCGCATACCTGGGCGCTGATGCGGACGACCTCGTCTACTACCCCAATGCCACGCAGGGCCTGAACGTCGTCATCCAATCACTCGCGGAGAACCTGCCTCTGGTTGCCGGTGACGAGATCCTGAGCACCAGCCACGAATACGGCGCACTCGACAAGGCGTGGACCTTTGTGTCCGAACCGCGCGGCGTCATCTACAACCGGGTTGAGTTGGCTCCGCCGTTCACCACCGCGGAGGAGTTCGCCGACCGGTTCCTGGCACACGTCGGACCCCGGACCCGGATCGTCTACCTGAGCCACATCACCTCTCCGACGGCGTTGCGCTTCCCCGTGGAACTGATTGTCAAGCGGGCACGTGCCCTCGGACTGATCACGGTCATCGACGGGGCACACGCGCCGGGCCAGGTGGCAATCAACCTGACTGAAATAGATGCCGACTTCTACTCAGGAAACTGCCACAAATGGTTGTGCGCTCCGAAGGGGTCCGGCTTCCTCCATGCCCGACGGGACATGCAGAAGCTTCTGCGCCCCGTCATCATCGGCCATGGTTGGCGCACCACACCCCCCGGCGAATCGGTCTACGTGCACGAACACCAGTGGCGGGGCACCTTCGACCCGGCCTCCTACCTGACGGTCCCGGCCGCAATCGAGTTCCAGGCGCACCACGACTGGGCGCGCATCCGCGCCGATGCTCATGTCATGGCGACGTACGCCATGAACCGCCTGATCGACGCATTCGGGGAACCACCGATGTCCCCGCCGACGACCGACTGGTGGGTCCAGATGGTCGCCGCTCCGATCGGACGTTGCGACGCCGGCGCAGTCAGCACCCGCCTCTACGAGGACCACAACATCGTGATCCCGATCATCGACTGGGGTGGACGGACATTCGCGCGGATCTCGGTCCAGGCCTACACGACCCGCACAGAACTTGACCTTCTTGTTGACGCCCTTGTGGATCTGGTTCCCAAGTTTCCGCACCCGTCCGCCAAGTCCGGATAAACCGGATAGGAGGTTCCGCTGGCCTTGCCACATACGACGCGGTGGCACGGCCAGCCGGGTGGGATCTCCATCTACGGTGAGCGATTTGCGTCGTGGAACCGGTCTAATCGACGCCAGCCGCGAGACCCCAGTAGTCGAGAGGCAGGAGTTCCGGGATCGCCAAAGGGATGGTGATCTCGTTGAGGGGTGTCAGGAGGACGGCAATTCGCGTGTCAGGCGGCGCTTGGGGAATCTGGACGGTCAGCTTCCTGACCCCGTCAATCCGCTTCTGCGGTGACGGCGCAGCCACTACCTCGATCGCGAACCATGCGTCAGCGGGAGAGATGATCCGCGCCTCCATGACCGCATTGCCCCGTGTCAGGGTGGCTACGCGAGCCCCCGACGCGTAGTCGAACTGCACATCGGCCTGGGTGTGCATCGCCCAGACGATGTCCACATCACCCCTGTGTGAGATCTCGTCCTGGATCAGGACCCGGGAACGACCATCCTGAAGCGCAACGCCCCGCCGGACTCGGATGGTACCGGTGCCCGCATAGGCAGCCGTCAAGTCGATCACGACACGGGCATCTTCAGTGGAGGCGAAGTACGACGTAACCGAGGCGCGTGCGGTCGCATCCTGGTTCTGCCCTGCCATCACCAGGGTGTTGTGACCTTCAGTGCGGATACGGTAATACGTGCCACGGCGCTTCCCGAAGTACTCGGGAAGGTTGTAGTCGTCGGGACCGAGGTCGACTGCCCACCGTTGACCGAGGGCGTCGAGCACAAACGTACCGAGATCAAGGTGGGCATGGCTGGCCCCGTTGTCGCCGCCCTTGACACCGCAGAACAGTGCGTTCGGGTCGGTCCACGAACTCCGCATGCAGACCACATCGGTCCCACGGAACCATCGGTCCAAGGAAGGCGCCCTGCCACTGCCGGCCGGGGGCGCATACCACGCAAGGTTCATGGCGTGGACGGCAGTGCCCGTCAAACGACGGCCTTCGAATTCCACCCACGGGTCGGCGTACCGGTGGCCAAGCCAGGCGACAACCGGATCGACATCCAGCCGGTCAGGGCTATCCGCGTAATTGAAGACCAGTCCGGAAGTACCGGTGACGTTCAGGCGGTACTGCGCCGTGAATGACAGACCAGCGTACCCGCCAATGCCGAAGTCCGAGCCGAGCGCAGTCTCAAGCGCGGAGATGGCAACCGCGAGGTAAGCCGTGGCGTACTCCCAGTACGACGGCCCTTCGGCCCATCCGCCATCAGGTGCGTAACTGGCGAGGACTGACGGAAGGCCCCCGAGAGCGCGAACAATGATCGACTGCGCAAGGTCACTAGCGCGGTCGGCAACGGCAAGTGCTCCGACAATGAGGCCACCGTTGCAGACGGCATTCCAGTTTGCCTCCGACGTCACCCACCACGCCTTCTGCCGGTACGCCTCGTCGGCCGGTCGCAAGCCCTTCTCGATGATTGCGTTTGCAATCAGATCTCGCGTGGGCTGATCCATGCTCGCATGCAACCAGTCATAGCCGAGTGCTAGTCCATGGGTCATCTCGGCGACATCAAGGAAGTGCGATGGGTTCCAGTCCGAAAATGATGCGGCCGCGCGCATCTCGGCAATGGCTCGGTCGCGCCACCGCACATCGCCATCCAGATTGAACAGCAAGGAAAGGGTCGAAACCCGGTCGAGAACGCGTCGGCTTGTCGCAAGCAGTCGGGGACCAACAAGGACCCGGGCGGATTCCGGTTGATCGAGGAGACGCTTGCCGGTCTGCACCAGCCTCGCAAGGTACGCCTTGGCAGTCGGGTCCCGGACCACAAGATCACGAATGTTCTGAAGCCCGGATTGGTCCAGGAGGAGACGCGGGTGACTACTCCTCAGAGTGCCCAGGATTTTCGCGGGGTCCTGGGTTTGCTCCCGAAAGCCGTCCTGTTCGGCAACCCCGGCCGCACCAACCTGGCGGGCCGANNGCCGTGCCCAACGCGGATGACGCGACAAGCGCCACCGCAGAACGCCACAAGTACCCCGCGCAATCACGGCGGTTCCCGCTGCGGTCATCAGGCCAGTTCTTGAAATCAGTTCCATCTGTCGGATCCGACGGATGACTCCCGGAGGTGGGTCGCGATGTCACGTTCGGCCAATCACTCGTCAAGCTGACCCGGAGTCACTCACGTGCCAAGGGTAACCGGTGGCGCAGTTGGAGGGACGGTCTTCCTTTGGTTCGCGAATACCGTACGCTAACGGGCACGCACGCCACGGAACCGCGCGATTTCGAGGTCCGAATGGACGTGCAATAGTGGAACGATGACCAACAACGCCAACCAGAAGGCAGGTCAGGGCGGACAATCCTCAGGTGAGGAATTGCCGAAGTCCATTGTGGGAAGTTCACCCCACGGACCTGCGGACACGCAACCGGCTTGGAACCCCCGCTCATACCCGGTGCCGGCAAATGAGGATGCACGGATTGCGGCCCTCCTTGAGTACGGCATCCTGGACACTCCCGAGGATCCAGCGTTCAACGACCTCGCACGAATCGCGGCCACCCTGTGTGGTGCGCCCGTTGCGCTGATCAATCTGGTCGACCGTGACCGGCAGTGGACGAAGGCGTCTTTCGGGATGGCACGGCGGACCGTGCCGCGCGGCTACTCGATCTGCACGCGTGTCATCGCGCAGTCCGATGACGTGTTTGCGGTGACTGACCTCGCCGCTGACGACCGTTTCGCCGAACATCCGATAGTGACTCGTTCACCGCATATGCGGTTTTACGCGGCGGCACCCGTGGTGACTGAGGATGGGTACGCACTCGGCACCGTATGCGTGTTCGGGTCGGAAGCTCGAGCATCTCTTGAACCAGACCATGCGGACGCGCTTCGCGCGGTTGCGAGGCAGATCATGGCCCTCATTGAACTCCGGCGTGAAAGAACGGCTTTAAATGAAGCGAACTCCCGTCTCGAAGCCGTGGTTGACCGGTTGCAGGATGTGAGCCGGCGCAAGACCGAGATCATCTCCGACGTGTCCCATGAGTTCCGGACGCCATTGACCACGATCCTCGGTTACGCCGAACTGATCCGGGACGAGACACTCGAACCCGCCGAAATCCACGAGTTTGCCGGGGATATCGTCAGGGACGTCGAGCGCCTGACGCGGATGATGGAGAACGTCCTCGACCTCGAACGACTGGAAGCCGGCGCGTCACGCATCAACATCGCGACGATCGACCTTGTTGACCTCATCTCCAAGGAAGTCACGCGCTGGAAGTCCGACGACGACACCAAGCACCAGATCACCGTCGTGGCGGACCATGGACTTCCAACCGTCAGCGCCGACCATGACCGCATTCTGCAGGTCGTCAGCAACTTGCTCGGCAACGCGGTCAAGTACTCACCCGATGGTGGCGAGATCACCATTTCTTTGACGGCAGATCCTGGGACTTCAGAGTTTCGGGTCGAGGTGCAGGACCATGGCATCGGGATCGGGCCTGACAGCCACGGCCGTATCTTCGAACGGTTTGCGCGGACTGCCGAGGCAATCCGTCACGGGATCCGGGGGACCGGGCTGGGTCTCGCGATCTGTCGGCAGATCATCGAGGGTCATGGCGGTCGGATCGGTGTTGAAAGCAAGATCGGCGAGGGTTCGACTTTCTGGTTCACCCTGCCCACCGGTCCCGCGAGACCGATCAAGCCGAAATCCGAGTGACGCTACGACCTGCCGTGCAGCTCACGGTCGGGTGGTGCCTGCAATCAGTTCGCGCCGGTGGTCAGGTGTCAAAGGCACTCCGTAAATCCGCGCAAGATGTTCGATCCAACTGACGACGAAATAATCCCAACCATCCGCGACAACCAGTCCGCGCGACTGTCGGCATTCTTCGGCATAGTGAAGGAACAGCCGTTCACCGCGGTAGTTCAATTCCCACGCGAAGCCCTGATCTGGAAACTGCACTGTCCCGGTCACAGGTGACCCGGCGGTGTCCTTGCCCATGCCAGTCGCGTTTATGACCAAAGAATGGGGTGGCAAGGCGCTGACAAGGGCGTCTCCGTCACCCGGCTCCGAGGTAACGCGCCCGTGGACGGTCATTCTGCATCCACGTATACGGACCGCCTCACGAATGACCCGCACCGCGTGATCGACGCGTGACTGATCGCGATCCACGATAAGGAACTGTGAAGGGACATCGGTTGACGTAGCTCGAGCGGCTAGGCCGAGCCCGATCGCGGTACCCGCTCCCCCTGCACCCAAGCACAGGACACGTGATCCCGGGTGTTCCGCCCAGTGGCCCGACGGGACGAACTGGTCCATGGCGAATGAAGAGGTCATGGGATCCAACGCCAAGGCCGTCAGCCGACCACCGCGCGCGGTGATACATCCGACTTCCCCGGCTTGAGCCGATGTCTCGTCGACCTGATCGAACAAGTCGCGTGACGCATCCATCAGCGAAATCTTGTGCGAGGTAATCAGGGCACCTTGGACGCCCGGCAGATCCCGGAGGTCCTTGATGACTTGCCGGTAGTCCTCCGATGAGGCGCCAAGCGGAAGGTCGATACCCACGAGGCGGCAATCGGCTGCAAGACCCAGGGCTCTCGTCCAGTTCGGGAAAAACCTGTGTGACAGCGATGCGCCCGTCGTCACTCCGATGAACCACATGTCACCGCCAGTAGTCCGACCGGTCTGATCACCGTCCAGAAGATTCACAGGCCATACCGTAGCAGGGTATCCCACCCATCAGCGACGGCAATCTGATCCCGCACGTGTGCCAGTCAAAGTGGTGATAGTCTGCACATGGTACGAAACGTCACGTGGGCGAATAAATCACCTGCGTGGATCAGGTAGGACACGGACCATCCCCGGAGGCCCAAACGATGAACAGCGAGACCACGAAACCGACGCAGCCATCGCCTTTGACCCGGCAGGAACACAACCTGCTTGTGCAGCTTGCTGAGGGAAGCACCCGCACCCAGGTCGCGAAAGCTTGGGACATCTCGGTATCGCGCGTAAACCTCCTCATGCGTGAAGTTGAGAAGAAGCTTGGTGCCCGCACGACCGAACACGCCGTCGCGATCGCAATTCGTTCAGGGTGGCTCTGACGAAGATCAGGTGCACGGAATCGAGGAACCCCGGGGAATTTCCCCGGGGTTCCTGTTCGCCAGTGAGAGTGCTATCCGTTCCCAGGCCTCGTGGAATCGTCGGGCCCGTGGGTCGAAAGTGTCTAGCGGAGCAACTGGAGGACGAGCGACGGGGCCTGGTTTGCCTGAGCCAGTACCGAGATGCCTGCCTGCTGGAGGATCTGGGCACGAACCATCTCGCTCATCGCACTGGCGATGTCGGCATCCGCTACCCGGCTGTTGGCAGCAGCCGTGTTCTCCGCCGCAACGGCGATGGAACGCGACGCACTTTCGAGGCGGTTCTGCATGGCGCCGATATTCGCCCGGTTCGAAGTAACCTGATTGATGGCAGCATCAAGGCTGGTAATCGAAGATGAGGCAAGTGCCTGGGTGGTCACCGATGCCTGCGCAGCGTCCAGAATTCCAAGACCATCATTCGAGCCGGCAACGGTTGCGGTGGTTCCCGCAATGTTGTTGGTCAGGGCGATGGTGAACTGGTTGGTCGCACCGGAGTTCGAACCGACCTGAAGCGTCACGTTTGTCCCGGAGGCGGCGTTGAGCAACTTGGTCCCGTTGAAGTTCACCGCCTCCGCGATCCGCGTGACTTCTGCCTTCAACTGGGTGAATTCGGCATTGATGTTCAGACGATCGGCCGTAACCAAGGTGTCGTTGGCACCCTGCACGGCCAATTCACGCATCCGGGCAAGGATTGAGTGAATCTCGGTCAGGCCACCCTCGGCGGTCTGCAGAAGGCTGATCCCGTCTTGCACGTTTCGCTGGGCCTGATTGAGGCCTCGGACCTGGTTCTTCAACTTCTCGCTGACCGCCATCCCTGCGGTGTCGTCAGCTGCCTGATTGATCCTGAGTCCACTCGAAAGCTGGCCTGACGCTCGCTGACGAACCATCTCTGATGCGTCAAGTCCTCGTTGGGCCTGCAACGAGGCGTTGTTGTAGTTAATCCTCAACGCCATACCGGCGTACTCCCTCCATGAGCCGTGTGCCCCGCATCCAGGATCAAAGACGTCGGCCAACGTCCCGGCATCGATCGGCGAGTGGCAGCTCGCGCAACCCGATGACTAATCCCCGCGGTTCCACACTTCTTATCGGAGTTCTGAAGGGGCTACGTGAGTTCACTCAAAATCGGACGCGCCCAATGCGGCGTCTTGCGGACTGAAGGCGCTCAGGTCTGACAGATTGGAACAGCCCCAGAAAACCGAATTCCACACCGCCGCGTGAACCCAGGTTGCGCGGCAACGCGGCATCTCACTTACGTACACCTGAGGCCAGCGGCCGCATTGGCGAGTGGTCAGCCTCCGACGGTACCTATGGCGCCGAACTCAGGGTCCGCCAGGGGAGTGCGCGCAACTGGTTCATCCCACGCCGGGGTTCGGCGGGGCGAAGGCCGAAGGGGGCCGGGTGCCAGCTAATGCGCAGCAAGGACCATGCAAGGCTGCGCACCGTGGCCGCCTCGCCAGCTAGGGATCCGGCGTCAAGTCGTCACAGGCCGCGCAGGGTGCCTCGGAAGGCGAATCGCAAACCCGCACCGGCATGGCAGAACCGGTGCGGGTCGAATGCGCGCTCGCCAGTGACGGTCGGTGGGCCAGCCGGACCGTCAGCGCAGGAGTTGAAGTACGAGTGCGGGAGATTGGTTCGCCTGCGCAAGCACCGAAATCCCGGCCTGCTGAAGGATCTGCGCGCGGACAAGCTCACTCATGCTTGATGCGATATCGGCGTCAGCAACCCGGCTGTTCGCCGCAGCGGTGTTCTCAGCCGCCACTGACAGATAGTTTGTTGCCGATGCAAACCGGTTCTGCATCGCGCCGATCGATGCGCGTGTCCCGCTGACCGTGTTGACCGCACTGTCTACCGCCGAGATCATGGCGCTCGCGTTCGACTGGTAGCTGACGTTGAGCGTGCCGGCGGCGGACATTGCCGTGAAGTTCGCGTACAGATTCGTGGCCTTCGAACTGCTGATCGTGTAGGTCAACGAATCGGCCCGGTTTGCTCCCACCTGGAGGGTCAGGCCTGACGCAACACTGCTGTTGTCCAGCAGTACGATGCCGTCGAATTGGGTGGTCGTCGCGATGCGGTCGATTTCCGCATACAACGCCGTGAACTCGGCATTTGCATTCAGTCGGTCGCTCAGTTGCAGCGTGTCATTCGACGCCTGAACAGCAAGTTCTCGCATGCGCGCCAGGAGTGAATGGGTCTCTGTCAGCGCCCCCTCGGCGACTTGCAACATGCTGGACGCATCCTGCACGTTCCGGTGGGCCATGTTGAGACCCCGTACCTGGTTCTTCAAGGTCTCGCTGATGGACATCCCGGCGGTGTCATCAGCCGCCTGGTTGATCCGCAAGCCCGAAGACAGTTGGGACCCTGCCCGCTGCGCGATTTTCTCGGCGCCACTAAGGCCCCGCTGTGCCTGTAGCGACGCGTAGTTGAAATTGATCCTTAACGCCATGGCCGACGAACTCCCTCCCTGATTTCTCTGCACGGATCACGGCTTGCGTGGCAGTGATCGGCATGCGGGATCGCTGGGCGCCGGCCAACGCTGGTCCGTCACGGGCGGTTGGCAGTCCGCCTTGGTGACGACACGATCTTCGCTTCACCCATTGATTCGGTCAGTGCCACCGATGAGGCGAGTTCACATCTGTCGGGCAAGGGAACGGTGCGGCATTCGCCGCACGCATGTTGCGCGGCAGACCATCGACGGTTCTTTCCACGAAGTTCGTGTTCTGTCGATAGCCATCACAGCCGACGCGGCAGCGCGGCAATTTATCGGTCAAGTGACCGATGCAAAGCGGCCATCCGTTACGAAAAGCAATGGCCGCCGGTGACGCGGGTCACGGCGCTTCGCCTGGACGGAGTCTCGCATCGTTCGACCCGCCAATTGTGTTGCGGTAGGCATCAGTGGCCTGTCCGGTCAGGAATGTGTCAACCGCCTGCGCCGCGTAGTCCTCCACTGAAACACCCAAGGCGTCCCCGAAGACGTTCCTGGTCAGGACACCCGCCATCAGCATGCCCCCGAATGTCAGGACCCTCGCCATGGTAGGCGCCTCAATCAAGGTGCCCTTCGACGCCTGTTCGTCAAAATAGGCGCCAACCCGTTTCCAGACCGGCAATGGGCCATTGGCCAGGAAGAAAGTCCGGAAGGCATCCGTCTGACCTGGCAGCTCTGCCGCAAGGCGGAGATGGGTCGTAAGCCTTGACCCCAGTTCGCCAACCACCAGGCAGACGAATGCGCGGAGGTCGGCACGGAGATCACCCGTGCACCTTACCGAGAAGAACTCGTCAACCTCGGCAATGGGACTGATGCGGACAATCACCGCCTGGCAAAGCGCCTCCTTGCTCTGGAAGTGCCAGTAGAGGGCGGCGGGTGAAATCCCCGCGTCATCGGCAATCTGCTCCATGGTGGTGGCGCGCAGACCCTGGAGGCCGATCAATCGAACGGTCGCATCGAGGATGATGGCCCGGCGGTCCGGGACATCCAGTCCGGGTGCCATCCCCCGCTCGGAAGCAAGCGCGTCGAGAAGGTTTGCCCGGTTCCGGAAGTGCCGGTAGAGGGTCGCCTTGGAGATCCCCGCGCCTGACGCAACGGCATCAAGACGCATGGCATCCGGACCGCCCGTCTGCACAAGCGTGAACGCCGCCGTAAGGATCCGGTCACGCACGACTCCAGCAGGTACGCGCAAGCGGTCGTTCGTCGCCGGAGGTGCGGAATGCGCCGATCTGTCCATCGAGAGTCGTCCGGGCCGAATTGGGAACGGGTTTGGCAACTGCCCGACCTGACGCCAAGCGGGTCGCGCAATGATACGTTACCAATCATTCATTCGATGGACCATCGATCGTCTCGGGGCTGTCCCCGACAATCCCACGGGCTCAATCAGGAAATCCGCGATTGACACGGGATCAGATCATCGCTACGATAGGAAAAACGATACTTCATTGAACGTTGAGTAAGGATCATCTCATGAGTGAGCAGGGAGCGAGTGGACGGCACGGCCCACCCCCGATAGTGAGGGCAGCGATTGTCCTCACGGTCATCGGGATCGGCGGAGGCACCTGGTTCGCCGCGCGGAACGGGTACGTCTCGCTGCCTGGCATCGCACGCGCCGCCCCGACAATCGGTGCCAACCGGATTGCCGTTACGGGAACCATAGAAAGCGAAGAGAGCACGATCACTGCCGAGGTCAGTGGGCGTCTGGTCGCGTTTGATGTCCGTGACGGGGACCCGTTGAAGGTCGGGCAGGTGATCGCCCGCATCGAGGATCCGGTCATCGCCGCGCAGGTTACACAGGCGCAGGCATCCGTCGGGGTGGCTGAGGCAAACCTGGCCATGCTTCGTGCGGGAACCAGACCGGAAGAGGTGCGCGCTGCCGAGGCGGCCCGTGATGCCTCCCGGGCCCAGCTTGCGACCGCACAAGCCCAAGTCGCAATGGCTCAGGTGGCGGTCACGAATGCCGAGGTCCTGCGCGCGCAACCGCAGGAACTCGACGCCCGCATCCATCAGGCGCGGGTCGCCCAGGAGGTGGCTGTGGCGAGGCTAGCCCAACTGGAGGCCGGTGGGCGCAGTGAGGAGATTGCCACCGCCGAGGCAACCCTCGGCATCGCCCAGGCCCGTCTCGCCCAGTTGGAGGCCGGCGGGCGGGCGGAGGAGATCGAGAGCGCCAGTGCCGCCCTGGCAGTGGCGCGCACGCGTCTCGCGCAGGTCGAAGCTGGTGGTCGTGCCGAGG
>DDYL01000030.1:0-156 GCA_002347925.1 Chloroflexi bacterium UBA2235 | reverse complement strand
TCGCACAGGTCGAGGCCGGCGCACGCACGCCAGACATCCGGGCGGGGCAAGCATTGGTCGACCAGGCACAGACCCGCCTCGAACAATTGCGTGACGGCACCCCGCGCGGGGAGGACGTCGACCAGGCACGCCTCGCCTACGAGGCAGCCGACGCCG
>DDYL01000132.1 GCA_002347925.1 Chloroflexi bacterium UBA2235 | reverse complement strand
CCAAGGCTCGCGTACGCGGTCACCTTGAGGGCAGTGATCTTGCCCTCCTTGGTTGCACCGACCTCGACATGTTGGATGTGGTCGCGACCGTGGGCCGTGGCGACATAGTTTTCCGACCGGCTTTCGCTCCACCGTACCGGGACCCCAAGTTCCTTGGACGCGAAGATACAAAGGGCCTCGCCCGCGTAGTAGGGGATTTTGGCTCCGAAACCGCCGCCAACGTCACCCGCAATCACGCGGATCTTGTGTTCCGGTATCCCAGTGCTGAGCGCAATGAGCAGGCGATGGATATGCGGGTTCTGGCTAGTGACCCAAACGGTCACTTCGCCTGAGGCCGGGTTGTAGTCGGCGACGGCGCAGCGGGTTTCCATGGGCGTGGCGATGAGGCGCTGGTTCACCAGGGTCTGGGAGATGCGCACGTCAGCGTTGGCAAGTGCGCCGGTGGTGTCTCCACCGACGAGCGACCAGCGGAACGCCTGGTTTCCTGGTGCGCTGTCATGGATGAGCGGTGCACCCGGTGCGACGGCCGCTTCATTGTTGACCACCGCTGGTAAAGGGTCATACTCGACATGGACGAGATCGACGGCGTCAGCCGCAGTGTTCGGGTCAACCGCGACCACGAGGGCGACGGCCTCGCCGAAAAACCGGACCTTGCCGTCCGCGAGAGGTGGGTACGTCGCCAGCTTCAACGTATCCCCGGTATTCGTCGTCGGCCATGCGCACGGCATGCCGCTAATGAACCCCTTCACATCCTGATAGGTGTAGACGCCGAGGACGCCCGGATGCGCAGCTGCAGCCGACGTGTCGATCGACACGATACGGGCGTGGCCGTGCGGACTGCGGACAAACATCGCGGTGGCGGAGTTCGCCAGATGAATGTCATCGGTGAACTTGCCCCGGCCGGTGATGAGACGTGGATCCTCGCGGCGCCTGATCGATGCGCCGAATGCCCGTGTGGGCGAAGCCACTGCCATTGGGTCCCCTCCAATTCCAACTGACAAGCCGGCGATTGGCGCCGACGGGTTCTTTCCGAATGCGACACGTGGTAGCGCGATGGGTGTGCCCGGTGTTGGCTACGCGCCGACCCCGGTCCCGACCGCCATTGTCTCGGCACCGCTGCGGATTGTCGCTCCGGCTGCCTTCACCGCTTCCACGATGTTCTGGTAGCCAGTGCACCGGCACAGATTGCCTTCGAGGGCATCCCGGATTTCTTCGTCAGACGGGTCCGGATTGTCTTCAAGGATCTGGACGGTCTGCATCATGAACCCCGGGGTACAGAACCCGCATTGGAGACCATGCTTTTCCCAGAACCCCTGCTGGACCGCGTGGTAGCGCCCGTCTTGGGCAAGGCCCTCAACGGTACGGACGTGCGCACCATTAGCCTGAACGGCAAGGACCATGCATGACTTGACCGACTGACCATCAACGATGACCGTGCATGCTCCGCACTGTCCGGTGTCGCACCCAATATGCGTTCCCGTCAGGCCCAAGTCATCACGGAGGTAGTCGACCAGGAGTGTCCGTGGCTCAACGGTTGACCGGTGTGCACGCCCGTTGACCTCGACGGTAATTCCGACGTGATTTTCTTCCATCTAACAGCCCCCCAGCTATCGGATTGCGCCTATGATGGGTGCAACAGTCAGCATTGGACGGGACATTGCATCAGACAACGCCCATCGCTATCGTGCGACTGGTTGCGGGGAGATTAGCATGCAGATGGTGTGGGATGCGATGGGGTCCTGGTTGGAACGAGGCGACAGGTTCGTCGCCCTCGCCACGGTGGTGAATGTCTACCGGTCTGCGCCTCGTCCGGAGGGTGCGATGCTGGCCGTTTCGGTTCGAGGCGAGCTGGTTGGGTCGGTGAGCGGTGGATGCATTGAAAGTGATGTTGCGTTCAATGCTGCCCAGGTGATTGAAACCGGCGTCCCGCAGCTCCTTGGAATTGGCATTGAAGATGAGACTGCATGGGCTGCGGGCCTCACCTGTGGTGGGGCGATTGAGATTTGGGTGGAACGCCTTGACAGGGTTGCGGTGACGGCCATTGCCGACTTGTGGAAGCGGGCAGTCCCTGCAGTTTCAATGACCTGGATAGGTGGCGCGCCTGGTTCGAGGCAGGTAGTTGATGCTGGCGCCATGACCCACGTCGCGACCGGTAGCGATTCGCCACCCGAAGCAGTCATGGAAGAAGCAATCGGGCAAGCGCGGCGGATCATCGGCGAAGGTCAGCGCGCGCCTTCGGGCATCCGGGAAATCATTGCATCTGACGGGATGGTTCACCGTGTGTTCCTTCATGCGTGGCCCCGGCACCCCCGGCTGATCATTTTCGGGGCGGTTCACGTCGCCCAGTCACTCGTCAGGTTTGCTCATGAGGTCGGGTTTGAGACCTGTGTGATCGATCCAAGGTCNNNNCAGGACGCCATCGCGAATGGTCAGGTCGTCCTTGATGGTTCCTCGTTCGTGGTTGTCCTTACCCACGACCCGAAGTTGGACGAGCCAGCACTCGCGGCGGCCCTGCGATCCGACGCGCCGTACATCGGATGCCTTGGTAGCCGGAAGACACAGGAGATGCGCCGGACCCGGCTAATCAAGCAGGGGTTCAGTGAGGCGGAAGTCAGTCGCATCCGTGGACCGGTTGGTCTTGACCTTGGCGGGCGAACGCCTGAGGAACTTGCCCTTGGGATCATCGCCGAAGTGGTCGCGGTTGCCCGGGGTGGGCGCGTCATTCAGTGAGCTGCCCAACGGTCAGGGAACTGGTTGAAGGCACCGCCAAAGCGGGAACGATTCCGCGGGTGTCCGAACCATGACGGGCGAAACGTTCTGGCGACCTATCCTGGGCTGATCGTATTGCCTGCCAAGCCCGAGCAATCTGGCATCTACTGTTTCTCCCCGGATGAATTGCCCGCTCGCGGCACTCGGGCTACTCTGGTTGAAGGCGACCGTCGCGCGGAACTGACTTGCGCCGTGTTGCCCGAAACTGACCAGGAACCCTGAGGAGGGAACTGATGCGCATTGTTGAGGTGAAGGCCATCGTCGTTGAGGTGCCAGCGAAGGCACGTCGGCTTGAGATCATCCAGGTGCCAGATCGGTTCCGCCTGCGGTACACCCACCGGAACCTCGGGAGCGACCAACCCGAGACTGAGACGTACCTGAGGGTCCGCACCGATGAAGGGATTGACGGGATCTGCACGGGTGCCCCCTCGCCGGCAGTCATGGAGGTTCTGCGCGCCCAGGTGATCGGCGCAGATCCGATGCGTCGGGAAGAGCTCTACCAGCGGCTCCATCACGGCACCAGATGGGTGTATCAGACGCCTGGATGGTTCGGGAACTTCGACAACTGCCTTTGGGATATCGCTGGGAAGGTTGCCGGCCTGCCTGTATGCCAGTTGCTTGGTCAGGTGCGAGACCGCATCCCTGCGTACCTGACGGGGGGCGACGGTGACGGTTCAGCTTCGACATACATGGCGCTGCTGGATGATGCGAGACAGCGGTGGGGCATCGAGGCGTTCAAGTTCCACAACTACCAGGGTGCGACCAAGAACATCGCGCTCTTCGGCGAACTCCGTCGTGCACTTGGGGACGACTACGTCCTCATGAATGATCCGGTCTGCTCATATTCGCTTGAGGAGGCGATCCGGGTCGGGCATGTCATGGAAGACCTCGGGTTCCTGTGGCTTGAGGAACCGTTCTACGAACAGGAACTCCATCAGTATCAGAAGTTGTGTTCGGCCTTGACACAGATGCCGGTCATGGCAACTGAAATGCTGATGTACGACATGAAACTGTGCGCTGAATGGCTCATTGCCGGCGCAACTGACCTGATCCGTGTCAACGCTCGAAACGGTACTACGAGCCTTGTCAAGTTGGCGCACTTTGCCGAATTACATGGAAGCAACGTCGAGATGAATGCGATTGGCGGACTCGGCGGTCATGTTCACGTCCAGTTGCAGTGCGCGATTCCCAATACCTATGCGTACGAATATTTCGCACACTTTCCGGGTCGTGCCAAGGAAATGGGCATCCTGAATGCGCCGGATGCCAAGGATGGGCACCTTGAACCCTCACTGCTGCCGGGATGGGGTGCTGAAATCGACTGGGAGTATGTGAAGCACCGGACGGTTGCCGAGTACTGACAGTCGACGCTGCTCGGGTGCGGGGCTCTGTCCTTTTGGTTCACTTCTCGTTGACATTGATTTGCTTTGCGCTCGTGCATCATCGCCGGTGATCTAGAGGCGCTTCGCTACACTTGGCAGATATGACAAGTGATGCGCTGCCCGGATTGGCCGGCGACGTTGGCGCGCGGGTTCGCGATTACCAGCTGATCGCGCGGCGAGTTCGCCGGGCGGTCGTCGAACCGTGGCGCCTGCGTGTGACGGGAACCCAGGGCATTTCCCCAACCGGGGGCAGGTACGACCTCTTTCTCGCGACCCTGCCGGCAAGGTCGGGAAATCCCCGCTTCAGGGTCCTTATCAACGGAGGCACTCACGGGGATGAACCCGGTGGAACCGAGGCCGTCGTTGCGTTCCTTGAAAATGATCCGACATCCCGCTGGCCCGACGTTGAGTTTTCGGTACTTCCATGCACGAACCCTTGGGGTTTTGAACACAACCGACGCCACGGGCCCGCAAACCTTGACCTTAACCGGGCATTCCAGAGGGCAACTCCCCAGACACCGGAAGTTGCAGCGGTCAAACGGGGGCTGCGAGGCCGGCGCTTCGACATGTTCCTGGACTGCCACGAAGACATCGATACTCCGGGTCTGTATGTCTTCGCTCCGGCGGCCCTGGGAAGGGTCATCGTGGATGCAGTGAGGCCAATCGGCCCGGTCCATGAAGGCGAACTCGTCGACGGTGAGATTCCGATCAACAATGGAGTGGTTGAAACCGATGCCAATCGGTTCCGCGCCCGTCGCCGTTCATGGAAGACGTGGCCCCTGCCGTTCTACATTGCGATGTACCACCAATTGCTGAAGCAGCGTGACGAGCTGTCTGGCGAGGATGATGGGCTCCCGCTTCGCGGTGCCACAATTGAGACGCCGATTTTCCTGACAATGGCAGAACGGGTTCGGCTCCACCACACTGCGCTCGAGGCCGCCCTGACCATGCTGCACCGAAAAGGTCGGTAATGGCATCACGCCGGAAAGACCGCAACTCTGTAGAGCCGGTTGTTGAACTCGTCAAGATTGACGCCGATATCGAGCCGATCCTTAGGGCACGCATCTCGGCAAAACGGTTGGTTCATTCCATCCATGTCGCGTCGCTCGCGCAGGCACTTGCACAATGTCACGGTGTTGATGTAAACGGCGCGCGACGTGCCGGGCTGTTGCATGACCTCTGGCGAGAAGCAGGGGCGGAATCAATCCTTGAAGCGCGCAACCTCGGCTTTAGTCGGGGAACTGCTATCGAGGCGGACGGGTCTGACGTCCTCGAGGATTGGATGGACGGAAACCCGGTCCTTCTTCACGGCGCCCTGGCCTCGGTCGAGGCCAGGGAACGTTTTGCCCTTCCACAGGTATGGTGCGACGCCATAGCGTTTCACACGACCGGTCGCGGGGGCATGACGGTCGAGGACATGGTGATCCATGTCGCAGATCATGCCTGCGAGGGTCGCCGGGGTGACCATGTGCATGAATGGCGGCAGATGGCCTTCAAGGACTTGGGGCGCGCCACCCTTGCGATGATCGAACACCTGGTTTCCAACCTCGTTGATGCCAAGGGGATGCTGTGGGTCCCCACAGTGGAGGCGAGAAACGACCTCCTCACCAGGTTCGGCCCAAGACAGCGCCCGAACGCGTAAACCCTGCCCGAAAAGACGGATGCTGGGCTGCGGTACGCGAGCGGTTAGCCCAGTTACGGTTCCGCTGACTGTTATCCGTGACCAGTGGTCCCTGGATGAAGGATATTCCTCTTGACAGAGGCAATAACGTCAGGCACCGACGCCGTGGACTGGGCGCGGGTTGAGAGGTTCCGAAGAGTTGCTGTCTTGGAACTCGCCTCGTCCTCGCCGACGACAATCGCGTGTCCGGCGCCTAAGCGGGACGCGGTCTCGAGTTGCTTGCCCATCGGGCGGTCCGGTTCAGTCGATACTGAAACCATCAGCCCGGCCCCTCGGGCATCGGAGGCGACCTTGCCTGCCCAGCCGAGGTTTGCCGACCCGAATGCAATCACGACTACGTCTGGGACAGCCCGGACGTGGTCGAGCCGTGCCAGGCTGGCAAGCGCATCGGTGACGCGTTCGAGACCGAACGAGAACCCGACGGCTGGAATGTCGCGACCGGTGAAGCGCCCGATCAGCCGGTCGTACCGTCCACCGCCTCCGAGGCTGCCTGCCGTGTAGTCGGGAGAAACGACTTCGAGGATTGTGCTTGTGTAGTACTCGAGACCGCGAGCAAGGGTCGGGTCGTAGACGAGGTCATCATCGGCAATGCCTAGGTCGCGTGCGGCGGACAGCACGTCGTGCAGGCGCGCCGGTGCGGGCGAGGCTTGCAGTCGGTGGAGGATGTCGCGTGCGCTTGCTTCGGTTCGTCCGTGGCTTGCGAGTTCACGGACAACGCCGTCTTCGCCAATCTTGGCGAGCTTGTCAATCGCGATGACATCGCCCTTTGTTAGTCCGAGGCCGTCGAAAAGGGTTCGGTCGTTGACGAGCACCTTGACCCGGTTGAATCCAATTGCTCGGAACCCCTCGGCAGCGACACAGATCGTCTCGGCATCGGCGACGACACTCGGGGCTCCCGCGGTATCGACATCACACT
>DDYL01000099.1:1456-2559 GCA_002347925.1 Chloroflexi bacterium UBA2235 | reverse complement strand
CCCTTTCGCTCAACCTTGGTGAGGTAAAGCGGGTAGACGGACGCAAGACTCGTCGTAAAGATCCGGTGCGGGCGTGCCTCACTCATTCCGAATGACGTCCGAACTGGCACCGGGGGGCGTGAGGAAGGGTCACCGCGTCACCGCGAACCACCGCCCCTCCGGGTCGGGAAACGCAAAGTTCTGCATGCCTTGGTACTCGGCGACCTCAGTCGCCGGCACACCATGGTCGACGAGGCGGGCACGCATGGCGCCGAGGTCATCAACCTGGAAGCAGATGGACGGCGTAGCGAGATCCAATCCGTTGGGGTTGTCCTTCATCATCTCGAGCGGCACCAGTTGGAAGGCGAAGTCCTGGTCGGCGAAGCCAACCTGCGGGATGACGTAGATCCCCGCTTCACTGCGCTTCTTCTCGACCATGCCAACCTGATCAACCCAGAAGGCGCGGCAGGCCTGAACGTCATTCACATACAACACTACAAACGCAACTTTCATGCGCCACTCCCTTGCCTGGCATCGTCGCAACGACACTTCAAAACCATGCCAATCCCCAACGAGTCGGTTCGCCAGGTCCCTGGGCGATTGTCATTTATCCAATAACCCCCCAAACGTTTCTCGGTTCCGCGTTGTGACCTTCTGGCCCGACAACGTTAGGCCTGTCGGACCCGATGCATCGCAGCACTCGCCAATTATTCGGGTGACTCTGGATGCCTCAGCTCCGATGATCCGAAATACACACAAATCGTGGAACGTCGGTTCGATGGGAATGCGCCAACAAGCGACCGCGGTTTGGTAGCACAGGGCATGCATTGCCAATATGAATCTTCGTCTGGCGCCACAGAGAATGGATTGCCTGCAGCGACTGCACGAAGGAAGTCGAGAGCGCAGACCACCACGGGTTCATCTAATCCATGGCGGGAACGCAGCCGCCCAGACGCGTTCGTCGCAACGTTCATTGCGTCGTCCGAACTGAAGACGATGTTCCCGGTTGCGAGGGCCGATACGACGTCTCGCCCACCGAATCGGTCGAACGCCTCACGGAGCACCGGTTGGGTGCGGACCGCACGACCGACCATGACGTTGCGGATGAACGCCACGTTACGCAC
>DDYL01000099.1:817-1439 GCA_002347925.1 Chloroflexi bacterium UBA2235 | reverse complement strand
AATGTTCGTATCAACTATGTCTTGATTGCCTTTCGTTGGAAAACCAAGCCAATGTACGTGACGCTGAATGAGCCTGCCGTGCCTCGCTTCCTTTCTTCAGTTCCAGATCAACTGACCCCCAAGTCTGGAAAGGCCTCCGTATCGTTCACAAGCAACACCACATACGGAACCATCATGCGCAAGCACCGGGCTGGGCGAAAGGCCGAATCGGGCGACCGACTGATCGGCCTCCCCTTCACCGGAAGGAACCAGACCAGAACGACCGGAACGTGCGCGCGATGCGAGGCGGCCAGGTTGCGCGCACGTGAATGCCACCAAGGTGTTGCCCGGTGTCCATACGCCCCGGTTCCCGACCTGCCAAGGCGCCCTCGGCGTGCAGAACCAAAAACTGTACGGGCATGAAACGAGTTCAGGGTATTCACGTTTAACATAGAGGAGCAGTGATGTAATGCTTGCTTCACGAAGCATTGAGTTGGGCGCAATTGTTGCGGCCTAGTGTTTCGGACTTGGGGGGTGCGCAGGACGCGCTCCATCGGGCGAAAGGTGTAGGGGCGATGGACCTTTCCCAGTTCAGCCTCGTCTACAACTCGCTGTCCTTCGGGATTGCGACGTTTGGCGCGGC
>DDYL01000099.1:0-773 GCA_002347925.1 Chloroflexi bacterium UBA2235 | reverse complement strand
ATCTCCGGGATTGTCACGTTGGTTGCGTTCTACCACTACTTCCGGATGTTTGAGAGCCTGGGAAATGCGTTTCAGGTCAAGGGAGGCACGGTCTCGGCAACTGGCGTGCCGTTCAACGACGCGTATCGCTACGTCGACTGGCTGCTGACCGTCCCCTTGTTGGTCGCCGAGCTGATCCTCGTTATGGGGCTGTCCGCCGCGGAGACGCGCTCGCGCGTCCTTACGCTTGGCGGTGCGGCGGTTGTCATGATCTTGCTGGGGTATCCTGGCGAGGTTGCGACCGACAGTGGAACCCGCTGGCTTTGGTGGGGCCTGTCGATGCTGCCCTTCCTCTACATCGTGTTCACGCTCTACACCGGGCTCGGCGACTCGATTGCCCGCCAGCCTGAGGGCGCGAAGGGGCTGATTGAGCTGGCCCGAAACGTCACGATAGTGTCTTGGTGCTTCTACCCCATCGTGTTCATCCTTCCAATGATCGGCCTCGCAACGGCCGGATCGATCAATACCTACGTGCAGGTGGGGTACACGATTTCCGACATCATCGCGAAGGCCGGCTATGGCGTACTGATCTACCAGATAGCCGTCGCAAAGAGCACGGCCCACGTCGAAGAGCCTGCGCTCGCCTAAACTCGCCCGGTCAAACCCGGGGTACAGGTGCTTCTCGGAGGGCGTCTCTGACTTTGGTCGTGGACGCCTTTCTGGTTTTAGCGAGCGGGCGTCGGACGCTACCACCCGCCGAAGACGGCGAAGGGTAGCCGGACGATCAGCCTTGA
>DDYL01000032.1:6819-8774 GCA_002347925.1 Chloroflexi bacterium UBA2235 | reverse complement strand
CCGAGATGGGTGTCGTCATGCGCGGTGAACGGGACGGCGAGCGAAGTCATGTCATGTCCTTCGGATGGTGATCCTGACAATCAGATTACTATGGAAAACGTAGCAATGGCAAGAGGCGTGCGTTCCCTCGTGTGAGATCGGGCTGTGGGCGTCCCGTGGCCCATGCGCCTGAGTGGACACCGTGATGGGGATCATTGCCAAAATGAGAATTGGCACTCCTCGGAAGACGTACGTGTCGATCCGGACTTGGCCGTCTCACGCAGGTCTGGCTTTTCGAGTAGCCGGATATCGGGTGACAGTGGCGGATTGCCGTCATGCCGCACGCGAACTGGGCGCACTCAGTGCCCGTTCGATGCGGCTGTCCGGGACAAGCCAGATCGCGGCGCTAGTCACGTAGAGGGCTTGTGAAAGCCAGGGAGCGAAGGCCGCGCATGGGATGCCACACGACACGATTGCCAGGGTCACGAGGCCCTTTCGGTCCGATCTGATGGCCTGGGCGAGGACCGATGCAGGCGCGGCCTGGCCAACAAGGATATGTTGCAAGTTCCTATAGGAAAACGCAGCCAAAAGCTTGACCACACCGTAGGCAGCTACGGGAACGGGTGCTGTGCTATTCGCTCCCATCCATCCGGTGACGAATGGCACGAGCGAAAGCCAGAACAGGAGGTTAAGGTTGGCCCACAGGACCGCACTGTCTACCCGTACAGCGGCCTGGAACAGATGGTGGTGATTGCTCCAAAAGATTGCCACGGTCAGGAAACTGAGCGCGTACGTCAGGAAGAGTGGCACGAGGGGACCCAGGGCAGTGAGGTCACCACCCGTTGGCACCTTGAGTTCGAATGCCATGATCGTGAGGATGATGGCGAGGACGCCATCGCTGAATGCCTCAACGCGCCCCTTCGACACGGTTGCCTCCCATTACGATGCGGCCAGAACCAGCCAAGCTTATTCGCATTACTGCGTGAAAGATACCACTGGGTAATGGTAGTACCTCGACGTAGATGCCGTGCTGATCACTGACCGTCACGGAAGAGTTGGGCAAACACGAGTCGCCCTTTGGCATCCGTGGCAAGTCCGACGGCGAGACGACCGTAACGCGGATCCAGGATGTTCGCGCGATGCGTGGCGCTTTGCATCAGTGCGCGTTCGGCACGCGTCCCGGCGGTCTCGAGAGGCAGTGTGACCGTCAGGCGGACGAGGTTCTCCCCGGCGTAGGCATACGGGATGCGTGCGTGCTGGATCAGTCGCACGAACCCGAGGGCACCGCTGTCATCGAGGTGTGACAGGACGGTGCGGGAAACCTGGTCCCCGGCGCGGAGGCGGGCAAGCGGGATCAGGGTGGGGTCGACGATGAGTGCGGGCAATCCGGTGCTGATTCGGTCCCGGTTGGCGGCGTCGAACAGGGACCGCTCGATCTCTGTCAGGACCGGTGGAATGGCCGGATCGGCTTCACCCGCGGTGTATGCCGTCTCTGGCGTGGAAGGTGGTAGCGGTTGGCCGTCGGGTCGGGGTTCAGGTTCATCTTCTTCGTCGGAAACTGCATACGCCAGTCCCGAATTAGGTTGGATAGGAGCGACGAGTTCGGACGGGCAATTTCCCTCAATGGTCCCGTTTGCGGCATGAACCCGGCGAGCGCTTGCATCTACCGAAAAGACAGCGGCGAAGAAGAGTGCGATTGCGGTGCGAACCAGCACACGCCACCCGTCGCGTCGGCGCGACCGGGATGTTGGTGTGGATGACCGGAGTGGGGTAGGAAGTCGCATCATGGCGGTCGGCGTATTCGTGTGGCGCGGTCAACGGTAGCACCCGGGTGCCCTCGGGATTGTCGGCGCGCCATCAATGGTGAACGGGACGTTTCATTGCGAGGATGATGCCCGTCGCCCCCGAAGCACCGATCAGCGTGTATGTCCCGTGCCGGAATGGTGCAAGCACCCTGCGGGCATGCCTCGAGGCAT
>DDYL01000032.1:5243-6741 GCA_002347925.1 Chloroflexi bacterium UBA2235 | reverse complement strand
GTTCCGTGCGCGCGGTGTCCCATCCCGTGCATCTCGGCCTGCCGCAGGCGCGGAACACCGCCCTCGCACAGGTGCGGCACGAACTGGTTGCTTCAGTGGACGCAGACGTTGTCCCGGAACCGCAGTGGTTGGAGTGCATGGTGCGCGCAATGTCGACGCGGGCGACGGCACTGGTCGCTGGGCGCTTGGTGGCGAGCGACAGGTCGCGCATCGCCGACCGGTGGCGCATGGCGCATCTCATGCAAGACGCGGGAGACCTGCCTCAGTCGAATCCGCGACATCTCAGTGGATCGAACACCCTTGTGCGCCGGGGAGCCATCCAGGCGATCGGGGGCTATCCGGATGACGAGGACGGTCTTGTCACCCCGCGTATCGGTCGACGCCTCGCCAGTATGGGCTACATGTGCCGCTATGAACCGCATGCCCGGGCATGGCATTTGCGCCAAGACACGTCGCGAACGGTACTTCGAACATGGTGGGGATGGTTGCGTCCACCTGCGGAACGCGCCGGATCGTTCGCGAGTGGTGAGGGTCTCGTCTCGAGGCGGGCGGATGTGCTCGGTCGGTTCCGACGGGCGATGGTCGCGGACATGGGGTCTGGTCAGGCCGATCTGGCATACATCAGCTTGCTTGGGGCGGTTGTGTTCGTAGCGGCGGATTTTTCCTACGGCGCGGTCCGTGCGAGAGCTGCTGGCGATCCCGACGCGGCCGTCCAGTGGTCCCGCGCCGCGCGCGCATGGTCAGATGCCGTTCGGCGTGCATGCGAGGATTGCCGTCCGATGGGTCCGTCGGTTCGGTCGAACCTGCACCGTGACATGCTCGCCATTGACTGGTGGACCGGTACCGGCGGGGCGGGCGACTTCGGTACGGACGTGCACCAGGATGACCATGTAGTCGCAGTTGCCCGGGCTTCGACCGACCTTGGCGTCTGGCTGGATAGCCTGCCTCGGGCGTGGTGGACACATCTTGAGGCCGGACGGGTAATGGTTGCTGCGGATGAGGGTTGGGAGACGGGCTCACATGGGTTGGAGGTGCCACTGTCCGGCCCGGTGGTGCAGGAGTGGTGGCCGGAGACCTGGAAGAGAGTCCGGCAGATCCTCCCCTCATTCGTTCCCGACCTGATTGCAATCGTCGCCTCGGGACGAGAGGGAAGAGGGGCGGGGGAGGCACTGTTCGTTGCGGTCACCCGCGAGGAACACCCGTACGAAGCCCGTCGTGATTGGTCGGAACGCCTCGACAGATCCGTTGGTGTGCGGTGCCGGTTGGACGTGATCCCCAGTGATGCCCTTGGGTGGTTGCCCGCGAATACCAGGACGGTGTCACTTCATCATGACGCCGTGTGCGTCTGGGGTGATGCCTCCGTGGTGCGGGTGATACCGGCATGGTCGCCGGCGTCAATTCCGGAGTTCGAGGCTTTTGGCTTGCTGGCTGGTGCCGAACGGGCCTTGGACATGGGTGACGCCGAGAAGGGGCGACGACTGGCGGTGGAGGCCCTGCT
>DDYL01000032.1:3708-5202 GCA_002347925.1 Chloroflexi bacterium UBA2235 | reverse complement strand
TGTGGCCAACATTCGGCATGGCTCTGGATGAAGCCCCGCCGACCGTGGTCGTGGCGCGCGCGCGGGCGCTCCTTCATGACTGGCGGTTCACTTGGGAGGGGGTTGGCCCTGGATCGGCAGCGGTCGCACGGTGGCTGGAGCTGCGTGCGTTAGCCGACCAGGCGCGAGGTGTTCGGGGTAGCTGGCTCGGTCGCACCGGGGATATCCGCGCCGGTGCCGAAGGCGATGACCACGGCGACGAACCGGGGACGGCGGCGGGATGGGTGTGACCACCATGACGGGTCTCCCCGACATCTCGATCGTGATCCCGACGTTCAATCGGCCTGATCGGCTTGCCCGTGCACTGCATGGGGTGTTGCACGCCCACGGTGCGCTCGTGATCGAGGTGATTGTCGTCGATGATGGGTCGCCGGATGCTGCCGGAGTGGAGGCCGTGGTGCGCGGGGCCGATCCCACGGGCCGGACAATCCGCTTGGTCAGGCAGGCAAACCGGGGCCCGGCGGCGGCTCGCAACGCCGGGGCCGCGGCATCCACGGCAGACCTGATCGTCTTCCTTGATGACGACTGCGTTGTCACCCCGGGATGCCTGGACATTCTCCTAGGGGTGCACCGGAACTCGCCTCCGAACGAAGTCCTGGCGGTGATGGGGCAGGCAGTCTGGGATCCGGCCACGCGTGTCAGCCCGCTCATGGAAGTGGCGATGCGCGGGGCGCAGTTCGACTATGACTCGATCACCGATCCCGAGCAAGTTCCGTTCAGTCGGTTCTACACGGCGTGCGCCTCGATTGGCAGGCGGACATTCGATGATCTTGGCGGCTTTGACACCACGCTGCCGGCGTTCGCCGCGGGCGAGGACACGGAGTTTGCGTTCCGGTTGACGAAGCGGGGTGGCCGGATCGTGTACCGCGCGGATGCCGTGGTGTTGCATGACCACCCGCTCGAATTGCGATCGTTTCTCGAGCGGCAACGGCGGGCCGGACGAGCGGCGGTGGAAGTTGTCGCGAGGCACCCGGAACTCTTCGAGGCGATGGGTCTTGATGCGATCGCCGACGTCGGTTTGCGGGAACAGTTCTACGTGTCCCTCCTGCGGTACGCCTACGTGATCGGTATCGAGGAGGGGTTGGGGGCACCGACCAGGCCGGACGACCTGCCGGGCGAGGATCTGCGGAGTGTGGTTGAGGCGTGGTTGCCGGCGTGGGCGATCACACAGGCAAGTACGCTGCGATCGTGGCAATCACGTGCGGAGGCGCTTGGACGTGCGGTCGCTGATCGGGACCGGCGTCTTGCCGACGTGGTGCAGGCGAAGGATGCACGCATCGGCGCGCTTGAGGGCGAACTCGCGCGCCTGCACCGTTTCCTTCCGGTCCGGGTGGCCCGCGCGATCCGCCGGTGGGGTCTCTCGGGTGGATAATCCGCTATGACGTTCAGTACTGGCACAATTGAGTAGGCAAGCGCGTCCGGGCGATGGCGTTGCCGGAAGAGTGTGGGCATGAC
>DDYL01000032.1:0-3690 GCA_002347925.1 Chloroflexi bacterium UBA2235 | reverse complement strand
ACGATCGTGCGTCTCGCGCTGAGCGATGAAGCGTGCCGCCTCCTCGGCGTGGATGGGACCCTTGAGGACGAGGTAGATATCGACTTCGCGTCCGACCCACTTGCCTACGTGGCGAACGAGATTGCCACGGCGCTGACTGCCGAGAGTGATGACGAACGTGACCACCTGTCGCTTTCGGGTCTCGTGGCGTTGGTTCGCCTCTATCAGGTGACCAATGACGGATTTGTCGACGAGGCAGGCCTGCGTGACGCGGTACTCGACTTCATGACCGACGTGGAACCCGACGAGGACGACTAGTCCTCCCCGGAATCCTTTGAGGGTCAGGTTGCGGGGGTAGCGTCGTCGCGTTCCCAGTACATGCGCCCGATCCCGATGAAGGTCCGGGTCGATTCTACGACCGGGATGTTCTGGATGTGGTTCGTGACCAGGTCGTCCAGGGCATCGGGGTTCGGGACATCCACCTTGGCGATGACGTCAGTCTCGCCATATATGCCTGACGCCTCGACGATTCCCGGGAAGGTCCGGAGTTGATCGACAAGGGTGCCGATCTGCTTGGCTGGGACTTTGATCAGGATCCAGGCTTTCATGCGTTCCCCCGCGGTGCGCAGTGGTTCGGGCCCGCCAAACCCGGGCGTGGTCTGTCCGTACCGGTAGACGCGNNNNTCACCATAGATGACGCCTGCCTCCTGCACCTGATCGCTTCGGTGGAGGTGATCCAGGGCGGCTTGCCACCCACGGATGGGAACCGGCAGGAAGACGTAGGCGCCCGTCCCCCGGTCGCGCGCAACGAGTTCGTAGGCCCGGGCGATCGAGATGCCGCGCTGGTAGTAGAGCCAGATGGCGCGGACGCGTTCGAGGTCGGTCGTCGAGTAATCGCGACGGGCAATCCTGACTTTCTGGATCTTGCCCGGCTTGATGTAGCCCTGCGACTCGAGGTAGTGGACGAAGCGTTTCTCGAGGCCGGGCACTGCCGACAGTATTTCCTGTAGACGCATCGATGGGCGTATGCTACCCGACCCTCGGGCGCGGACGCGCAGGCGTATCTAGGGAACGGCGTCAAGGGATGCCGGTGGCCGTGACTGACGAATGCGCAGGGCCAGATGCAGTTCCAGGGCCACACGCGGGTCGTGAATGTCGCGATCGATAAGCCCGGCGATGCAACGCAGGCGGTAGCGCACGGTGTTGCGGTGGGTGCCCAGGCGTAGCGCCGTTGCCTCGAGACTTGCGCCCGCGTCCAGGAATGCCTCGAGGGTAGTCATGAGCGCGGTGCCACGTTGGCGGTCGTACGTGTCAATCGGTGAAAGGTGACGCTGCGCGAAGGCGTTCAGGGTGTCCGCCGGTCCAAGACTGGCGAGAAGCGCTTCGAGGCCACCCGAATGGGCAATCGAGACGGATGCCATGCTTCACTCCGGCCACGGGTGATGGCGGTGACGGTGCGAGCGGGCGCAGTCATGCCGTTTTGGGTAATCCGGCCAGACTCGCGGGGGTATGCAGACGGTCCCGGCCGTGTGAAGGGCCGGAACCGTCCAGTTGCCGGGTCCCGAAGAACCCGGGACGCTGACTAGCAGTCGAAGTAGAGATGGAACTCGTACGGATGCGGACGCAGGGCAACCTGCTCGAGCTCGCGGGTGCGCTTGTACTCGATCCAGTGCTCGATCAGGTCCTTGGTGAAGACCCCGCCACGGAGGAGGTAGTCATGGTCATGCTCGAGCGCATCAAGGACTTCGCCGAGGCTGCCTGGTGCGGACTGGATCTTCGCAGCTTCCTCGGGTTCGAGGTCGTAGATGTCCTTGTCGACCGGCGCCGGGGGCTCGATCTTGTTCATGATGCCGTCGATGCCGGCCATGAGGCAGGCCGCGAAGGACAGGTACGGATTGCACGTCGGATCCGGAATGCGGAACTCGAGCCGGCGTGCTGCCGGGTTGTCTGAAAGCATCGGGATACGGATGCAGGCCGAACGGTTGCGGGCGGAGTAGACGAGGTTGATGGGTGCCTCGTAACCCGGCACCAGGCGACGATAGCTGTTGGTCGACGGCGCTGCGAAGGCGAGAAGCGACGGGCAATGCTTGAGCAATCCGCCGATGTACCACCGCATCATGTCGCTCATCTGCGCGTACTCTGCGTTCGCGTCGTAGAAGAGCGGCTTGCCATCGGTCCAGAGTGACTGGTGGGTGTGCATGCCCGACCCGTTGTCTCCGTAGAGGGGCTTCGGCATGAAGGTTGCGGCGTACCCGCTCTCGAAGGCGACGTTCTTGATGATGTACTTGTACATCATGACGTTGTCAGCCATCTTGACCAGGGTGTCGAACCGCATGTCGATTTCGCACTGGCCACCAGTGGCGACTTCGTGATGCTGCGCCTCGACGGTGATGCCGCACTCGATCATCTTGAGGACCATGTTCGAGCGGATGTCCTGCAGGCGATCGACTGGTGCGACCGGGAAGTAGCCTTCCTTGCTGCGTGGGCGATACGCGAGGTTTCGTCCGGCTGGGCTGGTTGCGGGGGTCACTCCACCCTGTCCGCTGTTCCAGATCCCTTCCTCGGAGTCGAGGAAGTAGTAGCCGCTGCGCATGTCCTGGTGGAAGCGCACGTCATTGAAGAGGTAGAACTCGCACTCCGGACCGAAGTACGCGGTGTCAGCGAGACCGGATGAGCGCAGGAACGCCTCGGCCTTGCGCCCGACGTACCGCGGGTCACGGCTGTACGGCTGCTTGGTGACCGGATCGACGATGTCGCAGACGAGGCTGAGTGTCGGGACCTTGTAGACCGGGTCGATGACCGCGGTAGTCGGGTCGGGGATCACGAGCATGTCCGACTCGTTGATCTTCTGCCAACCACGGATCGACGATCCGTCGAAACCGAGACCATTCTTGAAGACGCCGGCCGAGAGTTCGTTGATCGGCACGGTGAAGTGCTGCCACTGGCCGGGCAAGTCGATGAACTTCAGGTCCACCATGACCAGGCCGTTCGAGCGTGCCCAGTTCACCACCCCTTGTGGTGTCGGGTCGGGACAGGTGCGCGCCGCAGGCAATGGCGATGCGACTTCCTCAACGACGGACATTAGGTCGTTTCTCCTCTCTCAGGTCGGCCAGGCGGATTGTGTTCGCGGGGCCCGGCACCGGCAGACCGCCACAGGCGATCACAATTCCGGCTTGGAACTCATGCTACCGACCCGACTGGCAGGCCGTGACCGTACACACCACACGAAAGCGGGTGTGGCGGTTTGTACGGAATGCACAAGCCTCCGCGCCCGGTCTGCGGGAGACACTCGAACGGTCATGGTACGCTGCGATGGTGCAGGGCGTTCCTCTTGGTCTCTTCATCTTCCTTGTCCAGATTGCTGCGGGGGGCGCAATCGTCCAGGCATTCCTGGACTGGCTGGAACCAGACGTCAGTCCCGGTTACCTGCAACTGAACGGCTTGTTCTTCATCCTCTTCGGCGGTGCGGGCGCTTGGTTGCGGGCCATCCTGCCGGCGGCACGGATGCGTTCAGTGGCTCCCGATGGTCCGTGGATTGACCTCGAGGTCCCCGTCTGGATTGCGTTCACGGTCCTCATGGCGTGCCTCGTGCTGGCGCTGTATCTCCGTCAGCGGCCAGTCGCGACCCGGATAGGTGCCGTGGGAGGCGTCGTGGGACTGATCGCCCTCGCGGTGACATCGTTGGCGTATGCACCTGCCACGGTGGCTCCT
>DDYL01000082.1:8360-15229 GCA_002347925.1 Chloroflexi bacterium UBA2235 | reverse complement strand
TCGCCCCGTGGCCCATGAACCATCCGCCGGGGTGGGTGCCGAGCCGTGCCTGATCGGCCCAGTCCGGCGGCATGCTGTAGGAGGACTCGAAGCCACCCTTGCGCAGCTGCTCCGCAACGACCGGTCCGATGTCGGCCCAGATGCCCCATCCGAAGATGTCGACAACGAGGCGCTTGCCACCCTTCGCCCAGAAGCCAGCACTGTCCTTGGCATAGCCCTTGGCAGTCATGCGCTTGGCGGACTCGGCGAGGTCGTACTTGTTGTTGTCGTACTTGGCAAGGATGTCCTTGACGGATTCCTTGTACGGCTTGAGTGCCGGATAATCCGGGTATGGAAGTTGGGTGGTCTGGCCGGCACCCTCGTAGGCAACGTCAACCGCACCCTGGTTGTCGATCGCGTAGGCGAGCGCCCAGCGGATTTCCGGGTCGTTCCACGGCTCAAGCTTCGTGTTGATCCAGAAGCTGTTCGGCCACCAGTCGATGTACCCGAATGGCGGGCGGTTGAAGCTGTGGGTGATCANNCTTGTTCTGCGGGAGCAGCGCCTTGATCGTGCCAGGTCGGAGGTCAAGCGACGCATCGACTTCGTTCGAGGCGAGAAGCTGGGCGGTCCGGTTGTCGTCGGAATAAGGGGTAAAAACAATTCGTTCGACTTGCGGAAGCAGGGCAAACAGCGTCTTCGCTCCCCACCAATCCTGGCGCAGGTCCATGAACTTCTGGGTCTCACTCCAGAGGGTGATCTTGTACGGCCCGGTGCCGCACGGCCAGCCCTTCTCGAGGTCGAACCACATGAACTCCAGAGGATCCTTGCCCTCGAAGATGTGCTTCGGGAGCAGCTTCACGCCGTTGTCGAACTTGAACGCGAGGTACTCGAAGAGGAAGCGCGGGTTCGGCGAATTGAACGTGAAGACAACCGTCTGGTCGTCCGTCGCCTCAACCGACTTGATGTACTTCTTCATGTCCCCGCCGTAGGTCAACTTCTGGTTGTCCTTGAGCAGGTTGAAGGTGAACGCCACGTCATTGGCAGTGAAGGCCTGGCCGTCACCCCACTCGGCACCCTTGCGGATGTTGACGGTGAGCGCACTGAAGTCCTCGGCATACGAATATCCGGTGGCAAGCCACGGGATCATGTCGTCAGCGAAGGCGGAATAATAGAAGAGAGGCTCCCAGAGGGCAGCATTGCCAATCTGATGGGTTGCGCCGGCCGCGTAAGGGTTGCCAATGCCGGTGTCGGTGAACTTACCGCCACTGCCACCGAACACCATGCGCAGGGTGCGACCACGGGGAAGTTCCGACGCCTGCGCGCCAGCTTCGCGTGCGTCGAAGAGGCCAAGAGTGCCCGCAACAGCGGCCGCACTCGCAGCACTTCCGAGACGCAGCGCTCCTTCACGAGTCTGCTTCAGTTCCATAGATCCTACGGTCCCCCAGCTCAGGGCAACCCGGCTTGAGCCGAGCTGCCTACACGTTCAATCGGAGATCCAGCTCGCAAAGAACCGCCTCGTGACCAGAAGCTCCCGGCTATGTCCGGGCTCCCAGCAGGATTGCGCTCATAAGATCTTCAAGCGTGGTCACGCTCGAATTTCCCGTCGACGCGCCCCCGAGGCGCTGTGAACTGCGACTGCCTCCGCCAATTGCTACCGTATCACACTCGTTGTTGATCTTCCAGTGATGTTGATCCGACAGTGAATTGTCACCGAACTGACACGACGACGGTCAGTCTCCACGCCGGGTGTGCCAAGAGGCTCATCTCTAGATCTGGACGAACGCGCCACCACAGGGGTACGATGGAACCATGTCAGATATTCAGCGCCCTGGCGATCCGACCCGCCCACGCTACCTCGGCATCTGGGTAGCTGTGGTCCTGAATCTTGTGCTCTTTGGGGGCGCGTCGGCCGTCGTTGCTGACGTGTTCTATAGGATGATGCTCGGCATTTGATGTGTTGGGTCAGGCACGCATGTGATGCCTCCTCTTTACGGCAAACGCGAAGCGGTCCGTTGGCTTCAACCTGCATCGTGTTGCGACTTGACGAGTGCTAGCAGTTCGTTGTCAAGCTTGCGTCTGACGGCTGCCGGGTCGGCATCGGGCCAGTCGTAGAAGCCCCGGCCATTTTCCAACCCCAAGCCGCCCGCAGCGACGATTGCCTTCAGGAATTCAATCGGGACGCGCGCGCCGTCACCCATGTCGAGTTCCGGCCAGAGGCGCGACGCCACTTTGACATGCATGGCGAGGCCGTTGACGTCCCGTTGGCGGATCGGCCCGGCGGTTACAAACCGGGGGGCGAGCCCGTGGGTCACGGCGGCGTCGATGTCCTCGGCCGTGGCCAGGCCATCGGCGAGCAGCCTCACGGCCTCCCGTACGAGGGCATGCTGCAGCCGGTTGATAAGGAAGCCTGGTTCGTCCCGACGCATCCTCAGCGGGCGGCGACCAAGCGCAGTCCAAATTGCACACATCGCGGCGTCCGTGGCATCAGACGTCTCGGCACCGCGCACCACCTCTAGGACCGGCAGCGCGTGCGCCGGCTGCAGGAAGTGCGCAATGATCACCCGGTCACGGTGCGTCATTCCGCCCGCGAATTCTGCGATTGGAAGCGCGGAGGTATTGCTCGCGAGGATTGCCGGTGGCGGCACAAGGTCATCCAGTTGCGTGAACAAGTCTCGCTTTGTCGCGGCGTCTTCGGTGACCGACTCGACGACGAGGCCGACCCCGCTGACTGCATCGGGGAGGGATGTTGTGAACCGAAGCCGGGAATGGACGATTGCGGGCTCGACGGAGAGTAGACCGTGTCTGGCGAGGTCGGCAACATAGCCGTCTATGCGGGCACGCGCCCGGGATATCGATTGCTCGGAACGTGACATCACACTCACGTTTTCGATGCCATTCACTCCGCCTGCCAGAACCACGGCGATGCCGGCGCCCATGAGGCCGGCGCCGATGACGGCGGCACGTTCCGGTAATGGATTGCTGGATGGCGACGGCGGAGTTTTCATCTTTTAAACGGCCCTTACTAAGACGTCAGCGTTTTGGACCGGACGCGTTGGGTTGCGGACTTCCGGTGCAGGCAGTGTAGTGCGAGATTGGTGGCAAGAATGTTGTTCGGTCTGGTTCCTGAACTACCCCCGCGGACGGCGCCTGAGGACTCGATTGTGGTGCAGGCGGTCGTTTTCCGTTCTGGTCCTGCCCTGGTCCCGGAGATCCTGCTGGTTCATCGGACTTCGCCCCGGGCGTGGGAATTGCCGGGTGGTCATCCCGATGATGGTGAATTGATCGAATTGACAGCGATTCGCGAGACACGTGAGGAGACCGGTATCGAGGTTGTAGTCGCCGGGCGCCTTGCGGATTTCCACCGCACTGGGTTCGTGCCGCACGTTTCTCCGACGGTCCTTTGCGAGGCGATCGACGGCATACCGATCGGCAACCACGAATCTGTAGATGTTCGGTACTTTCCCGTCGACCGCCTCCCGTGGGGGCTGCTTCCTTGGTATCGACCGGTCATCGCTGAAGCGTTGTTGCTGAGACATGCCAACCGAAGAACGGCACCAGTCCGGTCAAGCGCTCCACTCAGCGCCGGAGATGGTGGTTTGGCTTCCCGGAGGCACCAGGCACTCGGATTAGGCGAGGTGGCGATGGCGGGGCTCATCCACCTTGTAGGCATCGTTGGAGCGCAGCGCTGACAACCTTTGGCGAGGGTCGGGTGGTACGATGGCAAGGGTTGAGGAGTCGAATTCGATGACTGGCAATGATGCGTCGCACGAGCCGGAACCGGCTTCCAAAGCGGTCGTTGTAGTGAAGGTTTTTGATGACCTTGCCAAGGTCGACGACGAGTTCTTGCGCCAACTTTCCACGCGTGTTCACCTGATCGATCTCGCCTACGCTTTCGGATACGGCGATGCGGCCTTACGCGACCGGCTCATGTCAATCGTTAGGCCGGGGCTTGCTGAACAAATGCGGTCGGCGATTGCGATGGCCAAGGTCTCAAATGAGCGGTATCCCGTTGATGAGACCGTGCGGACTTCGCGCGCACGCGTGATGGACATCGCCAAGAGGGTGCTAGGGGACCAGGTGTAGCGTCGCCCCTTTTTGGGGGTGTGACGTACAGTTCTGCGGGCGAGGCGTGGGCATTCGTGTCCGTTCGCCATCCAGACGGTTCGCGGCGATGAATCGCATCCCGGTTTGTTCGTGACTTGAGATCGTGCCATGCACGGACTTTTTCGCGCTCCGGAATGCTTGGTGAGGAACACAGGACAATGGCTGAGCGCGTATTCGGGATTGGGATCATCGGAGCGGGACGGATTTCTGGCGCGCACGCGCGTGCTGCCGGGGAGGCCGGTTCCACCAGGCTGGTGATGGCCAGTGAGGTCGATGACAAGCGGGCGCACGAATTCGAGGCGAAGTGGCACGTGCCAGTCGTCTCGGATTACATGGAAGTCCTGAACAACCCCGAGGTTGATATCGTTTCGCTCACATTGCCGCATTGGCTGCATGAGCCGATTGGCATCGCAGCCGCCCAGGCCGGCAAGCACATCTTTGTTGAGAAGCCGATGGCTGACAGCATCGAGGAGTGTGACCGGATGATCGCAGCGGCGCGTGCGAACGGTGTAAAACTCTTCACTGGCCACACTGAGCAGTTCCTCGCCCCAAATGTGAAGGCGAGGCAGATGATTGCCTCCGGTGAGGTGGGATTACCTGTCCTTGCCACAGATTGCTGGTACAAGGCATTTGGTGTTGCGGCGCGTCCACCTTGGTTCCTTGATCGGAGCAAGGGTGGCGGCATGTGGCTCATGAACGGTGCACACATGATCGACCGTCTGACTTACCTCATGGGTGACCGCGTGGTGTCAGTCAAGGCGATGGTGCAGACGCGATTCCACGCGATCCAGGCGGACGATACGGCGCTTGCCTATCTGGAGTTCGCGAACGGTACCGGGGCGACGATTGCACACACTGGGTACAAGGACCATGCCGGTGCCGGGGTTGATCAGCCCGGTGGTGAGATCGTGATCACGTGCACTGAGGCGCAATTGAAGATCGTGGACCGAAACCGTCTTTTCCGCAGTGTTCCGGGTGACCGGGGCGGTGCGTGGGAGGAAGTGGTCGTCGACCGAGTTGACACGACAACCGTCGAGCTCCGCGCGCTGGTGAGCAACATTGTGAACAACGAGCCGGAGACGGTCAGCGTGGAACAGGCTCGGCACATTGTCGATGTCATGACTGCCTGCGAAATGTCGTCGCAGACCGGTCGCGAGGTTCGTATAAACGATTAGGTGATTTGGCTTCGAAGGTGGGTTGTTCGGCCCACCTATCTGTGGCATCGGAGTGAAGCGATGGGTTTCCTGAACTTGAAGTCTTGGAAGAGTGCCGGGGGCCGGGTGCGTGCCGAACGGGGTTCAACCGAGGTCCAATATCAGCCTTCGCGTTACTACTACAGCCAGTTGTTCGAGTTTCAGGCGGTCGTCGACAGATACTTCGAGGTGACGGGACACCGACCTCCTTCGGTGGACGACCTCTATCTGTGGACACTCGCACAGGATGGCGCGTCCGACGACGACGTTCGTGCCGCCGATTTGGCCGACTGGATGAGTTACTTCGATATCGAGCCAAACTCACTGCTCGGCATCATCAACGTCGCCGCGGACCATGAATCGGTTGCACTACGGTTGATTGGCAAGCGCCAATTGGCATCGCGACCGGTGCCCGGAGAGGTGAGAGCGCGCCGCCGTTCGGTCGCTGGGGGGCAGGTTTGATGTCGACTGCTGTCGTGCGCCACGTGACGAGAGTGGAGCGAACGGTCCGTGCGTGTGTGATCGGGGCAACGTTCGCGACCATTTCCCAGGTTCAGCAGGCGTTGGGCGCGGTGCGGGCGACTGGGACCGCTGGTGACATCGTGGGATTTGCAATCCCGCTGCCAGGCGATCCGAAGGATCCTGCCGTGGCTGCGCAGGTTGTTTCGGCGATGATTGCCCCCCGCGGGATCGGGGCGTGGTTCATGAACGTCCTGGATCCGCACAAACCTTTGCCGACCTATTCTGAACAGGTTTCGGGAAGAAATGTGCCCCTGGCGCATGCGGTTCTTGGAGACCTGACCAATTGGGTCGGGGCGGCGGGATACATGCGGGTGCCAGTGGCCGGGCGAGATCCGGTATGGATTGTCGGTAGGCCTAACCATGCCGTTTCAGTGCAGGGGGGCAATGGTGTGGGGCGTGGAGACGCCCTCGTCACGATCGGCATACCGGCGGCCCAACTTGAAGCATTCCGGGGTGCAATCGCGGATGGACTTTGTGTGGTGACGACTTGCGAGACGGACCCGGGCCGGGCCGAGCGCGACGCGTCGATCATGCGGCGTGCCGGTGCGAAGGCGGTATTCGTCCATCCTCTGAACGCGTCGCACGAGCCGGCAAGCTGATCGCCACCCGCCGTCGTCGCGATTGCCGTCGTTGACGGCCTGCCGTTTCGGTCTCGCGTAGGCGCCTGCGCGCAGCGTGCATCCCTCCTTCGGTGGCATGATTGGTATTCTGGGAGCAGTTATGGAGCGGTATTCAGCGCGCGCACGTCAATCCAGTCGGGCAGATGCGTTGGTGCCCGCTTCACACCCATCCGCATCGCTGCCTCGCAGAAGATTGGCGACGCTGAGGCCTGGCGCCGTCATCGAAGGGGTTGTTACCCGTTTGGTGCGTGGAGGCGCTCTGGTTGACGTGCAGCTGGAGAGCAGCGAACCAGCGTTCGCGCCACTTACGGAGATTCCTGCGAAGGCGATGCCCGTGCTTCGTGAGCTGATCGCGTCTGGCGCCATGCAACAGGTTCGGGTTGTCCAAGTAGACCGGATGCAGGGAACGGCAATCGTGTCATTCCATGGGATGGTCAAGTTGCCTGAGGA
>DDYL01000082.1:8047-8322 GCA_002347925.1 Chloroflexi bacterium UBA2235 | reverse complement strand
GTCAAGCCAAAGTTGACGGCGAGTGAACGGGCAAAGATTCAGCAGCAAGAACTTCTCAAGCGCCTAAGAAGCGGAGACCTGTAGGGAGAGGGCGCTGCCAAGGGCTCTGTTTCCGGCTTTTGATGCTCGCCATGAGGGTTAGCCATAGGGCCGCCCTTCGTAAGGCGCGGCTCCTCAACGCATCCTAGAACCTAAATCTCGTCGCGCGAAACCGCGGACAACAGGAGGAGCCACGTGTCCTCGGACTCGGTAGGTTGACCGTCCGCCCGATTGCC
>DDYL01000082.1:4917-7973 GCA_002347925.1 Chloroflexi bacterium UBA2235 | reverse complement strand
TCACGCGCTTCGTCGGCCTTGACGATTGCCCGGGCTTCTTCGAGGACTGTCGCCTCGCGCACTTCGGTTGGCAACGCTGCCATCGGGATTCTCCTTCGGTGTGCCACGATTTCCAGAACGCCGCCGTCGCGTTCCGACCTGCACTCTCTTCGTATGCAGTTCATACCATATGTGACGGATTTCACAATCACAAAGTCCCGTATCAGTCGTGTAACACCGAAACCGGACTTGTGGGACAGCCTTTTCCGAATGGGGCGGGGCGCGTGTTCGGCCGGCTACCGTTCGTGGGGGTTCAGGCGTTGGGCCGTTCTGACCTGCTATCCCGTGCTCTGAAGACCGGCCGCAATGCCATTGATGGTGAGGGCGAGGACTGGTCCAAGAGTGCTCGCAGGCGATGCGGAGGTCCCGCTGCCCGGAGCCACGTACTCGGCGTTGGCGCGTCGGGCTTCGTGCCACCGCCCAATGAGGGCGACCTGAACCGCGCTCATTGGGTCGATGTATGGGTTACGGAGGCGCACTGACCGGCTCAGGACCGGGCTATTTGCCAGGATTGTGGGCTGTCCGGTGATCTGCCGTATCGCCAGTTCGGTTGCCCGCCACTCATGGAGAATGCGACCAAAGATTTCGTCACGAGTGGGACCTTGGGCAAGGTTTGCGTAGAGGGTGGCGATTGGCAGGTCGGCCCTGCCAAGACTGAGTTGGGCATTGTCGACCAGCGTTCGAAAAAACGGCCATTCGCGATACATCTGCGAGAGTTCCGACCAATCCGTTTCACCTGAATCGGCACCAGCGGTCGTGCCGCACGCCGCCCCTAGCCCGAACCAGCCGGGCAGGCCGTGACGGTTCTGTGTCCACGAAAAGACCCACGGGATTGCCCGGAGCTCTTCAACGCGGGCGCTGGCAGACCTTCGTGCCGGACGCGAACCGAGCCGCAATTCGGAAATTGCCTCTATCGGCGTTGCCTCCCTGAAGTAATCGAGAAATGCCGGGCTCTCATACACCAACCCTCGGTACGATGCACGTGCGTCAGCGGACAGTCGGTCGAGCAGCGCGAACCACCGATCAGGCGGATTGCCTGTCGTGGACACACGAGGCCCGGTTTCCTCAGCGCTTCCGGACCTGCCCCGCATTTCGTCGTGGATGGTCGCGCGCAGGACGGCATGAAGCGTCTGTTCAAGGTGCCGGTAGGCGATGTCACGGTGGGCGTACCGGGCAAAGGCAACCTCGCCTTGCTCGGTGAGACGGAGGCGACCCTTCAGCGTTCCCGGGGGTTGCCCCATGATGGCTCGGTTTGTCGGGCCGCCTCCGCGTCCAAGCGCACCGCCACGTCCGTGAAACAGCGTGAGTTCAACATGGTGCGCCTCACCCAGCTCCGCCAAGGCCCGCTGCGCGCGGTACAGCTCCCAACTTGACGTAACGAATCCACCATCCTTGTTGCTGTCCGAATACCCGAGCATTATCTGTTGGCGTCGTTCCCAAGCTTCAAGCTGACGCGCGTATGCAGGCACGCGGAAGAGCTGCTCCATCAGATGGGCGCTAGCCCGGAGGTCGTCGATTGTTTCGAAGAGGGGCACAATCTGGAGCGTACTAACGGGTTTGCGACCAGAATCGGCAGCTTCCCCGGCCGCGGGCGTCACCCTGGGGTCGAACAGTCCGAATTCCTTCGCGAGCAGGAGAGGTTCGAGCAGGTCGCTCACCCCCTCGGTCATCGAGATGATGTAGACGTTGCAAGCCTCCGATCCCAACTCGGCCTGCATCCGGTTCAGGGTTTCAAAGACGGCAAGCGCTTCCTGCGTTTCCGGCAGGTACGGCGAGATGCCGTCGGGACCGGTCTGACGCTGTAGCGGGCGTGGGTTGAGCAGTTCGCGTGAGAGCAGCGACACCCGGGCGTGTTCGTCGAGGTTCTCGTAGGACGTTTCAACCCCGGCGACGCGCAAGAGGTCGGCAATCGCTCGGGCATGGACTGCGCTGTGCTGTCGGATGTCAAGGTGTGCGAGGTGGAACCCGAAGACATCGATCCGGCGCTGGAGATCAGCGACGAGGCCGGCACGCAATCTCGGGAGGCGATCGGCGATCAGGCCACGGGCAACAGTCTCAATGTCTTCGGCGAGTTCGGATGAGCGTCCATAAGCCAGGTATGCGTCTCCGGCTTCGGAGGGAGCAACGACGGCGCCATCCCTCCACAACTCCTCGGCACCGGCCACGGCGCGTTGTTCGGCCCATGCCCGGTCTCCATTTGGGCTGACTGAACCCGGCGTGAAGTCTGCGTTTGGAACCAACTGGGCGATCCGTGCGGAATTGAGCCGTCGGGAAGCGCCAATCCGCGCAAGGACCAGGCCGAGCTTCTGACGGTATGGCTCGTGTTCGTGCGCTGCCTGCAACGATCTCATAAGAATTGGATGGCGGTGCAGATCGGCTTCAAGGCTTTCGAGGACCGGATGCGCATCCGGGAGATGCGTGGGCGACGCGTGACCGCTCGAAGGGTCATCAACGGAGGTATCGTCCCCGTGCGCGTGCGACGCGCCTAGGTTGAGCGAGGCCGGGGCGACGCTTAGATGACGTTGCAGTGCCCGCAGGCTTCCTTCGTACAGCGCGAGTGCGGTGTCCTTGTGCAAGCGCAGTGCGTGTTCCGTTATTCGCGCGGTGACCGACGGATTGCCGTCGCGGTCTCCACCGATCCAAGACCCGAACCGGAGGAACGACGGGACGTCAAACCCGCCATCGGGGAATTCGCTGCGAAGCGCATCCTCGAGGTCCCGATAGAGACGCGGAACAACATCCCAAAGCGATGATTCAAAGAAGTAGAGGCCGTTCCGGACTTCGTCGAGGACTGACGGTCGCCGGGACCGAACCTCTTCGGACACCCAGAGGGAGGTGATGACTTCCCGAATGGCGTTGAGGTTGATTTCCCTCTCACGAGCCGTGATCCGCGGTTGGTCAAGCGGCGCGATCAGTGTCGAGAGATTCCGAAGCTTATGCAGGACGGTCCGGCGGCGTGCTTCGGTCGGATGGGCAGTCAGTACCGGTTCGACGAGGGCTTGCCGGAGGATTGTTGC
>DDYL01000082.1:4463-4841 GCA_002347925.1 Chloroflexi bacterium UBA2235 | reverse complement strand
CGCCGGTGTCTGTGGCTGCCCGGAAGTTACGCGCAAGACCGCGGAACTCCTCCACGAGGTCGTAGGTATCAATGCCCGCGACCTCCTGGAGAACTTCGCCAAGAAGCCTTCCGAGCGTGCTTACATCCCGGGCCAGGGAATCGGCGACTTCGGAGTTGCCCGTAGCTCCGGGCACGGGTGGCGTGGTGTCCTTCATTGATGGAAGTCTAGCCGTCGTTCAGCGCGAGCGGACCGTGCCGACGGTGACGAACATCGCCTTTACACTTGGCGCATGAACATGGAAGACGTGCGTGGCCGGATCCGGCTGACGACGCTTGCCTCCTGCGCGGGGTGAGCGTCCAAGCTGGGCCCTGGTGCCCTGGCGCACGTGCTGCGTCA
>DDYL01000082.1:3009-4430 GCA_002347925.1 Chloroflexi bacterium UBA2235 | reverse complement strand
GATGACGCCCGCGCGCTCGTGCAAACGGTGGATTTCTTTCCCCCGGTGGTTGACGACCCGTACGTCTATGGGTGGATCGCCGCTGCCAACGCAATGTCGGACATCTACGCGATGGGTGGCGAGCCGTTCCTGGCATTGGCCGTGGCCGGGTTCCCGGACGACCTTCCGCTTGAAATCCTGGGCGACATCCTCCGGGGCGGCGCCGATGCGGCCACCGAGGCCGGGGTTGTCATTGCAGGTGGGCATACCGTCACCGACGCGGAACCAAAGTACGGGCTGTCGGTAAGCGGGTTCGTCCACCCCGACCGGATCCTGACGAAGGGCGCGGTCATGGATGGGGACGTGCTGTTCCTGACCAAACCACTCGGGACGGGGATAATCACTACGGGGATCAAGCGTGGCATCGCGTCGGCTGATGCGGAAGCGGCGGCGGTCGCATCAATGCGTCGATTGAACCGCGGCGCATCCCACGTCTTGCGGCAACTGCCGGAGATCCGTGCCTGCACGGACATCACCGGGTACGCCCTTGCGGGACACGCCAGTGAGATGGCGCTGGCAAGCGGCATCGAAATTCGGATTGACACGTCTCTGCTTCCCATCCTGATCGATGCGCTCGACCTTGCGGGTGCAGGGTGCGTGCCGGGAGGGACCGGGCGCAATCGCGACTATCTCACGATGGCTGATGCAGACGGCGTTACCCGGGTGGCATTGGCGTCCACTATCGACGAACGCGTCGCCGCACTGGTGTTCGATCCACAGACGAGCGGTGGATTGCTGTTCTCAGTGGCGAAGTCGCACGCGGACGCGGTTGGTGAGGCATTCGCGGTGGCAGGTGAGCCACTATGGATGATTGGCGAAGCCTTTATCGGTCACGGCGTGCACTTTTCCTAGTCGAGACCCGGCGAACCAGGGCCATCGCTGATTGCTGGTCGGAAGCCAACCGGTTCCGACGGCGCCTCATGGTCGAACCACCGCAGACCAATCGCGAGGAAGCCCGCAATCCCGGTGGCAATCCCGATCAAGATGGGAGTGGTATCTCCAAGCGTGCGGGACAGGATGCTCGCAACTGCCGACCCAATCGCCACCGCCGCAAGGAAAGTGGCCCATGCAATCGGTTCCCACCCGCTGCGGTGGCTGATCGCCAACAGTCGCAAGGCCGCTGGGAGGTGTGAACCGATCCCAAGACCGATTGGCAACAGCAGCAGTGATGCGGCGATGACGCGGAGTTCCAAGGTCTGACCGATGATCAGTGGCGAGGCGAGGGGAAGCAGTTCGGTCAGTGCGATCGGGTAGAGCGCCACACCAAGGGCACCCCAGCCAGCGACTGCCCGGATCTGGTTGCGGTGCGCCCGATGCACGAGCAATGACGCAATGACGGCGCCGGCCCAGAGGGCGGCGGTGCCCCCGGCGGTAGTCAGGTC
>DDYL01000082.1:1996-2886 GCA_002347925.1 Chloroflexi bacterium UBA2235 | reverse complement strand
AACTCCGCGGGACGCCTGGTCGTCATGAAGGTGCCTATGGCGGTGGCGCCGATCATGGTCAGCGTTGCCCCGAGCCATGACCACGGTGGAAGCGGGAATGGTTCAAAGAAGTACGGATGGTCGTCGGTGGCGGGACGGATATCGAATGGGACTTGAGCTTCGGCGGCTCCGGGACCACCGGGTGCAGCGACGGCACTGAGGACTGACCGGGCTTCCTGGAACGGGACGAAGAGCGGCGGGAACGGCGACTTGAGCAGGAATTGCAGGATCCGCTGGGCAAGTGGTTCGGTGAACGCTGTTCGGCGCACCATGAGGACCGGCAGGACAAGTTGCTCGGTGTCCATGCCGGAGGTGCCGTCGTTCACGGCCAGAAGGTGGCGGATTGCGTCGGTGGGTGTCGGGGCGCCAAGGTCACCCATTACCTGGAACGCGGTATTGAACGCCCGCCAGAGTTCGTGGTCGTCGTGCACGCGGATGACGAGCATGCCATCAGGTGAGAGGTGATTGACATAATCAGCGAAGGCTTCACGGGTGAACTGGGTGGCGCCGGCCACGCGTCCCGGTTCAGCGGCCGCTCCGGCGGCGGCGAGGGTGACGTAGATCAGGTCGTACGTGGTTTCGGAAGCGCGGAGGTGCGCCCGCGCTTCCTCCGCGACCAACCGGACACCTGGGCGGCTGGTCAGCACTGGCCCGCCGGCCTCGGAAATTGCCGCAGTGACCGCTTCGAATGCCCCGGGGTGTGGGTCGGCGACGGTGACCGTCGTCGCGCCGACCTCAAGGGCGGCCCGCAATTCCTGCCCGGCGCCGATGCCTGCGATGAGGACGCGTTCCTTCGGGCCGGGGAGGGTCAGGGGAAGCAGGGCACCGTCCGCGCGGAGGCGCCCCGACGG
>DDYL01000082.1:0-1965 GCA_002347925.1 Chloroflexi bacterium UBA2235 | reverse complement strand
GTGTGGGTCTCGGCGGATTCCGGGTCGGCGACGCTGGTGAAGAGTGACTTTCCGACCGGGACTCGCCCGGGGTTGGCAACGGTGGCCGGGTTGCTCAGGATTGAAACGGCAAGCGTGGCGGTCCCGACGGCAACGATGGTTCCCAGCGAGGCAGCGATCCACCGGGAGGCGGAGACCCACCGGCCGGCACTGGTTGCGACCAGCATCAGCGAGGCCACCCCGCCGACGGTGCCCGAGACCGCGACGAGGCCGGGAGGGGTGAGGGTGGCGATGGTCGTTCCGGTGGTCAGTGCCCCGATTGCTTCCCCGGCTGCCCAGGCGGCAATCGGGAGGGCGGGGGTGACGGATGATCGACGCAACGCAATTCCGCCGAAGGCCCCGAGGGCGAAACTTGCCAGCATGGTGGCACCCGTCAGGATACGCGGGTGGACGAGTTGGGGAACCTGAACCATCGGCACCGATACCAATGCAATGCCGACACCGAGCAGCACGACGCTGACGGCAGCGAGTCGATTGTCCTGGCGCGTGCGCCCGCCGTAGCTATGGGCCGCCATCAGGCCGAACACGAACCCGAAGCGCCCGAGAGCGGCCAGCCACCAGACTTCGGGGACGAGCGCGACCAAGGCAACCAGTCGGGCGGTGCCGGCGCCCACCCATTGATCGGCGAGACCGATAATCATGAGGGCGGCAACGGCAGTCAGCGCGGTCGTGACCGGCGGTGGCTCCGGGGTTGATTGCTGCCGAGCTTGAAGGAACCGTGGCAGGGCGTCGGGGACGGGNNCGAAATCATACGCCCGGACAAGACATGTTTCATCGACGGAGTAACTTGGAGTTCGTCGACATTGTTACCATTCTCACAATGTCACGAATCCTGTTGGCCGACACGCTTGCGGGGGAGGGTCTCGAGATCCTGCAGGCGGAGGCGGATGTCACCGTCCGCACGGGCATGGCACCCCAGGCGCTCATTGACATCGTAGGTGACTTCGATGCGCTTGTTGTGCGAAGTGCCACCAAGGTCACACGCACCATCCTTGAGGCGGGGACGCGGTTGCGGGTTGTCGGGCGCGCTGGTGTCGGGGTTGACAATATCGATGTCGACGAGGCCACCCGACGGGGCGTGGTCGTTGTCAATTCGGCAGGCGCCTCGACGATTGCCGTTGCCGAACATACGCTCGCGCTGATGCTTGCCCATGCCCGGAATATTGGCCCGGCAAGTGCGTCGGTCGGGCGCGGTGAGTGGACACCGTCCTCGTTCGTCGGGGTGGAACTGCGCGACAAGGTGGTCGGGATCGTTGGCCTGGGCCGGATTGGCACCCAGGTGGCGCGTCGTGCACGTGCCTTCGAGATGCGCGTCCTGGCGCACGATCCTTTCGTGTCATCGGCGGTTGCGTCCGGATGCGGCGCGGAGCTCGTCGAACTGGATGAGCTTTTGCGCTCGAGCGACTTCGTCACCCTACACGCACCGTTAAGTGCGGTAACCGGCGAACTGATGGGGGACGCGCAGTTCGCGCAACTCAAGCGTGGTTCGACCCTGATCAATTGCGCGCGCGGCGGCCTGATCGACGAGGGGGCCCTGCTTCGTGCCCTTGATGCGGGACTAATCGGCGGCGCGGCGCTCGATGTCTTCGCCGCTGAACCGCTCTCTTCGGATAGCCCCCTCCGGACGCACCCCCGCGTACTGGTCACGCCTCACCTCGGGGCAAGCACGCGCGAGGCGCAGCTTGAGGTCGCCACGGATGTTGCCAAGCTGGTTCTCGCTTGCCTCAGGGGCGAGCACGTTGCGGGCGCAGTCAACGCACCACTGCGGATCCCTGAGGAGATCGCGTACCTCGAGCCGTACCTTCGTCTGGCGGAGCATCTTGGGCGGGCGCTGACCCAACTGGCGGGTGCGCGGCTTGATGGCGTTGAGGTGACCTATCACGGCGAGCTTGCCAATCACGACACCGGGCCGGTGACCGCGGGGCT
>DDYL01000115.1:1251-8076 GCA_002347925.1 Chloroflexi bacterium UBA2235 | reverse complement strand
TCGCCCCCTTATTCATACGTCCGCCGTCCGGATGCGCGCGTGGCCCGGGCGGGCGTGCCGGGGACCGTTGCGGCTCAGGCGGCGGAGACGGCCACCAACATCGAGGACGCGATCTCGACCGGGGCGGCGCTCCTGCCACCGGCGACCGCCGGGTACCTCCGACGCCTTGTGCTGCTGTCGGACGGGAATGAAACGACCGGAAGCGCGAGGGCTGCCTCGCGGGCACCGGCGCTCGGGGACGTGGAGATTGCAACGTACTCGGTGCCGGGCCGCCTCGATGACGCCGCGATTGCCTCGTTCGCCGTCGCGCCGACGTTGCACGATGGTGACGATGCCGAGGGCCGCATCGCGATCATCTCGCCATCGCCGATGACCGCCCGCCTTCAAGTCTGGGCGCGCGCGGCCGGGGATGGCGCGGGACCGGCTGGGGTCGGCGATCGCGGGACGCTGGTCTTCGATCGCACGCTGGACCTCGATCAGGGGCCCGCGGAGATTCCCGTCGCCCTCGGACGGTTGGGCCCGGGTGCGTGGGCGTTTGCTGCCGAACTCGCGGCGCCCGGGGATGCGCTTGCAGAGAACAACATGGCCTGGGCACACACGCTGGTATCCAAGCCCGCGCGGGTACTCGTCGTGGAAGGTTCTCCAGACACCGCAACGGCGCTCCGTCGTGCCCTCGGTGAGGCCCGCATCCTGACGGAGGTGGTCTCACCGGACGGGATCCCGGGAACCGCGCAGGGGTTGGCCAGCTTCGACGCGATCGTGCTTGCGGACGTGCCTGCGACGGCGATGACGGGCGCCCAGATGACGGCAATCCGCGAGGCGGTGTCGTCAGGCGGGCGCGGACTGGTGGTGGCCGGTGGGGAACACACGTTCGGGCAGGGCGAGTACGCCGGGACCCCGCTTGAGGACGCCCTGCCGGTGACGGTGCAACTCCCTGAAAATGACCAGGCGTCGACGCTCGCGATCGTCATCGTGATCGACCGTTCGGGCAGCATGTCGGGGATCGACACGCGGGACCGTCGTGCAAGCCGGATGGATCTCGCCAAGGAGGGCGCCACCCTTGCGATCGAGACGTTGCGCGAGGGTGACCAGATCGGTGTGGTCGCCTTTGACTACAACGCCCGGTGGGTCTCGGAGATCCGTCCCCTGCGCGGGCCTGCGGACTTCAGGACGGTCGCCGACCGCATCGCGACGATCCAACCCGATGGGGGCACCGACATCTATGCCGCGCTTGACGTGGCCTACCGGGGTCTCCAGGCCACGCAGGCGCGCGTGAAGCATGTCATCCTGCTGACGGACGGCGAGGGTACGCCGGCGCCATTCCCGAACCTGCTGAATGCGTACCGAAGGGCGAACATCACCCTCTCGACCGTCGGCGTATCGAGTGAGGCGGGAAAGACCCTGCTGCAAGATCTGGCCCGGCGGGGAAGCGGGCGCTACTACTTCACCGACACCCCTTCCGCGGTGCCGCAGATCATGACGCAGGAGGCACGCCTGGCGGGTCGCGCGCACAAGCAGGAACGCGACTTCAAGCCACGGCTGGCCGCTGCCTCGAGTGCGGTGCGCGGGCTGGTCCCGAATGACTTCCCGCAACTCCACGGATACATGCGGACCACACCTCGCCCGGGTGCGGAGATCATCCTGACCAGCGACCAGGAGGAGACGGTCCTCGCACAATGGCAGTACGGGCTCGGACGCGCGCTGGTCTGGACGGCGGACCTGGAGGGCCCGTGGTCCCGAGACTGGGTGGGGGGTGACGCCTTCCGGTCGCTCTGGGTGCAAGCGATCCGGTGGTCGATGCCCGCGCCGGGGAATCCGAACATTGCGGTCCGGGTGCTGCCGTCGCCAGAGGGTGACGGTACGCGGGCGCGTGTGCTGGTGGATGCCTGGGCACCCGGAGGAGGGTTCGGGGACCTCCTGGCCTCGTCGGCCGATATCGCCGGGCCGGATGGCGCTTCACGACGCGTCAACCTTTCACAGGTGGCGCCAGGACGCTACCAGGGCGACTTCGACGCACGATCCCCCGGCGTCTACTTCGTGCGGGTTACGCAGACCGACACGAGCGGAGAGGTGGTCGCGTCGGAGATCGCCGGGTTCGACCGCGCGTATCCCGTGGAACATGCCCCGGCGTGGGGAAACCGGACACTGCTGGAACGCCTTGCCTCGGAGAGTGGCGCGCCCGCGATTCCCACGCCCGCGGACGCATGGCGGCGGGATACGATCCACCGGACCGCCCCGCGCGACATCTGGCCGGAACTGTTGATGACGGCGGTGTCGCTCTTCGTGGTCGATGTCGCTCTCCGACGGCTGAGGCCAACGTGGGCAGATGTCCGTGGCGTCGTGGCGACTGCCAAGCGGATCGCCCGAATGCCAGTGACCGCGACTGCACACGCCTGGGAATGGTTTGTGGCATGGCCAGGGCAGGGAAATGCGCGGTAAGAAGCCGGAGCGACTGCACGATCCGGCGCTTCAGGCAGTGCATGGGGGGGAACGAAGCCATCTCCCGACGCGCCTGACGCCGGGGTGTGCGAAGGGAACCGGCTCCCGAATGACGCTGCCTGCATGGGAGGAGGTGCCATGAAGCGCGTGGTCGCCGGAGTGATGGCGGTTGTGATGGGGCTGGGGGTGGTTGGGGCAATTCGGATTACCGCGGTGAACGAGGGCATCTCCATTCTCGACGTGATCGACCCGGCAGGCGCACCTGAAACGACTGGCGCGGCGAACCCCACGCCTCAACCCCGGTTTCCCGTCCGCATCCGCATCCGGGATGCGTCTGGTGCCCCGGTGGCCGATGCTACCGTCGAGATCAGGGACCGGTTTGGTGGCCTGATCCTCGAGATCCAACCGACCGATGCCCGTGGCGAACTCCGGTTCACCTCTCCAGCGACCACCGGGGTCGTAATCCGGGCCCGCAAGGCCCAAGTCGGTCAAGTGGTCTCGGACCCAATCACACTTGGCCCACCGGGTGCCGGGCAATCCTCCCGCGATATCGACCTATCGCTCTCAGCTACCGCAACTATTCCGGGTACGGCCGCGGTGCCAACAACTGCGGGTGTGGCCGGCACACGGCCGATCGCATCGCCGACACCGTCAGTCCCACGGACACCGATGGTTGGCCCCGCCACTGCACCGGTCCAGACACCAGCACGCGGTCCCGCAACAATGGCACGGCTGTTTGTGGGTCACTTGCAGCCGCGTATTTCGGCAATCGACCTTGTGTCTGGCACCGTGCTCAACCCGTCGTCGCCTCCGACCCTCGGTGGCGGGCGGTTCACCTATCTCGCCGGCGCGCTTGCGTCGCGGCGATTGTTTGCAAGTTGGGGCGGGTCAAACGAACTTGTGACCATCCGCGCGGACGACATGTCGATTGAGACACGCACCCCGCTGAACGCAGGCGCGGTCAGTGCAATCGCCGTCGGGCCTGTGGATGGGCACGTCTGGGTTGCCACGGCAGGCGCTGAAGGGCAGGAGTATTCGAATGTCATCGAACTTGATTCCCGCGGTAGCAGGGTTATTCGCCGCCTGAACTTCCCCCGGCGCACCGGAACGCTCCGCTTCACATCTCAGGGAACCGTCTTGGCGGTGTCGCATCGAACAACGAGCGAGGTGTCACTCGTCGACGTCGCGACGGGAACGATCCGACCACCAATCCGCACCCCAGTCTGGCCGGGCGAGACCCAACTCTCCGACGATGGCCAGACCCTGTATCTCGGTAACCAATCGACCACGACCGTCTACGCCCTGGACGCGTCAAACGGCGAAACCCGCAGGATCATCGACGTGGGAAATGGCGTGAACGGATTCGTTCTTCACCCCGACGGCGTGCGTCTCCTCGTGGTCAATGGTCAATTGGGCCTGATCCAAGTGGTCAATCGCGAGTCCTCCGAGGTCCAGGCAGTGATCCCAGTGGGCCAACAACCCCAAGCCATCGTCCTCGGTGGCGATGGTCAGCGCGCGTATGTTGCGAACTCGGGGTCTGGAACCGTCTCAGTCATCGACCTCGGGACGATGGCGGTGACCGACACCATCAATGTGGGAGCCGGTGCAGCGACCCTTGCACTCGTCCCGTGACCCCTCGTTTCTCGAAATCCCAGGACCGTCGCGATTAGCAGTCTCTCTTGCCAACTGCTAACGGCCCTCGTATACTGATATTGGCACTCGCCCCGGACGACTGCTAATCCCTGCGGGACGTTGGCAACGCGCGCAGGTTGGGACACACAGATTGTCCGGAGCCGAGGCACTGCACGCGGCAACGCGTGAGTTTTGATTGAAGCGGTCGACTGCCCACCACGGCGGTGAGACTAGCGACCACACCCCCGAAGTAGGGGTACCTGATACCGGTAGGAGGATGAACCGTGCCGAAGCAGTTGGCTTTCGATGCGGATGCCCGGCGAAAGCTGAAGCAGGGCGTGGACACCCTGGCGGAAGCGGTCAAGACGACACTCGGCCCGAAAGGCCGGAATGTCGCCATTGACAAGAAGTACGGCGCACCGACGGTGAGTCATGACGGTGTGACCGTCGCCAAGGAAATCGAACTTCCTGATCCGTTCGAAAACATGGGCGCGCAGCTCCTCAAGGAAGCGGCGACGAAGACCAATGACGTGGCCGGCGACGGCACCACGACGGCAACGGTCCTCGCCCAGGCTATCGTCCACGAGGGACTCAAGAACCTCGCGGCCGGCGCCAATCCGATGATCATCAAGCGTGGGCTCGACAAGGGCTCCGCCGCCGTGGTCCAGTCAATTCGCGATGCCGCCACCGCCGTTTCCGGGCGTGACGAAATTGCGAACGTGGCAACCATCTCAGCGGCGGACTCCGAGATTGGCAACCTCATTGCCGATGTCATGGACAAGGTTGGCAAGGACGGCGTCATCACCGTCGAGGAAAGCAAGGGCCTCCAGTACGAGACTTCGTACGTCGAGGGCATGCAGTTCGACCGCGGGTACATCTCCCCGTACTTCGTCTCGAACCCCGACCGCATGACCGCCGAAATCGAGGAACCTCATATCCTCATCACCGAGAAGAAGCTCTCAGCCATCGCCGACATCGTCCCGATGCTCGAAGCGCTCATGCAGCAGGGCCGCAAGAACATCGTGATCATCGCCGAGGAGGTTGAGGGCGAGGCTCTTGCAACCCTCGTCGTGAACAAGATGCGTGGCATCCTGAACGTCCTCGCGGTCAAGGCACCCGGCTACGGAGACCGCCGCAAGGAAATGCTCAAGGACATCGCCATCCTCACGGGCGGTACCGTCATCTCCGACGAACTCGGGCGCAAGCTTGACAGCATCACCCTCCGCGATCTCGGCCAGGCTCGCCGCGTGACGTCCGACAAGGACAACACGACGGTCATCGAAGGCCGTGGTTCGTCAGACGAGATCCAGGCACGCATGAAGCAGATCAAGGCGCAGATCGAGGACACCACCTCGGACTACGACCGCGAGAAGCTTCAGGAGCGTCTTGCGAAGTTGTCGGGCGGGGTTGCGCTCATCAAGGTTGGCGCCGCCACGGAGACCGAACTCAAGGAGAGGAAGCATCGCGTCGAGGACGCGCTGTCCGCGACCCGTGCAGCCATTGAAGAGGGCATCGTCCCTGGTGGTGGTGTCGCCCTCCTGAACGCCGCGGCCGCCCTCGACCATCTCCATCTCGTCGGTGACGAGGCCACCGGCATTGCCATTCTCCGTCGTGCGCTTGAGGAGCCGATCCGGACGATCGCTTTCAACGCCGGCTATGAGGGTTCGGTCGTCGTCGAGGAAGTGCGTCGTCGCAATTCAGACGCGGGTTCCTACACCATCGGATTCGATGTCGTGAACGAGGAATACATCAATCTCCTCGAAAAGGGCATCATCGATCCCGCCAAGGTCACCCGTTCCGCGGTCGAGAATGCAGTCTCGATTGCCGGAATGATCCTGACGACCGAGGCACTCGTGACCGACATTCCGGAAGAGAAGCCAGCGCCACCCGCCCAGCCCCAGTACTAACCAGACTGTCGTCCGCGACGCGGGCGGCAGGGATTCTGCGCAAGGGGGAGGTACTATGGACCTCCCCCTTTCGCTTGCGCACTAACTGCGCGCACACCCTTCAGTTGGTAGGTGTTGAGATCGACTTGCCCTGGAGAAAGAGCAGCAAGTAGTCATGTCCTCCCGCCTTGCTGTCGGTTCCGGAGAGGTTGAAGCCCCCGAACGGCTCGACCCCGACGAATGCTCCGGTGCACTTTCGGTTGAGGTAAAGGTTCCCGCATTGGTACTCCTCGACGGCGCGAGCGAGTCTCGCTTCGTCGCGTGAGAAGACCGCGCCAGTCAATCCGAAGTCGGTGTCGTTTGCGATCCGGATCGCGTCATCAAAATCTGCCGCCCGGATGACCGACAGTACAGGTCCAAAGATCTCCTCCTGGCCCAGCCGGCTTCGCGACGCAACTTCGGTGACGATGTGGGGCGCAACGTAGTGCCCGGTCTCTGGAACCGGGACGCCCGGTCCGTAGACCACCTTTCCCTCCTCGTGGGCTATCGCGATATACCGTTCAGCAGTCCGCTTCTGGTCGGCACTCGCCAGCGCGCCCAAATCATTGGTGAAATCCCTCGGGTCGCCAATCCGGATCTTCCTCGTCCGCTCGATGACGAGGTCGACTAACCGGTCGTGCACGGAATCAACCACGATCAGGCGCGAGCACGCCGAACACTTCTGACCCCCGAACCCGAAGGCACTGGCTGCCACCGCGGTTGCAGCCGCGTCGAGGTCTGCCGTTTCGTCAACCACAATCGCATTCTTGCCCCCCATCTCAGCCACCACGCGCTTCAGCCACTTCTGCCCCGGTGCAACAACGGAAGC
>DDYL01000115.1:0-1230 GCA_002347925.1 Chloroflexi bacterium UBA2235 | reverse complement strand
GGGTGGGCCACCAGACCCATTCCGACCTCTTCACCTGGGCCGCCCAGGAAGTTGACGACCCCCGCAGGCATCCCTGCTTCGGCGCACAAGTCGACAAACCTCGCTGCGATTGCCGGCGTCAGGCTTGACGGCTTCAGAATCGTGGTGTTCCCGGTCACCACCGCTGCCATGGTCATCCCCACGGCAATTGCCAGTGGAAAATTCCACGGGGGAATGATGACCCCAACGCCAAGCGGAACATAGATGAACTGGTTCGAGGTGCCGGCGCGGTGTGCAACCGGTTGTGGCCCGCCCAATCGCAATGCGTCACGAAGATAGAACTCGCAGAAGTCGATTGCCTCCGCGACGTCAGCGTCAGCCTCTCCCCATGTCTTCCCAGCCTCGATGACCATGGCCGCTGCGAACAGGTCTCGGCGGTCACGGAGCAAACTGCTGACCCGGTGCACCGCGGCAACCCGATCCGCCACAGGAACTCGTGACCAAGTTGCGAACGCTGTCTCAGCCGCTACAACCGCACGCTCAACCTCCACGCTGGATCCCGATGCAACTCGACCGACAACCCGCGTAGGGTGGTTCGGATCGGTCGATACGACCCACCGTCCCGTGATGATCGACTCTCCAGCGATGCTGATCGGGCGTTCCCATTGAGCGCCAACCTCGGCATCGACGGATGTGACAGCCGCGGCAAATGCGCTATGCCGTGCAGGGTCGTGGAAATCCCCCAGAGGTTCATTTACAAATGGCGGGTACCCGCCCATCCCGTGCATTCCGTCAGTGTCCATCAAGCCAATCCCTTCGCGACAACCCACCAAATCACACGGCAACGCTAGTCCCGCGCCTCACGCGCCAACGACTTACCCACACCCAGCGCGAGATCCCCGCATGGCATGAGGACCATGGAGGGTCTGGTCAAAGAACACCCCTCGAGGTGATTCTAAGGTTCCTGCAAGAGGTGGATGGCGACATCACCAGCAATCCCACTACCATCACGGGCATGCCTACCCATGTGACCGAAGTCACCGATCACCTTCCGACCTCCGTTGACATGGTCGTAATCGGCGGCGGGATCCTCGGCACTGCCACCGCGTTCAACGCGTCGCGACGAGGCCTTCGAGTCGTCGTGGTGGAACGAGGCAAGCGGCTTGGTGGACTAACCACCCAGGCGTCAGCCGGTGGCTACCGCATGCAGTTCGACACTCGTGAAGAGATTGCGTTGCTCAAGGAATCTCT
>DDYL01000027.1 GCA_002347925.1 Chloroflexi bacterium UBA2235 | reverse complement strand
GACGGCCGCCGCGGCCGCTGCCGCTCCCACCAAGGCCCCGGCCCCGGCAGCCGCCGCCGCCCCAGTCACCATCGAGATCCTTACCCGGGACGGCGTCGAGGCGCCAACTGGCCATAGCCAGTTCTTCAACAACCAGGCTAAGAAGAACTTCACTCCGGATTCAAAGATCACCGTCCAGTTTGTTGATGCCAAGCCAAACGTCGGCGAGAAGCTGTTCGTCCTCGCTGCCGCTAACACCCTGCCGGATGGATCGTGGTTCGGCGTCGTCGCCGACGGCGAGAACGGTCGTGAGCAGGCCCAGAAGGGCATCTTCAAGCCGCTCGACGACCTGATCAAGCAGGATTCCCGCTTCGAGAAGGGCATTTACTTCAAGTCGTTCATGGACGTCCTCGCGGTGGCCGGCAAGCAGTACGCAGTGCCGATCCACACGCACTACGGCACCAACGTCCTCTACTACAACAAGAACCTCACTGACGCCGCCGGTGTGAAGATCCCCGACGACGGCAGCTGGACGATCGACGAGTTCATCGAGATTGCCAAGAAGCTCACCAAGAAGGAAGCCGACCAGTGGGGCTACTGGCCGGTCACTGCTGGCATGTTCTCGGAGTTCGGTGCGTTCAACGTCCGGCAGTTCGGCGGCGAGTACTTCGATGAAGAGGGCAAGAAGCTCCTCATCGACACCCCCGAGTCACGTGCCGGGCTTGAGTGGATCCACTCGTCAATCTACAAGCACCTTTTGATCGATGATCCCAACCGCAAGATTGAGGGTGCCCCACTCGGCCTGACCGGCCAGCGCGGTCTCTTTGCAATGGGCAAGCTGGCGATGCACAACACGACCCCGGGCCTCGTGGCCGAGTACAAGAAACCAGGCACGACAGAGGTCAACTTCCCCGTCGGCATCGCACTCTTCCCTAAGGGCAAGGACGGCAAGCGTGGCACGCAGGCCTCCGGGTCGGGCATGGGGCTGACCAAGGTAGACAAGCAGGCTGCGGTCTGGGAGTGGCTGAAGTTCGTCTCGAACAAGGACAACGGCGTCGAGCAGGTCTTCGGTGGCGCCGGAAGCCCGGGTGGCCGAACCGACGTGTGGAACGATCCGAAGCTCCTCAAGGAACGCGATCCGATCTACACCAACATTATCAAGGCGTTCCCGCAGGGCGCGGGCACGTTGCGCCTGCCAGCGAACTACAAGCTTGGACAGGTCAACACTGCCGTCAATACCGAGTTGAAGAACTACTTCGACAACAAGTCGAGCCTTGCCGATGCGGTGTCGAAGGCGCTCCAGGCTGGTAACGAACTCCTGAAGTAGTCCTTCAAGGCGGTCTAGGAACTGTCGAGGGCGCCCTGCGTACCGATTGCGGGTACGCAGGGCGCCTTTCTATGTCCTCGCGAATGTCGACTCGAGACCTCGGAGCAGCCGGTAGCAGGTCTCGGTCGCTGGCAGGGGCACCCCGCAGGTGCGGGCGCGGTCAATGAGACCGCCTGCAAGTGTCTCTACCTCGGTTCGCCGTCCCGCGAGGACATCCTGCACCATTGAGGGGAACACCTTTTGACCAGTCGCAACCTGCGCTTCGCCGATGGTCCGGAGTCCCGCAAGTGCCACTTCATCAGGCGTTGAGAGCCACGTCCCGAACGACCATGGTGCGCCTGGGGGGTCGATGACCTTGGTGTCATCACCGAACACGCCCAATGCTTGTGGAATTGCAAATACCTCGCGCATGAGCACGACAAATTGTTGTGCCAGATATGGATGCAGAGCCATTTCGGAATATGTGCAGCGCGCAAGCGCGGTTACGAGTGATCCCGGAAGTAAAGCACAAAGCTTGTACCATTCTACTGCAGTTGCGTCCGCAACGGTCCACGATGGAAGTCCGGCGGCACGGAAAAGCGCGGCCAATCGTGCGGTACGCGCACTGCTTCGCGGCCAGGCACCCGCCCGTTCACCAATCCATGTCGCACGGTTCATTGTCAGGACCGCCTCGCCGTAGACCATTCCCTGCCCGGCCACCACGGCGCACGCCGCGCCAATCACGCGCTCCGGTCCGAAAATATCGTCCAGGGTGTCGTTCTTTGCAAGGCCGTTCTGCAGCGAAAGTGCCGTCTCGATGTCTGCGCCCCGTAACGTCTCGGCGATCGCTGCACTGTCTCCTACCTTCGTCGTCAAGATAAGGTACTCGGCCGTGCCAATTTCTGCAGCTGAGGTCACCACCTTGATCTTGGCGGTTTCCTCGCGCAACCCACGCACGCGCATTCCGCCACGCAGGGCCTCAACGCGTGAAGGACGAGTGAGCACGCAGACGTCGGCCCCCGCCTGGGCCAGAAGGACGGCGTAGACCGTCCCCAGTGCCCCGGCGCCGGCAATCACGAACCTCATCCGCTTCTCCCCCCTGCCAGTCGAAGTGATTGCGAGCTGATCAGAGGTTGACCCACTGTCCGCTGGCCGCCGACTCCTCGATCGCCTCCATCACGCGTTGCACCTCGAGGCCAATCTGGAAGTTCGGCAGCACGTCGGCGGGCGCCTTTCCCTCGAGAATCGCGTTCGGGAAGACTTGCATCTGGGTCAGGCGGTGCTTCGGCTGTACCTTCAGCGTGCCCCACTGGTTGCGTGCGACCCATGCATCACCCAGGCAGACTTCAAGTTCGTCACCGTGCGAGTTGTTGTAGACCGCACCGCCCTTGAAGCCGCTCACTTCGACCCGTTGGAAGTTCCCGCGACCGGCATAGGTGCGGGAGGCTGACAGGTTGATGAGCGCACCGCTTTCGAGTTCTCCGATGACCTGCACGTCATCGTCCACGTCGACCTTTGCCATCTGGTCAGTGCCTTCGACGCGTCGCTGGTGCACGAAGGTCTTGGTATGGGCCGTGAGCCGGCGGATCTTGCCTCCCCAGAGGTATGTCAGGGAGATCAGGTGCGATCCGAGGTCGCCAAGTGCGCCGCTACCCGCGATCGCCCGCTGGAACCGCCACCGCATGGGCATGTCCGTCAGGCCGAATCCTTGTCCGTAGTACCCGTTGATGTGCGTCAGTTGACCGAGGGCACCTTCGTCGATCAGTTCCTTCATAAGCCTGGCCGCCGGGACAAACCAATAGGAGAAGGGCACGAAGGTGATCACACCCCGTCGAGCAGCTTCGGTCGCCATCGCCTCGGCTTCGGCCACGCTCATTGCAAGGGGCTTCTCGCAGCAGACGTGCACTCCCGCTTCGAGGGCAGCCATGACCGCGTCGTAATGCGCCACGTGGGGTGTCCCGATCGTGACGGCGTCGACGGGGTGGTCACGCAACAGCGCCCGATAGTCTGTTCCGGAGACCGGAGCGTGTGCCAGGGTCGCGGCCTTCGCTGCCGTCGCCGCGTCCGTATCGGCACACCATGCAAAGTCGACGCGTCCATGCGCAAGCATCTGCGGAATGTGGACTGCCTGAACGATCCCGCCTGTCCCGATCACACCGATACGTACTCGTTCCATGGTGACATTCTCCCAATTTCGTGCCCGGACACGAGCGTCCGAGCGGTCGCCTTTGAGGGTACTCCGGCGCCGATACACGCGGGTATAGTCGGAACCAAGGTCGAGCGGGAACCCGCCACGTGCGGGGCCGTCGTGCCGCGCCGATTGGTGTTTGTTCAGGTCTTAGGAGGGGATGTACCGATGGTGTCTGCACGTGAGGGGCGCCGTGTGGTGCCCGTGGCGCTTCAGCTCTATTCTCTCAGGTCACTGATGGCCGATCCTGAGGGGTTCCGTGGCGCAATCCGGTCTGTCGGGGAGATGGGCTACGACGGCGTGCAATTCGCGAGCTACGGCGGGTTGTCGGCTCCGGAGATGCGTGCCCTCCTCGCAAGTGCCGGTGTTCGACCCGCCGGTACCCATACGAACATGAGCGTCCTTGAGGGCGAACTCGACCGTGAACTCGATTACAACGGCGAGATTGGGAATCACTGGATCTTCTGCCCGCACATTGCGCCCGACCGACGTGCCAACCTCGCCGGATGGAGGGAGGTTGCCGCCTCCCTGAACCACATCGGCGAACGATGCCGCGACCGGGGTTTTGTGTTCGGGTACCACAACCACGACTTCGAACTCGCCCCGATTTCGGACGCGCCCGACCGGACCGGTCTTGATGTCCTCCTGGGAGAGACCGACCCGTCCCTGGTGGTCTTTGAACCTGACGTCTATTGGATTGCAAAGGGTGGTGCCGATCCGGTGGCGATCCTTCGGCAATATGCCGGGCGGATCCCGATCATCCACTGCAAGGACATGACCCACGACGACCGGCGCACATATGCTCCCGTCGGTGCCGGGCGACTTGATTGGCCCTCGATCCTCGATGCCGCAGATGCCGGCGGGGTTGAGTGGCATTGTGTCGAACAGGATGCTGGCGATGCGCCAATGATCGACTGTGTCCGGACGAGCATCACCAACCTTCGTTCATGGGGCATGGGCGAGAAGGATCGTTGAGGTCAGTGACACGATGACGACGCCATCTTCGCCGTTCAGCCTGTCGGGCGAGGTCGCCCTTGTGACGGGTGCCACAGGGGGTCTCGGCTCGGCGATTGCACGTGCCCTTGTGAGTGCCGGCGCCGACGTGGTGGTTGCCGACCATCCCTCGCGTCAGGCCGAGGCTTCGAGGCTCGTGCATGACTTGACGCAAGGTGGTCGCCGGGCAGTCGCGGTTCCACTTGATGTCACGAACCTCCCGGGAATAGATGAGGCCTTTTCTCTGGCCGAGGAAGCCCTGGGTCCCGTGGGGATTGTCGTGGCGAACGCAGGTGTCAACATCAGGCGTCCGGCCCTTGAGGTGAGCGAAGCCGATTGGGACACGGTGCTTGACATCAACCTAAAGGGTGTCTTCTTTACTTGTCAGTCTGCCGGAAAGCGAATGGTTCCCCGACAGCGCGGCGCCATCGTGGCAATCGCGTCACAACATGGTGTGGTTGCCACACCCAGGTCACCGGCCTATTGCGCCGCCAAGGCCGGTGTCGTCAATCTCGTCCGCGCGCTTGCCCTTGACTGGTCGCCCCGTGGGGTTCGCGTCAACGCCGTCGGGCCGACGTTCGTTGAGACCGGTCTCACCACCCACCTTCTTGGCGATGACAACATTCGCCAAGATATTGTCAATCGCATTCCGCTTGGCCGTCTAGGCACCCCCGAAGAAGTGGCCCATGCGGTTGTCTTCCTGGCCGGGCCCGGCGCAAGTCTCATCACCGGCACATGTCTGCTTGCCGATGGTGGGTGGACCGCAATCTGATCGGTTTTCCCAGAAGGACTTGAGCGCGGTTTCGCCGTACAATCGCGCTTCAGGTGCCGGATGCATCCGGTGGCCGAACGAGGAGGCGACACGATGGCGGTCGATCGGTCTGACCCTCAGGGTGTCGGCGGCGCGAAACCCGTGCCGGATGCGCTACGCAGACTCCGAGCTGCCGGGCAGAGCATCTGGCTTGACACCATAAGTCGTGAAATCCTTCGTTCGGGGGAGTTGGCACGCCTCGTCCGCCTCGGCCTTGGTGGGGTCACATCGAATCCGACCATCTTTGAGAAGGCCATCGCCGTCGGTGATGCGTACCCCGAAGTTCCAGGCCTCCTGGCATCGGGAATGGATCCCGAGGCCGTCTTTGAGCAAGTGGCAGTTGCCGATATCCGGGACGCTGCGGACCTGCTTCGCCCGACCTTCGACGCCCGTGCGGGGTCCGATGGGTTCGTCAGCCTTGAAGTGTCCCCGCGCTTGGCGAACGACACCGCCGGCACGATTGCCGCGGCCCGGCGCATCTGGCTTGCGGTCGACCGTCCCAACCTCATGATCAAGATACCGGCCACGATTGCCGGCATCCCGGCAATTGCCGACACCGTCGCCAATGGCATCAATGTCAATGTCACTCTTCTGTTCAATGTCGAGCGGTACGTTGCGGTCGCGAATGCCTACCTGGATGGTCTTGAACGCTTTCGCCAGTCAGGGGGCGACCTCGCGCGCGTATCAACGGTCGCGAGTTTCTTCGTCAGTCGTGTTGACACCGCCGTTGATGGACTCCTTGCAGGCATACCCGGGACTGCACATCTGATTGGGAAATCTGCAATCGCGAACGCGCGCATTGCCTATGCCCACTACCGGAACATCGCCTCAACGCCCCGGTGGCAGGCGTTGGCCGACCACGGCGCCCGTCCGATGCGCCTCCTTTGGGCAAGTACGAGCGTAAAGAACCCAGCATTACATCCAACCTACTACGTTGATGCACTGATAGGCCCGGATACGGTGAATACCGTGCCAGCGCCGACGCTTGATGCAATCTTTGCCGGGGTCGATGTGGCGCGGTCGATCGATGCGCCGGGGGAGATCGTGCAGGCCGAGACCCTCCTGCAGGAAGTCATGTCGCACGGAATTGACCTCGATGCGCTGACTGATCGGTTGGAGCTTGACGGAGTCGCTTCGTTTGAGGCGTCCTATACGGCGATCATCGAAGCCCTCACGGCGCGACGCGCCTGACGCGAGCGGTCACTTCAGAGAGATCAGCACGGTTCCGACAAGGGCAAGGCCCACTCCCGTTTGCTGGAGCCCGCCAAGCCGTTCCAGCAGGACGAAGCGGGCCAGCATTACCGTGATGACCGGATAGAGGGAACTGACCATCGAGGTCAGGCTGAGCAGCCCGGTGACGCTGGCTTCGCCGTAAAGAATATTGGCAAGCATGTCAAACACTCCAGTGATGAAAATGCCCACCATCACCCAAGCCGAGCGCGGTGAGAGTTGGTCATGCTCGGGATGCGCCACGACTGTATGGCGGTCGCGCCAGGTCATGACGATCCATGCCGATCCAAGCAGCGCGACCGACGTGATCCGTTGCACCAACGCTGCTTCCAGAAGTCCTTCGGTGGCAGCCGTGTGGAACAACGTGAAGAACGCCCCGAACCCAATAGCGGCGAGGATGGCGAGGATGATGCTTGCCCGGTGCGCCTGAACCTCTACCGACAACCGTTGATGCGGTTCCGGATTGGAGATGGAGGCCAGGACGACCCCGGCCATGGCGCAGAACATTCCTGCGAAACCGATCGTTCCGACCGCTTCACCGGCCAGTAGACCCGCCAAGACTGGCACCACCACGCCCGTGGCAGCAATCGGTGCCACGAGGCTGATGGTGCCTATCGAGAGCGCCTGGTAGAACGCTCCAAGGCCCGCGGCGCCGGTAAGCCCTGCCCCGAAAGCGAACATGGATGCCGTCTCGCTTGGGAACCCCTTGCCGGTCAAGGCGCAGGCACACACGATAGTCGCGAGTCCGCACATCTGCGACCCCGCGATCACCGTGATTGTGCGTAGGCGTCGCGAGAGATAGCCCCCAAGGAAGTCGGAGATTCCCCAGGCCAGCGCGGATCCCAATGCGAAGAGGAGGGCCGTCATCGGCCTTCTTTGGCAATCGCTACGGCGATCTCCGCCGCCAGACGTGCGTTCCGGCGAATGATTTCCAGGTTCACCCGGAGACTTTCGCCACCAGTTGCGGCATGGAAGTGGCTCAGCAGGAACGGTGTGACCGCCTTGCCCCGGATGCCAAGGCGGGCAGCCTCAGCCAGGCCACTCGCGAGAGCTTCGTCGTGCACGGATGCGTCCAGTTCCGAACCCTCTGGCAGTGGGTTGGCGAGAACCAGGGCACCGTCCGCGCCGGCGACGCCACTTCGACGCAATGCCGTCCGGGCGTGGGCGACCCTCGCGACACTGGTTACATTGTCAAGCGACCAGTCAACCGGGTAGCCGCTATCACGCCGGTAGAAACCGGGGAACCGGTTCGTACGGTACCCGGCAACCGCGACATTCAGGCTTTCCAATCGCTCGAGTGTTGCACTGATGTCAAGCAATGATTTGACGCCTGCACAGACCACGACGATTGAGGCGCGAGCCAAGGTCGCCAGGTCGGCAGACTCGTCGAAACTCTCCCGGGCATCGCGATGCACACCCCCCAAGCCACCGGTCGCGAAGACGCTGATGCCCACGGCGGCGGCCAATGCGGCCGTGCTTGCCACCGTTGTCGCACCGTCAATCCCGGTTCCCATGGCAATTGGCAGGTCCCGGGCGCTGAGTTTCGAGATGCCGGGGTTCTGGGTCAGGATTGCCATTGCTTCGTCGTCTAAACCGATGGTCGGGAGACCCCGGATGACCGCCACGGTCGCTGGAATCGCCCCGGCATCGCGCACGATGGCATCGACTTCCCTGGCGAGGTCGATATTGGCCGGATAAGAGAGGCCATGCGCGAGCAATGTGCTCTCCAGCGCGACGACTGGGCGACCGGCATTGATCGCGGCGCGGACCTCATCGGACAGGGTGATGGTGTTGGGATCGGGCATCCCGATATTCTAGGTGGCAGACCGCCAGATCCGTGCGGTCCCAGCGCCAACAGGTTCGCGTCCATCACCCACCGCGTTCGTCCATCGTGGCGCTTTCGTCAATCCGCAGCGTGCTGGATTGCCCGTCGCGTCCGACGGACAGCGTTGCCATCGCCCCGAGTGGAAGTGTCCACTGATGGTCGGTGTGTCCGATCGGCCAACCGTAGACCACCGGGATCCCGAGGTCACCGAGCAGTTCGTCAAGAACATCAAAGAGTGTCAAGGACGGCCGCGAATCCTTGACCGTCTCACATGTCGGTGATGATCCGAAAACGATCCCGCGGCACCCGTCGAAGGTGCCAGCCTGCCGGAGTTGTATGAGCATCCGGTCAATCCGGTACGGCGCTTCGTCGACGTCTTCCAGGATGATCAGTTTCCCGTCGCCCTGCAGTGCCCACGGCGTCCCGACCAGCGACGCGACCAACGCCAGGTTGCCGCCTGTCAGGCGACCGGTAGCGATCCCGGTCCGGGTGACGCGTGTCTGTCCCTGCCATCCGTCAGACTCGTCCGGCACTGGCAAGATCCCCAAAGGCTCGGTATCGGTCCACACCCGGCGCAAACTGTCACGGCTTATGGCAGGCCCGTCAGGTTTCAGGAGGGCGGCCACCGGTCCATGCAATGTGATCCACCCGAGTTCGTGAGCGATGGCGAGGTGGAGTGCCGTGATGTCGCTGTACCCCGTGAACAGTTTTGGCCTTGCAATTCGCCGGACGCGTTCCCAGTCGATCAGTGGGAGGAGGCGGCCGGCACCGTACCCACCACGTGCGCACCAGATCGCGTCGGTCTCTGGGTCGCAAAGAGCCTCGGTGATCTTGGCGGCGCGCGCGGTATCGGTTTCGCCAGCCAGGTAGCCCCGGCCACCAGGTACGAGATGACGGTTCGTGCCAATCAACCCCCATTCCCCGATGATGGTCGAGGCAGTGGCCAGGCTGTCTGGCGTGACCGGCCGACTTGGGGCCACGAAGGCGACCTGTGCTCCTTTACCGAGTGCGCGGGGCTTCACGGGCGATGTGGGCATGACTTCCCTCCCTACCATTGGGGCTTGACTGTGTTTTCGCGTCGTTGGCGCGGTCCCATTCTGCATACTTCTGCGGGTATGGTCGCGCCGGACGTAACGGCGTGCCCGCATCTTCCGGCCGACCTGATGGTTGCGCGTTAGACTTGGGGTTCAGGCAAGGGCGATGAACGAAGGCAACAAGGGTCACAGCGACGATCAGGATGCCGGTCGAACGGCCGACAGTGTGGAAGGGTGGTTGCGCGGTCTCGGCCAGCGCGGTCCTTCGCACGATGCCGTGAACGACCGTCCGCGCCGGTCACCAGGGATTGGCGCGAGACGCGCCTCTGGCGACGATGAGGCCGAGGCGTTCTTACGGGCAGTTCGTCGCTTGGCATCGTCGCCACAGGGACAGCAAGCCCTAGCCGCACGTCTGTCAGGCGACGATCCCGGGTCGTCTGACCCGGAACTCAACGCGTTGGCGCAGGTGTTTGCCTCGCTGGGCCGCGAGTTGGGGCGTCAAGGCGGGGAACCAGGGTCCACTGGCGTGCTTGACCGTCCAGACATCCTGGACCAGATAACCCCATTGCTCGCCGATGGCGGTGGCGGAGGCGGAGACGACTTCCTCGACGACGACGAGGATGACGGTGATGGCGACGACGACGATGAGCCATGGCCATCCGCGTTTGTCGGATACCGGACCGGCGTGGTTGACAACGTCGACCTTGGGAACTGTCGCGACGGGTGCTGCACGGCTCTATTTGTCGATCATCCCGGAGTGCGTGCGGCGGTCTGGTTCCCTACCGACCACGCCGCGGGCCTCGCCACGGCAATTGGTGAACACCTGAACCGTAGCCGCGGGGAAGATGCCGTCCTCAGCGTCCTGCCATTCGGTGCCGGCGCGGCGCCACCGCGGGGAATCGTCCAGGCGACAATCCAGTTCTTCACTGACGATATCCATCTCGATCCTGTCGAGCATGAAACCGACCGGGCCCAAGGTGGCGTGGTGAGGTTCCTTGCCTACGATCAGGGGCTTGGACATGGCGGGCCCCCGCTTGTGGACATTCTTCTGGATGCGTCTCAGGCGAAGGCCATCAGGAAGGGTCTGCGCCGGGTTTCCCGGAATGCTCCGCGTGGCGGGCACGATCAGGGAATGCACGAGTGACGTTCGTGACGCGCTCGGGCACATCCCGGGTCGTCACATGAGGCGTCGTGAAGCCGTCACCAACAGGACCATTCCAAGGGTCCATGTTGCAAGGGCGGCGCTGCCCACCAAGTGCCCGACCTCCTCTGGCCGGGGTTCTACAACCACATCCTCCGCAATTGCCTCATAGAGCGTGTCCCAGTCTCGGGCAGTGGGATTCGTGATTGCCCGTCCCTGCGTCTGGCGTGAAATCTGCATCAGCACGTCGGGCTTGAATGGTGCTGGAGTTGCGCCAACTGTCGCTGACGTCGCCGCCCCCCGCGGACCGACGGCCACCGTATGGACCGGTATTCCTGCCTCTTCGATCGCCGCGACCGCCATTCCGAGCGGTCGTCCCCCGGTTTGGTCACCGGTCGATATCAGGATGATCGCTCCGGGGACCCGCGTGCCTGGCCCGGCATCCGACGCGGGGATGGCCGCCAACGCCACCGCGAGGGCATCCCCGGGGGCGGCCCCGGTGACGCTCCGAACCGCCTGCAACGCTGCCGACACGGCGCCATGGTCGTAGGTGGGGTTCGCAACCACGTAGGCGGCCGGTCCGTACGCCACGCCTCCCATTTGCAGGCGTTCCGGTGCGCGGTCGATTGCGTTCTGCACGATGCGACGCGCGGATTGCAGCCTGGTTGGCGATACGTCGGTGGCGCGCATCGCCTCGGACACGTCGAGGATCACCATCACTGTTGCCCGGTCACGCGGCATCGGGTGCGTCCAGACTGGCCTCGCAAACGCGATTGCCAGGCCGGTAAGGCTTGCGAGTGTCAGGAAAGAGGCAGTACCCCGGCGCCAACGTCCTGGTCGCCGCGGGGGCGAATGCGTCGCAGTCCGGAAGAGATCCGCTGACCGTTTCCTGGATAGCCTCGTCATCCCCCATGCGAGGAGGATCAAGGGGACCGCAAGGACACCCCAGAGGAGTTCCGGTTGTCGCCATTCAATCCCGTACGCCTCAAAGGCATCGCGGAGACCGGTTGCCGAACCTAGCAAGTCGCCTATGTTCACCGAGCACCCGCTCCGAAGGGTGTCGCTTGCCCTGGTCGCGGCGACCGGTCAAGCCACCACGAGGCGAGGATTGAGGCCAAGGTGAGGGTCACAAGCGAAGCGATGGCGAAGTACTGCCCGATGTCGTAGCGCTCCCAGTCCCACCCCAGTGCCCGGCCAAGGTCCCCGTAGATGCGGTTCAGTTCGCCCGCGCCGGGTGCGAAGTAGTACTGGCCACCAGTCTGCGCGGCGATTTCCTGAAGCAGCGTCTCGTCGACACCATTGCCGCGATTTCCACCACCGAACGGGTTTCCGCGTCCGCCCATCCCAATGGTGAAGACCGGGATACCCGATGTCCTCGCGTCTGAAGCCGCCGTCTGCGGGTCTGGCCCCTCGGTGTTCTGCCCATCCGTGAGGAGAAGGACAACCGCAGGTGGAATTGGCGGTGCGGTCAATGGCGATCCGTCGGGTTTGACCCCGCCCTGAACGTCCGTGCTGACTGGTTGCGTCAGTGGTGCCTCGGACGGGGTTGCGAAGGTCTCCGGTGGCAGTGACGCCAACGCAACCTGAAGTCCGTCACCGATCGCAGTCCCCCCATCTGGTTGGAGCTGGTCAATTGCGGACCGTACTAGGCGCATGTCCTCCGTAACGGGTTGGACAAGTGATGCCTGCGAGGAAAATGAGACCACTCCCACCCGGAACCCGGCAGGGAGGGTATTGACGAAGCCCCTCGCAGCTGACTTGGCTGCCTCCAGCCTGGTCGGAAAAACGTCCCTACCCGTCATGCTTCCGGAAACATCCAGAACCAGTACTATTGTGGTGCGTTCCCGCGGAATCGGTGTCCGAAGTGCCGGCCTCGCGATTGCCACCGCTGCCAAGGCCAGCGCGGCCACTGTCAGGACTGCCGGCGCGTGCCGGCGCCCTGCGGTCGATGGACGGGTCGCCATCGCCGCTCTCAGCAGCGACACATCCGGGAACGGCACGGCGTCGCGGGCACGCCTGGTTTGGGACCACGCATACGCGGCAAGAAGAACCGCGCCTCCGGCAATCCACCACAGGACCGTTGATACCGCGAATTCCACGCTCTTCCGACGCCCTTCGCCTAACCGGCTGCCATCCGCGTACGACGCAGGCCGGTTGCCATGCGACGTCTGGTCTCGAGTAACCGGACGAGTGATGGAACCACTGCTTCACTGGTATCGAGCGGCCACAAGAGGCCACCAGCGCGGGTGAAAATCCGGAACAGTGCCCGTTGGCGTGCCGTTCCCTGGGTGGTGAATGCCTCTCGGATTCCCGGTTGGCTCGTATCCACGGTCAGTTGCTCGCCCGTCTCCAGATCCTCGAAGGTCACTACCCCGGCGTCGGGCATGGCGAGTTCGCGTTGGTCGTGCACCCACACGCCAACCACGTCGTGACGGGCGGCCAGTCCGCGGAGGCTTCGCGCCCACTGGTCGTCGGCCCCTGGCCCTCCACCGCCAGTGGAGATATCCAGGAAATCAGACACGACCACTACCATTGACCTTTGCGTCACTGTCGCGAACGACTGGTCGAGCAACGTGGCCAGGTTGGTCACTGGGTGACGTGCGTCCGGGGTATTCCGGTGACCGGGGGTCCTAAGCAGTCCGCGTGCAATCGCCACCGCGCGTTGCAGGAGGCGGAGTGCGTGGGTCCGGCCCGCACCAGCGCTGACGCGCGTTGCGGGACGGCGGTGCACCCGTGGTGCGCCATCGAACCATGCCATGATGCGGCGTTTCGTCGTGCCTTGCGCCCGCCGGCTATCCGTTCGGTCACGAACGGAGCCCTGGGGTCTCGGTGGAGACCCGGTGTAGAGCAACGCGCCGACGCGGTCACCACGCGCGGTCAGGAGCCGTACCAGCGTCCCGGAGATCGTAAGCGCGCGCGAAGATTTTGTCTCCGTCCCGCTACCGAAAACCATCGACCCGGAAAGGTCAAGCACCAGCCACGCGCTGATGTCGCGGTCCTCATAGAACCTCCGGACGTGCGGGGTTCCTGTCCGTGCAGTGACGTTCCAGTCCAGGCTGCGCACGTCGTCGCCGGGTGCATATGGGCGCAAATCTGCGAGGTCCAGCCCGGGACCGAAGGCGGCCGTCGGATGCTCCCCTTGACGCAGCCCGTCGAGTTTCCGCACCACAGACACATCAAGGCGACGCAACAGGCGCTCAACTTCTCCTGGCGCGGTCGTCGGTACGCTGCGTTCGATTGCCGATGGCGCGGTTGCATTGCGTCGCCACCACCGCCATGCGGGCTTCACGACCCGCCCCGTCGTCCGAATGGCCACCAGCGACGCCGAGGTGCGGGAGCGTCCTGCCCCAGGTT
>DDYL01000208.1 GCA_002347925.1 Chloroflexi bacterium UBA2235 | reverse complement strand
GGGTCCTGGATCGTCATCCGCTCCTTGATGACACGCTCCATGCGGAGCAGGCCCACCCGGAACTGGTTCTGGATCAATTCACCGACTGCGCGAATTCGACGATTACCGAGATGATCAATGTCGTCCGGACGGTCCTGGTCCCGGTTCAGCCTGATCAGCTCACGAACAACGGCCACCAGGTCATTCACATCAAGCGTGCGATCAGTGCGCCCGAAACTCCTAAGCCTGCGGTTCAGCTTGTAGCGACCGACTCTGCCCAGGTCATATCGACGTGAATTGAAGAACAGCCCGTGGACGGTGGTCTCGGCGTTTGACATAGTCGCCGGATCGCCTGGGCGAAGGCGCCGATAGATCTCAATGACCGCATCCTTGTAATCCCTGGATGGGTCACGCCGGGTCGTCGTGCCAATTGTGGAGGCAATGAACTGATGATCGGGATCGGTATCGACGTCCTCAAACAACGCGTAGATGGCCTCATCGTCGGCGTAGTCGCTCGAGAGCGAACGTAGCAACGTTGTAACCGGGATCTTGCGCTTGCGGTCAATCTTGACCGTAAGCATCCCCTTGTTGCTAGTCTCGAACTCGAGCCAAGCTCCACGGCTCGGAATCAACTTAGCCGTGTACAGGTACCTTGCGGTCGCGCCGTCGAACTCACGGTCGAAATACACACCAGGGGACCGGACCAACTGGCTGACAACTACTCGTTCAGCCCCATTGATGATGAAGGTGCCATGCTCGGTCATCATGGGAAAGTCACCCATGAAGATCTGCGACTCCTTAATCTCACCGCTGTTCTTATTCCGTAACTCAGCCTTGCAATTCAAGGCCGCACCGAACGTCAAGTCACGCTCCCGGCAATAGTCCTCGTCGAACTTTGGATCGCCGAACGGATCGGAATCGACCCACAACCGCAGCTCTAGGTTCTTGCCGGTGAAATCCGTGATGGGCGAAATCTCATCGAACAGCTCACGCAATCCATCTCGTTTGAACCACTCAAAAGACTTCTTCTGGATTTCCAGAAGGTTTGGCATTTCAAGCAATTCGCGAGAACTGCCAAACTGCATCCGTCCAACCGCCGAAGGCTTCCCGAGGGCAACATCAAATACCTGCGGTTCTGCGACCATTCTCGACCACTCCTGTCACCAGTCTCGGAATTACAAACTGCCACAATGGACCCAGTGGACAGCCTCGCCAGAAATCGAACCGGGACACAAAAATCACACTAAACGCACAATGTCCGTTGCCACACAGGATCAATGGAACCCAAGACCACCATGTCCTACTCCGGCTCCAAATCACCACGGCAACGGAGAGATACGGCCCCAAGGCCATAAAGCACGTAATGCCCCCAGGCGTCCTACGGCACTCATGCCGGGAAACCTGGAGGCCACCGCTGCCAACTTACCAGAAAGAATACCACCACATCTCGCATGGAAGATGTGGTAGATACACCTGAGGCAAGTTGCTACTTGATCTCAACCTGTGCGCCGACTTCTTCCAACTTGGCCTTAAGGGCAGCTGCCTCTTCCTTCGTCGCGCCGTCCTTGACCGACTTCGGAGCGCCATCAACGACGTCCTTGGCCTCTTTCAGTCCGAGACCTGTGATCTCACGAACGACCTTGATGACTGGAATCTTGTTCGGGCCAGCCGCAACGAGAACCACGCTGAACTCCGTCTGCTCCTCAACAACCGCCGCAGCCGCAGCGGCCGGCGCAGCCGAAGCGGGTGCCGCTGCGATAGCCGCTGACACACCCCATGCCTCTTGCAATGCCTTGCTGAGCTCTGCAAGTTCGAGAACCGTGAAATGATTAAGCTGCTCGATGACGCCCTGAATCTTCTCGCTTGACATTGGTCTTCTCCCCTGTGTTAAGCGGCGTGGCCGCTGATTTGCTCGGTTCGCGCCTCAAGGGTCGCGACAAACGTCTGCAGGACGGCGTTAAGCACACCGACCGTATTGCTGAGCGGACCGCTGATCGTTCCAACCAACTGTGCGCGCAGCTGGTCGACCGGAGGCAACGTAGCCAAACTGGCAACTCCGTCTGCCCCGATCAGGTTTCCGTCCAAGAGGCCACCACGCACGCTCAATATGCGTGAGGTGCGTGCGAAATCCGCAATGACCTTGGCAGGTTCAACCACGTCGTCGAAGCAGAACGCAATTGCGGTCGGCCCCTTGAACAGGGTTGTCCCAACATTGACGCCAGCGTCAGCCGCGGCCTTCGTGAGCAATGTGTTCTTCGCCACCTCAAGTTCGGAGTGGTGACCTCCCAACTGTCGGCGGAGGGCACTTAGGTCCTTGACCTTAAGTCCCCGGTAGTCGGCGACAATCGCCAACTTGGCGCGACCCAGTTTGTCGGCCAGTGCAGCAATCTGCGAGGCCTTACGGGGCGTGGGCATGCGCCACCTCCTTCCATGTGCTTCTGCGCCGATGGGACTCATCCCAGCGACACGTCTGCGGATTTGACTTCAGAAGCCAGACCAGAAGCCGGTCCGGCTTACGCAATCGTTAACAAACAAACACCCCCGTGCCACAGACACGAGGGTGCAGTCCAGCAACAACCAAAGTATTCAACAATGGTTAAGTCGCTACACTTCGCCTCGGTCGGCGCCGAATATCCCGGCATTATGTACCGCTCGCACGGACACCGACTGTCTCTGACTTGGTGAATGCTCTTCAGTTAAGCAAAGTGTACTGGACGCCAGACTATGACGACGAGCCGAGTGCCTGCGCTGCCGGCAAATCGACGCGGATCCCCGGCGCCATCGTACTGGTGATCGTGACGGTACGGATGTACGTACCCTTAGCACCCGATGGTTTGGCAGCCGCCACGGCACCCAGGAGCGCCTTCAGGTTCGACTTGATCGAAGCCTCATCAAAGCTGATCTTGCCAATCGGCACGTGAAGCAGGCCCTGTCGGTCAGCGCGAAACTCAACCCGACCTGCCTTGATCTCCCTCAGCACCCGGGAAATGTCAAAAGTGACCGTTCCAGTCCTCGCATTGGGCATGAGACCTCGTGGTCCGAGGACACGACCAAGGCGTCCCACGACACCCATCAGGTCAGGTGTGGCCACGGCAACATCGAAGTCGAGGAAACCACCCTCGATATCCTTGGCAAGGTCATCACCACCGACGCGTTCTGCCCCTGCAGCAAGCGCCTCAGTGGCCTTGTCGCCTTGAGCAAATACGACCACCCGAACTGCCTTGCCCGTACCAGCGGGAAGCACAACCGTGCTCCTGACCTGCTGATCTGCGTGTCTCACGTCGATACCAAGGCGAAGGTGCGCCTCAACGGTCGCGTCGAATTTGGTGTACGAGACTTCCTTCAGAAGGCTGATTGCCTCATCCGGACCATACGCTCGAGAAGCATCAACCTTTGAAGCTGCTTCGCGATACTTCTTGCCGTGACTTGATGCCATGAGTTTTCCTTCTGCAGTTCAAGCGCACCCAGGATCACTGAGTGCTCCTGCCCAATCCACTATCGAACTGTGAGACCCATGCTCCGGGCCGTGCCCTCGATCATCTTCTCGGCTGCCTCGAGGTCGTTTGCGTTGAGGTCAACCATCTTGGTCTTCGCGATCTCCCGGATTTTCTCCTTGGTGATCGTGCCAACCTTCGTCTTATGGGGAACCGCTGAACCCTTGTCAACACCGGCAGCCTTCTTGAGCAAGTCGGCCGCAGGTGGTGTCTTGATGATGAACGTGAACGTGCGGTCCTCGAACACCGTGATCTCAGCGGGTATCACCATTCCCGCTTGCGAAGCGGTACGTTCGTTGAATTCCTTCACGAACATCATGATGTTGATGCCGTGCTGTCCAAGCGCCGGTCCGATCGGAGGAGCCGGAGTGGCCTTCCCGGCTTGGGCTTGAACCTTGACTATTGCGCGGATTTTCTTCGCCATGATCTCGTGTCCTACTTGTGGGAGTGACGCAATGTGACAAACAGAGGAAAAGCCTCGCTAAGCAGGGCGTTCCGTCGTTCTCGGCGCCTACAGTTTCTCTACCTGGAGGAAGTCGAGTTCAACCGGGGTCTCGCGTCCAAACATGGACACCAGAACCCGCAACTTCGTCTTCTCGCCGTTCACTTCTTCAACCGAACCGAGGAACTCGGCAAACGGTCCGTCAACAATCTTGACCCGGTCACCTTTACTATAGGTGATGCGAATCTGTGGCTTCTCCTCCTCCATGAGACGGAGAATCGCACGAACTTCCTTCTCGTCTAACGGAAGCGCGTCATTGCTTGAGGTACCTACGAAACTGGTTACCCCCTGCGTCCGACGGACGACGTCCCAGGTCTGCGGGTCAATGCACATCTCGACGAGCACGTAGCCCGGGAACATCTTTCGCTGGACAGTCCGGCGAACGCCGTTCTTGACCTCGACCTCATCCTCCGTTGGCACAACCACCCGGAAAACCCGATCAGCAACGTCCATTGAATGGATGCGCTGCTCGAGATACTGCTTGACCTTGTTCTCGTACCCCGAATATGTATGGATCACATACCAGCGGGTGCCATCGGGACGGTCCTCGGTCAATGTTGTCGCGTTGGGTTCGGCAACCACGGCGGTTCCTCGCGTTACGGTTCGTTAAGTGGGACGGGCCATTCGGCATCCCACCGGCACTAGCTCACGAACAGGCCAAATATCTTCTCGAAAACATAATCAAACGCGCCAAGGATCAATCCCACGGCGAACGTGACTCCAATGACGAGCGCGGTCAGATTTGTAGCTTGTGGACGGGTTGGCCACGTTACCTTGCGCAATTCCCCGAATGCGTCACGGAAGAACCCGGTATTGATCCGTTCACTTAGAAGGCTGATCTTTCCCGGCCGTGCTGGCGTCGCCGCCGCATTCGCCTGCCGCATCGTCTTGGACGACGACACGGCGGTCACGACACGAGCGCCCGCCTCGTCACCGCGGTCGGTGCGCGGTGTGGGGCCACCCCGAGCTGTGCGTCCTCGCATCGCCATCGCAAAATTCCTGCTGTGCTATCCCTGACCGGAAATCTTCGACTCGCGATGCGCCTGATGTTGGCGGCAACGAGGGCAGTACTTCCGGAACGTCATCCGATCCGGGTCATTCCGACGATTCTTGGTCGTCGTGTAGTTTGGGCTTTTGCACTCCGAGCATTCCAGTCGGAAGGCGATCCGGTCTTCCCGCTTCGCCACGTCACCATTCCTCTCGATCGAGACCCACGTGCCGGAACTTACCCGTCACAGTGGTTTTAATGTGATTACGCCATTCGGACTTGGGCCGCTCAACAGCGAAACTCCCATAATCCGTTCCCGCAACGAAAGATGGTACACGTGCCACCAGGGACACGTGTACCACCATCGTTGACCGAACTCCGGCCAGCTGCCGGAATGCTACGCGATGATCTTGGTGACGACGCCGGCACCCACCGTCCGGCCTCCCTCGCGGATCGCGAACCGCAACCCTTCCTCCACCGCCACCGGCACGATCAACTCGATCTGCAACTCCACGTTGTCCCCGGGCATCACCATCTCCACACCCTCCGGCAACGTCACCGATCCCGTCACGTCCGTCGTCCGGATGTAGAACTGTGGCCGGTATCCCCGCAGGAACGGCGAGTGCCTCCCGCCTTCCTCCTTCGACAGCACGAACACCTGCCCCATGAACGTCGTGTGCGGCTTCATCGAACCCGCCTTCACCAGCACCTGCCCACGCTCCACGTCCGTCCGCTCCACCCCGCGCAGCAGGCACCCCACGTTGTCCCCTGCCTGCCCGTAATCCAGCAGCTTCCGGAACATCTCCACCCCGGTCACCACCGTCTTGCGCGTCGGCGCTCCCATCCCCACGATCTCGATCTCTTCCCCCGTCTTCACCTGCCCGCGCTCGATCCGCCCCGTCACCACCGTCCCACGCCCCTTGATCCCGAACACGTCCTCGATCGGCATCAGGAACGGCTGGTCCACCGCCCGCGCCGGCGTCGGGATGTAGTTGTCCACCGACGACATCAGCTCCATGATCGACGCGTAGTCCGGCGACTGCGGATCCGTGCTCGCACTCTCCAGCGCACGCAGCGCCGACCCGCGCACCACCGGCACCTCGTCCCCGGGGAACCCGTACTTCGTCAGCAGCTCCCTCACCTCCAGCTCCACCAGCTCCAGCAGCTCCTCGTCGTCCATGATGTCGCACTTGTTCAGGAACACCACCATCGACGGCACCTCGACCTGCTTCGCAAGCAGGATGTGCTCCCGCGTCTGCGGCATCGGCCCGTCCGGCGCCGACACCACCAGGATCGCCCCGTCCATCTGCGCCGCACCCGTGATCATGTTCTTGATGTAGTCCGCATGCCCCGGGCAGTCCACGTGCGCGTAATGCCGCGCCTCCGTCTCGTACTCCACATGCGCGATCGCGATCGTGATCCCACGCTCGCGCTCCTCCGGCGCCTTGTCGATGTCCGCGAAACTCGTGTACTTCGCCCGCCCCTGCAGCGCCAGCACCTTCGTGATCGCCGCCGTCAGCGTCGTCTTCCCATGGTCCACATGCCCCACCGTCCCCACGTTCACATGCGGCTTGTTCCGCTCGAACTTCTGCTTCGCCATCGACCTCGTCTCCTC
>DDYL01000215.1:877-5013 GCA_002347925.1 Chloroflexi bacterium UBA2235 | reverse complement strand
ATGCCATCGCGCACCATCGCGCCACCGGAAGACGCACCCTGCTGGATGTCAGCATCCGGTTGGCCGACCACATCTGCACGACGTTCGGTCCGACTGCGCGACGAGGCACCGACGGCCACCAGGAAATCGAACTCGCGATGGTCGAGCTCTTCCGGGAGACCCGCGACCGCCGTTATCTCGACACAGCGGTGTTCCTGCTGGAGATGCGTGGCCAGCAGCCACCGGTTGTAGGAGGATCGCCGTACCATCAGGATCACCTCCCTGTCCGGGAACAGTCCGAAGCCGTCGGCCATGCGGTTCGTCTCACGTACCTCGCTTGCGCCCTTGCGGACGTCGCGATGGAGACCGGTGACAAGGGATTTGGCGTGGCGGCGCACGCGCTTTGGGCGAGTGCCTTTGAGCGCAAGGCGTATGTGACCGGTGGCCTCGGGGCACGGTGGCAGGGCGAGGCGTTCGGCGAGGACTACGAACTTCCGAATGACACGGCATATGCCGAGACGTGCGCGGCGATTGGCGGATTCATGTGGTCGTGGCGCCTCCTGATCGAAACTGGGGAGGCGCGGTTCGCCGAGGCCATGGAGACGGCACTCTACAACGGCATCCTGGCCGGCGTGTCCCTGGACGGCGAGGCGTACTTCTACCAGAACCCGCTTTCTGATCGAGGGCGCCACCGGAGGCAGGCGTGGTTTGGCACGGCGTGTTGCCCGCCGAATATCGCGCGCCTGCTGATGAGCCTTCCCGGATATCTCGCTTCAGTCTCGGATAAGGCACTGCATCTTCATACGTATGCATCTGCGCTGATTGACGTGATTGTTCCGGGTGCGGGGAGGCTGCAGTGTGCCGTGGAGACGGCGTATCCGTGGGATGGGACGGTCACCATCGATGTCCTCGATGCCCCGGATGCGCCCGTGACCCTCCATCTCCGGATCCCATCATGGGCGGAGGGCGCCGCGGTTGCCGTTGGTGCGCATGTCACCGAGAAGGTGCCCGTTGGTGAGTACTGGGCGGTGACCAGGCGATTTTCGAGTGGTGATCGCATCGCGCTCAATCTGCCGATGAGGACACGCCTCATCGAGGCACATCCGCGTGTCGCGTCGAATTTTGGCCGGGTTGCCCTGGTGCGCGGGCCTGTCGTGCACTGCGTGGAGGCTGCCGACCATCCGGGCGTCGAGGTCTCGTCGCTTGCGATTGATCCTGAGGCGGGGTGGGAAGTGAAGTCCCTGGAGAGGTTGCCCGGCTGTCCGCACGCACTGGTAGGGGTGGGCGCGACGTTCGGGGGTTCGGGTCCCACCGCGCCTCTGCACCGCACTCGTGCTCCGAAGGACTGGCATGCCGTCATGGTTACTGCGGTGCCCTATTTCGCGTGGGCAAACCGGGAGGCGGGTGCGATGGCGGTCTGGCTTCCGGTGATGCAACCGGATTGAGAGCGTGATGCTGGCGGTCCGGCAGGTACCATGTGCAGTGACGCCGGGGGCATTGTTACCCTTGCGTGAACGGGTCTCCGCGAGGATTCTGCCGAGGGTATGCCCTGACGGAACCCATTCCGCGGGGATAGGCTATGGTGTCACTTGAACTTCTGCTGCCGTGAGGGCCTCGGCCACATCACGAGATGTGCAGGTATCCAACGAAGGCGCGATGAGCGCCGGGGAGAGTAGGACGTGCGTGAATCCGTCACCGCTACACACGGGCCCGCGGTACGTGAGTCGCGCGCCCAAGTCCGTCCGCGGGGGCTGTTCCGCCGTGCCCTTCACGGTGCCCGGAACCTTGTTTCATCCGTAAGCGCCCGACGCCAATCACTGTCGATCCTCGTAGCGATCGGTTTTGTCCTGTCGGTCGTCCTCGTTCCCGGTGGCACAACTGGCGGAGTGACCGCTGCCCCGGCGTACGGCCCTCTGGCGAACCTGACGGTCAACGACATGGTTGTTGGCGGGGCCAATATCTACGCTGCCACGTCGGATGGTGTGTTCAGCAACAAGGCTGACGGTAGTTCCACGACGTGGACGCCGATGTCGATCGGGCTTCCCGGAGGAGCGATCAACGCCCTTGCGTTCGAGTCAACATCGCAGCGGCTCTTTGCGGTGGCACCGTCTGGCCTCTATGTCCTGAACATCGGCACGCCGGCCTGGAACGTCAGTCCGGTTTCTGTACCGCCGTCTGGCACCTTCACCACGATTTCCATGTACGGCCCGCGCATCGCCTACCTCGGGACGACTACCGGCGCGATTCTGAAGGTGGACGTGACCACTTCCACTTCCATCGTGATCTCCTCCACGGGACGGTCCACCGCCGTCTCAGCATTGGTAAGGGTTGGCGATGTCCTCGTGGTCGGTGACCAGAACAGCCTTTGGGAGTGCAATGTCGGCGCGGATACGTGCGTCGTTCCTGTTGCTGCACCAAGTAATCCCTACCCTCTGGATGGTGCCGTGACCCGCTTCGGCACAATCCAGGGAACGCTTTTCGCAGGCACCAACTCGGACGGCATACTGCGTCGCCAGGCAGGCTCGTGGGTTGCAATCACGACGAACATAGCCGAACAGGTAACGGCGCTCTACACAACGTCGACTGGGATGACCGTCGCGTCGACCTCAAACGGGCGCACAAGTATCAAGCAGGCGCCATGGGATCCGGCGACGAACGGCAACTTTGTCTGGACCGTCAAGGGAACCGCCCTGCCTGAAACCCGCTCACTTGTCCCTGCGAGTTCAAAGGCGATCTGGGCAGGGACGCTTGCCGGGCCGTACCTTCTGTATACCGACGGAACTCCGGCTGCGGAAATAAGTGACGTCGGGGTGGTTGCGACGCTGACGACAACCGTCACGCTGACCCCCGGCCCCACCGGCACTCCAGCACCTACCGGCACTCCCGAACCAACCGCTACCAAGACGTCGACGATGACGAAGACGCCGACGCCGACGGCGACCCCTTCACCCACAGCGACGAGCACCTTGCCGACACGTGTGCCTGCAGCCGCCGCACCGATGGTCAAGACCCGCATCCCGAGCGGAGGCGGATTGACCATCGCTGGTGATGGCCTCGCAAGTGTCTCGATCCCGGGAGGTACATTCACCTCCGATGTCGACGTCGCCTTCGTGCCGGTCGCTCGTCCCGATGCCCCGGGCATCGTCCGCTACGGAAGCACGATCAACTATTCACAGGTCCGGATTGCGCTGTCAGACACGAGCGTCCTCAATGACCGGCCAAGCGGGCAGCACCCCGAAGAGGCGAGCTTCCTTGCCGTTGCCGGCACGCCATACGATGTGCGGATTGCCGATGCCGCGACTGGTCGTGAGCTCCGTGCCGTGCCGAAGAGTGTTGAACTGGGCATCGTCTACCGGCTTGAGGATCTGCCCCGTGGCACCAGCGAGTTCGGGGTATTTCTGGGCCGATGGGACGAACTCGCGAACAAGTGGATTCCCCTACCTACTACCCAGGATCCAGAACACCGGCTATTGCACGCCCCGTTGACGTCACCGTCAATCGTGGCTGTCCTGGTGCAGGCACCGTTCGTCGTACCGACCTCGGATGGCAACCGCTATGTCCCCATGACCAGTCAGCCGCTTTCGATCCCCATGGTCGATGGCATCGCCGCTGCGGGTGGCTTCCAGTGGACCGGCCTGCCGATTGCCCCGCCGACGGAGGCAGGCACGCAACTCTTCCAGAATGTCCGCCTCGATATCGACCCTGCAACTGGCAGCGCACGCATAGGCAACCTCGGCACCGAGTACGTGGCGGCTTCGGGCATGACCTTTGCCGAGACCCCTGACGAAGGGTCCTCAGATCAGCGCCGGTACTTCGCCGAAGCAGGTCGCTATGTGTCGTTCGGCTTCCTTGCGTACTACGACGCGATTGGTGGTGCTTCGTTGCTCGGCCAGCCCGTCACGCCTGAGGTTGTTGAAGGTGACAACCTCGCCCAGTACTTTGCGAAGGGCAAGGTGCTCTTCGACCGCGCCACCGGTGTGGTCCGCATTGCCCCTCTGGGTGAGGCCTTCCTCAAGTTGTCGGTGCCGGTCGCCCCAAGCGCCGAACCTGCACCGTAAATCCCTGGAGGACGACGGCGTTTGGGCTTAGAACACCCAGACGCCGTCGACTGGCAGGTGCACCGCATGCGTGCCTGTTGCCAGTTTTCTCGGTCCCCA
>DDYL01000215.1:0-702 GCA_002347925.1 Chloroflexi bacterium UBA2235 | reverse complement strand
GGTCACTGGGAAGACATTGTTGCTTCCCAGGAACGTAGCGGCAAAGAGGGATTTCGGGTCACCGTAGAGGCTGTCAGGCGGGCCGACCTGTTCAACAATCCCACGGTTGAGCAAAACCACCCTGTCAGCGATCGCAAGCGCCTCCACTTGATCGTGCGTGACGAACAGGGCACTTAGTCGAAGCGTGACGATGAGTTCCCTCAGCCAGGCCCGGGCCTCCTCACGGAGGTTCGCATCGAGGTTTGACAACGGCTCATCAAGCAGGACGATTGGTGGCTCGTACACCAGGGCGCGTGCGAGGGCGACCCGCTGCTGTTGTCCCCCGGACAACTGGTGTGGGTAGCGGCTACCAAGGGAACCCAGACCGAGTCGCTCGAGGACAGCGAGGACGCGTGCTTCACGATCAGCCGCCGATGCACCCCGGAGGCGCAATCCGTAGCCGACGTTCGCAGCGACGGTCATGTGGGGCCACAACGCATAGGATTGGAAGACGAACCCAAGGTTCCGGCCTTCGGCAGGAATGTCAACTGCGGAGGATGCGTCAAACACGACCGACGAACCAATGGTGATCCGGCCAGCATCCGGACGCTCGAGACCGCCGGCGACACGGAGCAAGGTGGTTTTCCCGCTGCCGGAGGCGCCGAGCAGGGCAACGACTTCGCCCTCGTGGAGGGTGACGGATACGCCTTGCAGGACTGCCGT
>DDYL01000148.1:3767-15157 GCA_002347925.1 Chloroflexi bacterium UBA2235 | reverse complement strand
CGAACCACGGCAACCATCGCACCGTGAAGGTCGGCACGCGCCGCAAACGGTCGGTCATCGACAACACCCTCAGCGACCCACGGAGAATGTTCGAATATCTCGCCGAGAACCCGCACGAATTCAGACCGGTCGCACTTATTCAGCGTCTGCACGTCCATCGTTAGAGTGAACGGTACGACGGAACCGGCCAGTAGTGCCACCCAGTGGTTTCGATCACGTAGCATCCCGAAAATGAGACCGTCTGCCCGATTGAAAAAATGGACCGACAGTCGTACCGTCCAACTCAGAGGGAACGTTCATGACCGCGACTACACCCATGCTGGCCACTGAAATCCTGGCGAACCACCAATCCGCCCCACACCGGGCTATTTCGCGACGGCGTTCACTCATCATTTGTGCCTCGTCAGTCGCCACGGTTCTCACCGCGTGCCAGGTGCCCGGCACCCCAGGGACACCTAGCGCCGATACCGCGGGCGCCAACAAACCTGCAGGTTCAGCTGCCATCGAGGTACGCATCCAGACCGTGACCCAGTCCGACAATGGCGGGTGGATCACCGAGGCGCTCAATCAGGACATTGACGGACGCAAGGCCAAGCAGCCAAACGTCACCGTGAAAGTGGAGACCTTTGGGGCCTGGACAAACACCTACCTTCCAGACATCGACAAGGTGTTCGCGTCGGGCACCGTCGGCGACCTTGTCTGGTACCCGCCTCGCCACCGGTCGCACCTCCTGTGGGGAAGCCGTCGCAACCTCGTGCGCGACCTCACTTCCCAGTTGCGAAGCATGAAGTTCGATCTAGCCCAGTTCTTCAAGGCATCGATTGACCAGAACTCGGACGGGGGCAAACTCTACTTCCTGCCATTCATCTCCGAACCTGTCTGCCCGATCATCGCGATTAACCGTACCGCTGCCGAATCCGCCGGTCTCACCATCCCTACGGACGACTGGACATTTGATGACCTTGCGGAATGGGGCCAGAAGGCAGCTGGACGAGGGCTCTTCGGCTATTTCCGCGCCGACTCCGGTGTCGATGCGTTCACGAGCGCACCATTTCTCCGCCAGTGGGGGGTGGAGCCTGTCGATCCAGCCGGCAAGAAGGCAACCTTTGCCGATACGAAGGACGCGTTCATCCAGGCACTGACCTACCGCGCGAACATGGTGAACAAGTGGAATGTGTCGCCACCAGTCAAGCCCCAGGGCCCGAACTACATGGAATTGTTCGGAACCCAGCAGAAACTCCTTGCGATGGACGGATGGCCGGTCCGCATTGGAGGACTACCGAAGCAATTCAAGTCCATCAACATTGAGTTCGTCTTGACTCCGACCGTTCGCAAGGGTGACAAGCGCCGGACCCTCCTCAATGAACACGCCTACGCGCTGACCAAGGGAAGCAAGAACCCGGATGATGCGCTCTCGGTACTCACATGGATGTGCGGGAAGGAGATGGGCGTCCAAGGTGTGATCCAGGGCTTCAAGGGCCCGGTGTCGCGCCCGGATGTCTGGACGGACCCCCGGATCCTGGATCGGGCGCCAATCTACAAGCGCCTCCGACCCCTGATGGAGAACGTGGAGTCCGATTACTTCGTGGCGAATTACCGTGGCGAAGAGTTTGATGCCGCGACCAACTGGGCCGCTGCGGAGGCAGGTGATGTGACCCCGGCACAGATGGCAGACACCATCCAGCGACAGGCGCAAGAAGTCCTAGACAAGCAGGCAACGGCCTGATCGGACAGGGACCCAGCCCCCAGAGGACAAATAGCGAAGGGCGGACAGTCCGTGGACTGCCCGCCCTTCACATTTCGTCCCACCGAGCTAGGCCTTCGGTTCCGAAGGCGTATCGGGTCTCCGAGGTGGCACCCCCGGGGATGCGCCACCATCCGGCGTACGTGGCCCTCTCGGCCCCTGGCCGGGCCCACCAATCCGGTAACCGCCCGTTGGCCTCGGTCGCTGGGCACCGCCTCCCGGAGGTCCGGGCCGAGGTGGGTACGGACTACGAACCGAAGGGCGAGCTGGCGTCGGGTTCTGCGGCGCCGCAACATTGCCGGGGGCGCCTGCTTGGGCAGGTTCCGTTGGTGTTGCCTGCCGACCAATACCACCTAGGAGTGACCCAAGACCCGCCATTGCGGACGCCGGAATCGCGCCACCGGAGGATGCAGCAGACGCTGCCCGCCGGTTTTCGTCAGTCACATCCTGCACTAGTTCATAGCGCAGAACGGTGATATGCCGTGGCGCCTGGATGCCGATCTTTACGTGATCACCCTCGATCGCGAGAACGATGATCTCGATCTCGTCGCCGATCCGGATGCGCTGCTCAGTTTTCCGGCTCAGTACGAGCATTCGTCGTTCCTAAACGGTCGTGGTTTTTCGCGGCCGATGGACGGCGGTTCAGGAACCGGTGCTGAGCAACGGGTGACGCAACGAGTAGCGCGCATCGCTCAGGATTACCTGCTTGCCAACCCCGCGCTTGCGGTTCACGATGACCGGAGCAAGCAAGTTGACCGTGGACAGGCGAGGATCGCCGACGATGGTCACAATCGACCAGATATCGGCATCATCAGGGTCCTCGAGTTCGAGTTGGTAGGCATCATCGCCACCGATCTCGGCCGCGTAATCCGGCTGGATCATCGTCGGGGCAATCACCACGAACGCGAGCGACGGATCCTCGAGTGACTGCAACCAGGCACAAGGTGCGAGGCGCTGGTCGGCGACGATGGTGAACTGGCGGAGATGCTCCATCCCGACCAGACCTTGCTCAAACGTCACGACATCCGAGTTCGCGACGTCAAGACCCTCGGTCTGCCCGAACCGCACAACCTGAAGGTGCCTGCTTGCCCGCGCAGTTGCCTCGCGCGCCTCTGAACGACCCTTCATCGCGACTGCTGCCGTTGCCATGAGCGGTTCCACCCCTTGCCGTAGTGTGCGCGCCCATCAGGACGCGTATCAGAACTTGCTGCCAGTTCGGTGAGCGCGTTGCGGGACCCAATACCCATTAGGATCACCGGAGAAAGTCAAGCAGACTGTTCTGCATGACCCGTGATCCAACCTCAAGCGATGCCTTGTAGACCGTCTGCTGCGCAGTGAGCCTGGTCAACGCCTCAGTGAGGTCGATGTCCTCGTTCACCGAAAGGAGGCGGTTGCCCTCAATCTGCATTGCCTCACGGCGTGCCTGCGCGAACTCTATGTGGTTGGTCTTGGCACCCACCTGCGCACGCATTGAAAGGACCCGGTCCGCAGCCACATCGATCGCACCAATCGCGGTGTTCGCGGCGCTGTTCGCTCCGGTGCCGTTCACGAGGGCAGTGTGGAGCGTCTTCAACTGAGCAAGGATTGGCATGAGCGATCCAGCCGAAACATTCACGTCGAGAGTGGATGCAGGCGCAATGTCATGCGCCAGACCCACACCATCAACCTCAAAGGTGTTATTCCCATTGATGGTCGTGAGGTTTTCATTCACGACCAAGTTCAAGCCCAGGCTTGCAAACTCAACTGGCACCGGAGGGGCACCGGCCCCGGGGATTGCAAACGTCTGCGTCTCCGACTTGCCGTCCGCAGTCCGGGTCGCGGTGACCGTCGCCTGACCATTGTTGATGGAAACTTCGATGCTGTAACTGCCCTTGGCGGTCAACGGACTCGTCGCAAGCACCTGGTCGATACCGTTCGCTGAGGTGAGGTCCGTCGGGTTTGGAAGCGATACCCCAGTGTCTCCGACAAACGTTGCGATGCCCGTCGTGGGATCGACAGAGACCGGGACCGTATCAGTCATCTGGCCCGAAAACAGGTGCTGATCAACATCTACCGTCCGGTTCAGTGAACTGATGATCTGGTTCCGGATCGCGTTGATCTCCTCGGCAACCTGAGCGGTATCACCCGCGCCAAGCGTCCCGGTCGATGCTTGCACAGATAGTTCACGCGCCCGCCCCAACAGGTCACCAATGTCCCCAAGGACACTATCGGTCGTGTCCAGCCACGTGCGGGACTGTTCGATATTGCGAAGGTACTGCTCATCACGGAGGTTCTGGGAGCGCAAACGCACCCCAACCGCTGCACCCGCCGGATCGTCACCGGGCCGAAGAATGCGCTTTCCGGTAGTCAGCTGACGCTGCGTCTGCTGCATCGCATCGGCGTTCGCCATGATGTTGGCTGCCGTGTGCTGGGTCAGCATTCGGGTGGTTACACGCATGTTCCTCGTCCTCGTCTGCCCGCTGGTTGCGGAGCGTCCAGCCCCGCTGGAGTTTTGCGAGCCTACGCTGTCCTGTTCCCACTATCGGCAGACCCGCCGGAATCTTGAGCGAGCGGCGTAGATTGGCCCGAAATTCGAAACTCCACGCGCCGGGAAGCCGTTCTCGACGAAGTTTGGGTACATCGCGAGCAGATGCGGCCAAACAGTCAACGCCGTTACCCGTCAACAAAAACACCGATCCCGCAACGACAGGATCGGTGTATCTGACTCTCCGGGGCCCAAAGAGCCCGGCGCGACTTACGCCACGATCAATTGAGGACTACAGACCAACGCGCCCCATGCGGTCAATGACAGTCGTGAGGAGGTCGTCAAGCGCGGTTATGCCACGGGCCGCCGCCTGGTAAGCACGCTGGAACCGGATCAGCTGCGCCGCTTCCTCGTCCAGATTCACGCCCGAGTTGGACTCGCGACGGGTCGTAAGGTGATCGACAAGCGCCTTCTGGGTGGTTGCCATGTCGAGCGACTGCCTCGACTGCACGCCCAGTTCGCCGATCAGCGACGCGTAGTAATCGTCAAACGTCGATGAGCCAAGCGCGGACATCTGGGTCGTTGACAGGGCGTTGATTGCCAACGAATTCGAGTTGTCACCCGTGCCAGTGGAAACATAAGCGCCGGCGGCATTGAGGGTCCGCCCCGATGCCCTGATGGCCTGGGTGTCAGACGCGACCGTCGGGCTAAGCGACATCGACGAAGCCCGGACGAGAGGCACGGCAACTGCACCCGTGGTGGTCAGCGTGCCACTGCCCGTCGTGGACCCCCCGCGCAAGCCAACAATCTGCAAAAAGTTGCTGCTGTCACCGTCTGCACCGATTGTCGGTGACCCAGCCGCCGCGTAGGTGAGGACAATGCGTCCAGTCGCGTCATCAATCGATGCCGTCGAGCCAGGTCCAAGGGCCGTCGCAATCTGGGCAAGAACGTCATTCAACGACTTCGTCGACGGATCGATGTTTATCTGCGTTGACCCGATGGTGATAGAACCCGCAGTCAGGACGTCACCTAACCCCGTGGCCTGCAAGGTTGTGATGGAACGCTGGGTATCAAAGAAGTCGGTACCCGTCGTCATAGTGGCATAGACACCAAGGCCCATGCCTTTGGCGTGTTGCGCGTTGACCTGCGTGACGATTGTGGATGCAAGAAGGTTGATTTTCGTCAACTTCTCCGGAATGATCGCGTCCCGCATCTGGAGGAGACCTCCAAGCGTCCCGCCGCTTCCTTCGACATTGCCTGAACCGGGCCACCATGTCAGCGTGTGTGACGCCTTCCCGCTTGCAAGAGGCGTCAGTTCCGCCGTGATCGAATTGGCCCGTGAACCGCTTACGAGAAGACGTCCGCCAAGGTTTACGGTCGTCGATCCATCGGTCTCCTCGCGGGTCGTCGCACCCGAAAGTTTGGTGATCTGGTCAACAAGACGATCCCTGGCGTCCATCAGGTCATTTGGCCTGTCACCGTTGCCCACCGACTTGCGAATCTGCAGGTTCAGGTCGGCAATCCTGACCGCGACGTCATTGACCTCCGCAACCACAGACATGATCTGCGAATCCTGATCGGACCGGTACTGATCCAACTGCTGGGCGACATCGCGGAACCCCGAAGCAAGCGCCTGCCCTTGAGCCTGCAACTGCGTGCGCGCTGTTGCGCTGCCCGGGTTGTTGCTCAGTTCGCTCCACGCGTTGAAAAAGCGCGCCATCTGCGAGCTCAGCCCATAGTTCGAGGGCTCATTGAAAATGGCCTCGACTTGCTGGACCCCATCCGAAAGGATCTGGGCCTTCTGTTGGGACGCGATCTGGGCCCGCAATTGCTGGTCAACGTATGCGTCCCGCTGCCGAGTGATCTCCTGCACCATCACGCCAGTGCCAAGCATGAGACCGCCGCCCGCCGGCCGGTTGAACCCGGTACCCGCGAATGGTGCCGTCTGAACCAGTTTCGCTTCCTGACGCGTGTACCCGTCGGTGTTCGCGTTGGCGATGTTCTGGTTGGTGACGTCCAAGGCCGTCTGCTGCGCCTGCAATGCCCGCAGCAAGGTGGTAAGACCCATGAATGACGACCGCATCGGTAGGTTCCTTTTCTTTCGGTGCAGTAACCGGACGGCGGGACTGCAGTGCTGGTTACGTTAGGGTACGTCAGGCTCGGAGGTCAGCAAGGCGGGGCGGATCCCCGGTACCCGTCTGGTTCGCCGCGCCCCCCAGCGCCCCGTACTGCGGGTTCATCTCGATCGCCTGAAGCAGGCTTTGCGCAAGGTCGTTGACCGAGTCCAGGCAACCCTCCAGGAGCACCCGGTTCTGCTCATTCGCCTGCTGAACTCGGTCGGCAACCGCAACCAATCGATCGCGCGCCACGGCGAGTGCCTTCGACTCTTCCGGAGAAACATGCTTGCACAGTTCCGTCACGGTAAGGCGATCGGCGATCAACCCGAGCCGAGTCGCCAACGGTCTCAGCAGCATCGTGCGCGCCGACTCAAGGCGCCGGAGGTGAGCAATCATCGGCTGTTCGCGCCCGACAAGATCCGTCAGGGTGTCGAAATCGACGGCCGCGAGGGCCAGAAACCGTGATCTCACGACGTCGTACATCTGTGTGTACGTGTCGGACTGTGCATTCAAGACCGAAATCAAGTCTTGGATGACATCATCGCCGGTTATCGGAAGAGAGGCTGCTATCGGGTTCAGGGGGTTCATTCTTTCAACGTACCGGTTGCGGGCGTTCCGGTGTCGGTAGCCTCGCGGTGCAGGGCACGGCGGGCTCTAAGACATTTCCGGTGCCTGCACGGCGAGTTCCCACGGGTAAGGGACACCGTCATGCACCAGCAGCAGTCGCTAGGGAATTAGTCGGAGAGGTTGCCTTGGGCAATCATCTTCCCGGCAAGCGCGTATTCATCCACGACATACGAGCCGTCTTTGATTGCCCGCTTGAGTTCGGCAACCAATTCGGTGCGCACTTCGGGTGCCTCACTCGCTGCGTGACGCCCCTTGATCAGGGCTTGCGCTGCTGGCGACAGGGTTGTCGCATCGGCATCGCGGCCGCCAATCTTCTTGGACTTTGAATCCGGGCTTGCGCCCGTCTTCTGTACGCCGTACCCCTGCGCAATCTGTGCGGTACGGAAGTCGCTGATCTTCATGACCGTATCACCTGGAGCCTTTTACCCGTGTTACCCGTTTGGTGCCGCTGCCCGCGACCCCCTGCCGGCCCGACTGTCGCGAAGGTTCCGCGTTCAGCACATAACCTGCACTGGGAGTATCGGCAGAATGGTCCCCGTTCTTGAGTTACATCAAGAAACTCGTTCCGTGGACCCCACTCAGCACGCCGGACTACCGGCTACGAATGTTGTTCGCAAGCCCGATCATTTCGTCGAGCGTTCGCAACGCCTGGACCGACAGGCTGTACGCGCGCTGGGCGGTCACCATGTTTGTCATCTCGTCGGCCGTATTGACGTTCGATCCTTCGAGCGCACCACCGACCAGTTGCCCAAACCCGGCCGTCGCTCCCGGTGTGCCAAGTTCTACCGCACCTGATGTCGCGGATTCCCTCACTAGGGTCTGGCCGATCTGCTCCAATCCCTCGGGGTTGACGAACTTCGCCAGCGCGACCTGCCCAATCGTGTTGATGACATCGTGGCCAACGAGCTCGTCAAAGCGGGAGGAGAGAACCTCTCCCGTCGAGCTGATCGTCAGTGACTGCGCGGACGCCTCGGGACCGATCACGACCGGGCCTCCGTTTGGCCCCATGACTGGCAGCCCATCGGTATTCACCAACACGCGCTGGCCGTCAACAATGTCCAGGCGGAAGTTTCCGTTTCGGGTGTACGCAAACGTTCCGTCGTTCTGGCGAACCTGGAAGAATCCTTCACCATAGATCGCAACGTCCGTCGGGATGTCCGTCTGTTCGAGTGAGCCTTGGGTGTAGGTCGGCGAAATCGCTGAAGGCCGAACACCAGCCCCGACCCTGACCTCCTCGGCATTCGTGGCATACGTGTAGTTCTCGTACAGCACGTCCTGGAAATGGACACGCCCCGCCTTGAACCCAGTCGTGTTCACGTTGGCGAGGTTGTTCGCAATCGTGTCAAGGTTCAGCTTGTGCGACAGCATTCCCGCAACCGCCGACCGGACAATGTTCGAGATTGGCATCGTTCGCGTCCTCTCCTGCACCGATTGGTGCGATGTTCCGCCGGGTTCAGCCGGCGGCGTTCGTCAAAGTGTGCAGTGGTGCCTAGATCCGGCCGAGATCATTCGCGGCGCGCTGGGTCATCTCATCTTGCAGCTGCACCATGCGCGCAGCCGCTTCATATGTTCGTTGCGCGACCATGAGGTCCGTCATCGCCCGTGCCGGGTCGACGTTCGACTGCTCTAGGTAGCCTTGTCGCACCGTCGTGCCAACCGCCGCCAGTGGCTGCGCCAGCTGCCGAGCATCCTCGAACTGCGTATTGCCTACCTTCACCAGTTGCTGGGGCTCAACGAAGTCAAACAACCCTACTTGCCCGACCACCTGGTCATTGACAAGAATCTCACCGTTCGCACGCATGGTCGTTCCACCAGCCGGCAGGGTGATTGGCTGCAGATTTGCATCAAGCACCAGATCGCCGCGTGTCGTCACCAGCTGGTTCAACCCGTCACGCCGGAACCCGCCGTCACGCGTGTACCGAACCCCCTGAGGGGTCTGGACCGCGAACATCCCGGATCCCTGGATCGCCATGTCCAAAGGGTTGTCCGTCGCACGCAACGGCGCCTGCGCATACCGGATCCACGTGCTCTCAGTCACCGTGCCATTGACCAGCGACCCGATGTTCGGCGACGACGACGCACCAAAGACCCGGTTCATCAGTTGCTGCGGGAAGGAGGTGACGCGAACGGTGTCCTCGCGATACCCCACCGTGTTGACATTCGCGATGTTATTGCTGATCTGTTGCGCACGGGTCAGCATGGTGATCATCCCAGCCGTCGCCGCGTACATTCCCTTGATCATGTCAATCCAGTCCTTCTGCGCCTGATGGCACGTACGTCAATCAATGTGAAGCCTGTGCTGTCCCTGAACTACCTGCGAGTCGCCCGGCCGCCTGCACCGCCCCCGGCCCCGAACTGAAGCAAGAGCCGGACTTCCTCACGTCCGCGGTTCGTCCGCCGGGCGATCGTGGCGAGATCCAATCCCTCACGGGCGAGGCGCATCACCTCGGCAGGGCTAGCGGGCGCGCCGTCTGCCTCACTCGCCAAGTCCTGAACCTGCGCCGGCATGTCGATGGCACCCGTATCGTAGGCTTCCGCCTCGGAAACCGTGACCGGATACGCAGATTCCTGGCGAGGTGCCACGGTTGTCCAGTCCGCGCGACGCTCATGTGACGCGCCGTTGCCTGCACCATTCTTGTGACCGTTCCCAACCACCACCGGCGATGGGGACGCGTCAATCCACCCCTGAACGCCACCCACTTGTGCGCGCAGCGCTGCAACATCGCTTGCGACCCGCTGAGCCAGTGACTGGGCAACCACAATCGCCTCGCCGAGCGTGGACGCTTGCGTGTCGGCCTGGGTGAGCAACTCGTGCAGGCGGCCAGTCCGCGCGGCAAGCGCGTCGGCCAACTCATCGGCGGCCATCTGCAACTGTCCCAGCGTCCGGCCGACACTCCCTTGCAATTCCGTGTGCTCAACCCGGTCTCGCGCAAGCTCGTCAATCTCGGTCGACAGGCGGCGATGACCCCTCCACCCGACAATCCATGTCAGGCCGAGAGCGACCGCCAGAAGCCCAATGATGATGTCTTGCGTCACAACCGAATATCCACCAGGCGCCCGCTCGCGCCGTCATCCACCACTGTACGCGCCACGGGCATCGCGTCGGCCACCGCGGCCCCTTCGGCCGGGCGGCGCCCACGTCGGCGCCCAGGCTGATCTTCGGCCCCACGCTCGCCATCGACCGGGTTCACCGGAACGCCGTCACCCGTCCGACGGGAGGCCGCACCGTTCTCCATTGCACGTGTCTGCTCCAGACGACGCTCCGCCACAATTCGCACGGTCTCTCGCGCCTGCAAGTCAACCAGCTGAACAGCCCGCATGGCCGCTGCCTGGGTCTCCTGCACGTCCAGCACAGCCCGGGAGAGTGACATTGCCAGCGCGTCAATCCGTGCCGCCATCACTCGGCTCCCATCAATGTCGACAATTGCGACCGCAACCGGTGAACCGCACGACCGTGCAATTGGCAGACCCGCGACTCGGATACGTCCAGGACCATACTGATTTCCTTCATCGTCAGTTCCTGTTCGTAGTACAGCGAAAGGAGGATCCGTTCACGCTCGGTCAGCGACCGGATCGCGCCCGCCAAGGCCTCCAGCAACTCACTTTCCTCGGTGTGCTGCAGAGGGTCACGGGCGTTCGCTGACTCAATCGTGTCGACAAGTGCCGAACCTTCACCTTCGCCATCCCCTGACGACATCGGTGTCTCGAGCGAAACGACAACCGCCGAGGCGCTGATGCTTGCCTGGTGGTACTGGTGCATGTCGAGACCAAGCGTGCGCGCGACCTCCTCATCAGTAGGGGGGCGTCCGTACTCAACTTCAAGTCTCGTGAATGCCTTTGCAATCTCCTGGCTTCGCTGACGGGCCGATCTGGGAATCCAGTCGAGCGATCGCAGCTCGTCAAGGATTGCCCCGCGGATCCGCGAGATTGCATAGGTCTCAAACTTGACACCAGTCGTCGGATCAAAGCGATCAATCGCCTCGATCAGGCCAAGGACACCCGAAGACAGAACGTCGTCGGAGTCCATGACGCGGGGCAGCATGATGGCCAGACGCCCGGCGACGTACTTGACAAGCGGCGCATATTGCAGGACCAGTTGTTCACGGATCGCAGGATCGCGCTCCGCGGTGAACCGCACCCAGCGATCCGCCACCGCCTCCGTCGACTTGAGCGTCCCAGTCGTCATTTCTCGCCGTCCACCCGGTCACACGCGCCAGACATCTGCAATCCGAACCCTATCGCCCGCCGCGCGTGCCGGAGTCGGAACCTTCGCGAAGGAGCGAGGCCAGATCCTGGAAGTCACCATCACCGCCAGCACCACCGGCTCCACGACCACCCCGGCCAGCACCATTGGGTGCCAGGATCGACGGGTCAACCCCTCCCATGAGCCCACGCGACGAAGGGATCGCCCCCTGCGTGGGGAATGCACTGACCGACG
>DDYL01000148.1:0-3717 GCA_002347925.1 Chloroflexi bacterium UBA2235 | reverse complement strand
GGCCATGAACCATGAAACGACACCGATCGCAAAAAACGTGAAAAAAGCCCAAACTGCCGCAGTGAATGCGTCCACGCCATTCAGCAACTGATAGCCAAATGCTAGGAATGACGCCCCGAACGCCAAGGACATGCCCCCGCCGTAGACACGCATCCGCGTCGTTGTGGGTGCCTTTGGCTTCACGGCCTTGGCCGCCTTGGCAGGCTTTGCCTTTACGGCTTCTTCAGCGGTCATAGTCCACTTGCCTTCCGCGCCTTCTCGAGTTCGTACTTGAAGATCGACCGCACAACCCGATCCTGGTCACTGCGCTCAAGCTTCGTGTACTGGATTCCCACAATGTATGTGCGGTTCCTGCCTTCAACAGATCGCCGACGCATCGAACGCACCTGTCCAGTCACGGTGATCGGACCCATGTCCACTGGCAGTGGGTAGGTTGCCGACATCCATGTGGACAGTGGCAGCGGACGATGGGTGATGAATGCGATGCCACCACCGCTGTAGTCGCACACCTCTACGTCGTCGAGCTGGACCCAGACGCCTTCCACGGCGTTCTCATCAACCTTCGGCTTTTCCGGTTCCTTGACCTCTGCTACCGGCTGAGGCTTGGGCGCAGGAGGCGGCGTCACCCCGGCAACCGGAGCTGGTGGGCGAGGGCCAAGCGTCAGGAACGCCGAGGGCGCTGGAGTTGGAGCCACCACGTGAGCCGGTTCGTGGACCGGCTTGTCATGATGGCGATCATCAGTATCAGTCTCGTCAAAATCGACTTCGTGGGCGTTCGCGGTTGCGGGAGATCCAACCTCGATGCCGGCCGCAACAGGATTGCCACTTCCCTTCCAGTACCACGCGCTCGTCACTTCGATCCGGATCGGAAGTCTATGGAACGCACGCCNNCGGTCTTGACGAATTCGCCCTGAATCGTGACCTTGATACCTTCCGTCTGAACCATCATCCCTACCGGTTCAGACCGTGTGAAGACCACCGGCTTCCCGCCTTGAGCCGGCTGTCCGACCTTGATCACCTCGTCGACGGTGATGTCTTCGATTCGCACCCGAAAAGTTGCACTGTTTGAACCACGACGTGTTGTCAGCGTCGCGATACCGCCCGGGCGAACATTCTGCGGCAACTTGGCCATTTCTTACTCCCTGCCTCGTCCAAATCCAAATAAGCGCTGTACAAACCCGCCAATCCCGCCCCGTGCAGGTCCGGGCGGGGATGTTGAACGTCCTGCACCATTCGTTGAGATTGCCCGGAGTTCGTCTTCGGTGGGCACTCCACGTGCCGTCACCGCGGATCGTTCTTCCTGGTTGGCACCACGTTCCATTGGAAAGCGGGCCCCGATGTCCCCAGGTACGGTTGATTGACGCCCACGATCAGGTTGCGCCACCGAATTAATCGCAAGTTCATGGGGATCGGCATCGTTCAGGATCCGCAACGCAAGACGCTCGATCGCCTGGGATGCCGGTGAGCGTGGCGTCAGCAGCGTGAACGGTCCCTGAGTTCGCACTGCCCTGAGTACGGCCGGGTCAGCCGGAATGCCTCCGACGGGCTCCACCGTGACGTTCAGGAACTTTCTCGCGACGGTCACGATGTTCGTCGAGGTCTCACGCGCCTCGGAATCATTGGTCGCCTGGTTCACAACCAACCGGATACGCACCGGAACCCCATTCGCCCCACTCGAATACCTGTTTGCAACAACCTTGATCAGTGCGTATGCATCGGTGATCGCCGGCGGTTCAGGGGTCGTCACAACAAGCACATCGCCCGCCGCAACAATGAACTGAAGGACATTCGCCGAGATGCCTGCACCGGTATCGAGGATCACGAAATCCGCAATGCCGTCAATGCCACCCAAGCGACTGAGAAGGTCATCGCGCTGCGCGTCGTTCAGGTCAGCAAGCTCAGTCAGCCCTGACGCTCCCGGGATGATCTTGATCCCGGCAGGTCCGTCAATCAGGACTTCTTCCAGACGCCTCTGGCGCGCAAGTACGTGCTGGAGGGTGTATTTCGGATGCAGGCCCAAAAGTGCATCCACGTTTGCGAGACCAAGGTCGCAATCCAGCACACACACCTTGTAGCCCTGCTGGGATATCGAAACCGCAAGATTTACCGCGACGTTCGTCTTGCCAACTCCACCCTTGCCACTCGCGATCGCGAGGACGCGCGTCGCCATCCCGAGCCGCTTGGTCGTATCGCCAGTCCGACGGCGTGCGGCCATCACGCGCAGTGCCTGCGCCTGATCCTGGCTTGACGACGAAGCCCGATTAGGTTCTCCCGGGAGGATGCGGGCACTCCCGCGACTGTCCGGCATCACCGGCACCCGAGCACCCATCATCGCTCGTCTCCGATGCCGACCAGTTCGCGACCAGCTTCCGTCCCTGCCGACCTACGACCAGGCGGAGGCTCAAGCGCCTGGACAATCATCTGGCCGGTCAACAGATCCGAGAGCCGGTCGAGCGTCGCTTCTTCCAAGTCATTCGGCACATTCTGGCCAGAAGTCACGTAATAGACCGGCATTGCCTTCGTCGCACTCCGCACCACCAAACTCATCACCGGACCGAATACCGTCGTCTCATCAAGCTTTGTCAGGACCAGTCCGGACAGTGGCATCGCACCAAACCCTGACTGGATATCAATGAGGTCGCGCAACTTCACCGTCGCCGCCACCGTAAGCAGGATTGTCGCACCGGGGACCGCATCGACAAATGCACTCAACTCACGGATTTGCGCGTCGTTTCGTTGGGCACATCCGGGGCTGTCGATAAGGATGTACTCCGCATCCGACTGCCTCTGGATAGCGACACGCAACTCCTCTGGGGTGTACGCAACCTCGAGCGGAACCTGAATCAGGTCCGCGTACGTGCCAAGCTGCGTCGCCGCTGCAATCCTGAAGGTGTCTGTCGTGACAAGCGCGACCCGTCGATCTTCGGCAATCGCCAAATGCGCCGCCAACTTGGCAAGCGTCGTGGTCTTGCCAACCCCAGTCGGTCCAACAAGAACGATGATGACTGGCCGATCCGTCGGTTCGGGTATCCGACTCACCGCCATGCGGTCATTCAAGAGATCGCTGACCCTGCCAGTAACCGAGAACAGGTCGGTAGGATGCCCCTCGTTGATATCGTCCGAAACCTGCCCGACTACCTCAAGCGCCAATGTCGGATCAAGTTCCTGCGCCATCATGTGCTGATAGATTGCCCGCACAACGGGCAGGTCGCGGGGCCACAACTGGGTTTGCTGTTGGCGCATCAGTCGTTCCACCGAAGCCCGCAAGTCCGACAACGTGTGCTGCATGTCGCTCAACGCCGTAGGGGGCGCTGACGGCAGTGCCGCATTCGCGTCGACCGGTGTGGTGGCCTTTCCGTTCAGATCCTGAACAACTACCGGCTCAACCGGCACTGGAACCTCAGCAACGGGATCCGATGGTGTCGCGCCGCCAAGGACGCCACCCGAGCGAGGCGTGTCCCCATCACCTGCGGGCGCAAGGATGGGTGATGAAACCTGAAGCTCAACCGGATCCGGGGAAACTGGCCGGGAAGCCATCTCAGGAGCGGCGGGCAATGGTTCCGGCCGGGTCTCCGGTGCCAATGGAACTTCAGGGACGGTCGCTTCGGGACTTGCAGCTGACTGCCGACTTGGCGAAGCGGTGGAACCGATCACGCCACCGCGGGCTGCTCCCCCCGGACGTGCTTCCGAGTCGGGCGAAACTGCCGGTCGTTCGGA
>DDYL01000062.1 GCA_002347925.1 Chloroflexi bacterium UBA2235 | reverse complement strand
GCACACCCGTACGTCGTGATCCGCTCCCGTTTCATCGCGGGGTTCCACGGCGTGGACACAGCAATGCTTGGCCATCGCGAGGATGCACCGGGCGTCACCATTCGCACCCTTAGATGGAGAAGCCCAGATCCAAGCCCGGGTTCAAGGCGGGTCTGGTTACCGCAGCACGGTGGCGGGAGACAGGNNAGCGCCGGAGACCGGGAGTGGACGTGGCGATGCCGGACGCGCGGATCTGGTACCCCTCGAAGCCCGTCCATTCCGCCCCATCGACCCGGTCACGCATGTCCTGCCCTTGGGTCTCCACGCCACCGCTTTCCTGACGTGCATGCGCCTTGCCCAGGCCTCCGATGAAGCGGATCCCCTCGCGACCCATCGCAAAGGCGGCCGTGGCGAAGCGATCAGCCTCGTACACGTCCGACGCGATGACGGTCAGGCTGACCACCGGGTCATTCTCGATCGCACTCCCGTGGGGCCGATGGATATGGTCACCACGTTCGTAGGTGCCGGAAGTGGCGATCCCTTCGCCCGACAGGTGGACGACCTTCACGATCCCGGTCACATCCATCGGGTTGCGGATGCCGATCTTCCACGGCATGCCGTCGGGGTTCAGTCCCGCGGTCTGGATGTCACCACCGGCATTGACGCAGAAGTGGTGGAACCCGGTGGCATGCAAGCGGTTGGCGGCCTCGGCGATGGCCCATCCCTTGACGACCCCGGAGAGGTCGCACGTGCCGGTGCGCCAGGCATCAAAGTACCCATTCGTCTCATCGCCCGTCCGGACGGCACGGTCGATCATTGCGCGCATCTCCGGGGATGCGTCTTCCATGGCAAGGAGACCACGGTTGATGCGGGAGAGTTCGCTGTCCTCGCGGTAGGTGCTGAACCGGGCCTCAACCGCGGTGAAGAAGGCCCAGAGGGCATCGAGTTCCCGGTCGGTGGCACCGCGATCAACGATCTCCACGATGATCGGCATTCCCATGATGATCCGCGTTCCGGTCACCATCCGTCTCACCGTTGTTCCTGATTGAAAGCTGGTCGGGCCAGCCCCCTAGCCAAGCGTCGACACGCGGGGACTAAGCCAAGCGTATAGAAATCGGAGGCGATGGGGAGCGAAGCGAGGGGCGGGGCCGACCGGACCGCGCGACGGGTTCACGATGCCTTCTGGATGGCCGAGGCGATGGCGGCACGGAACCCCCGGGCCGTCTGGGTTGCCCCCGAGATGCTGTTCACATTCTCGTTCTGCGTGCGGATCACTTCGTCCTCGTAGGCGGGCAAGGCGTAGTTGGAGATCTGCAGGGACCGTGACCTGCTTGAGGGGTACTGCAGGGCAACGACATCCGTGATCCTCCCGCCGGCAACCACGATCTTCACCTCGATCGGGCCCCAGTTGGTGGAGATCACGTTGCTGGTAAAGGAACCGTCGTGCAGTCTGGATCCCGTGGCCGGTGCGACCGTCGGGGCGAGTGTCGGCTTGATCGTGGGAATGATGACCGGGGTTGCGGACCTGGGCGCGGCCGTGGGTTCGGCAGCAACGGCCGGCCGGGGTTCCGTCGTCGGCGATGCCGCAACCGTCGGTGGCGTGGCAGGCGTGGGCTGGGCGGGGACCGCATTCGGCCGCAAGGATTGGGCGTTCGGGACCGGGCGGGCACCGTGGTCGTCGTCTTCCCCGTGTTCAGACCCGCGCCGATCCCGACGTCCTTCCGGAACCCGCCCCGCAACCGCACGCCCCTCAGGTGGGCGGGAGGCGGGTGCAGCGGTCGGTGCGGGTCGGTCGACGGACGTCAGGGGCGCCGCAATGGTCGGTTCCATCGTGACCGGTGCCGGGGTGGAGTTGCCAAGGGCATCGACCTTCGTTGATCCGCCTCCCAGTGCCTGATAGGCCGCGTATGAGGCTGCTACCAGGATGACCGATGCCGAGGTTGCGAGCGCTTTCATGGATCCCCTCCCTGGGCCGTGCAGGGTTGCTGCCTTGCGGGACTGCTGCGGTGCGGTCCTCACCACCCCACCCAACCGCCGTCTCTCTTGAACGGGACCCTACTAGCCTATGCCAACGCCGACGCACTTTCCATCCCGGTTGCGTCAACACGTTGTAAACAGTTCGCCGCGGATTATTACCGCCACCCCATCGCCCCTGATGTCAAGACGCTGCGCTTGGCCCACCCCATCGCCCCTGATGTCAAGACGCTGCGCTTGGCCCACCCCGTCGCCTTCCCGGACTACCCCCGTGCCTCGTGCCACAAACGCGCAAAGGAAGGGGATTGGCCACCACGACCCTGTTTCGGTTGCAGGCCAGGCAACCTGACAGCGGACCGGCGGACATCCTGCCACCATGGTGGGCGCAGTCAGGACCGTCGTGAGGAAACCCGGCATACTTCGCGGATTGGGCGAGACCGAACACTCACCAACACGGGAACAACCATGAGCCAAGCCCGCACGTCGGACGCGACGCCCGCACCGCACGCCGCCGATCGCCACGACCTGATCCGCGTCCACGGCGCGCGCGTGAACAACCTCAGGGACGTCAGCATCGAGATCCCGAAGCGACGCCTCACCGTCTTTACCGGCGTCTCCGGTTCCGGCAAGAGTTCGCTGGTCTTCGGCACCATCGCCGCCGAGTCGCAGCGCCTGATCAACGAGACCTACAGCGCCTTCGTGCAGGGCTTCATGCCCTCACAGGCGCGCCCGGAGGTGGACGTCCTCGATGGCCTGACGACCGCGATCATCGTCGATCAGGAACGCATGGGCGCCAACGTCCGGTCGACCGTCGGTACCGCCACCGACGCAAACGCCATGTTGCGCATCCTCTTCAGCCGCCTCGGGCACCCGCACATTGGGTCACCCCAGGCCTTCTCGTTCAACGTCGCCTCGGCCCACGGATCCGGCGCGATCACCGTGGAACGCGCGAACAGCAAGGCGGAGGCCCGGACCTTCACGATCATCGGGGGCATGTGCCCGCGATGCGAGGGCATGGGAACGGTCTCCGATATCGACCTCACCCAACTCTTCGATGACTCGAAGTCGATCGCCGCGGGTGCGATCACCATCCCCGGCTACAAGGTTGACAGCTGGTGGACGGTGGGAATCATCACCGCCTCCGGCTTCCTCGACCCGAACAAGCCGATCCGCGAGTTCACCAAGACCGAGATGCACGACTTCCTCTACAAGGAACCGGTCAAGGTGAGCGTCAATGGCGTCAACCTCACCTACGAGGGCCTCGTCCCCAAGGTGCAGAAGTCGTTCCTCTCCAAGGATCCCGAGTCCCTGCAACCACACATCCGGGCGTTCGTCGACCGGGCGGCCACCTTCACCGCCTGTCCCGATTGCGGCGGGTCCCGCCTGAGTGAGGCGGCGCGTTCGTCGAAGATTGCGGGGATCAGCATCGCCGACGCGTGTGCGATGCAGATCAGCGACCTCGCCGACTGGGTGCGACGCCTCGACGAACCGTCGGTAGCACCCCTTCTGGCGAAGCTGCTGCACACCCTCGAGTCGTTCGTGCAGATCGGTCTCGGGTACCTTTCGCTCGACCGCTCCGCCGGTTCGCTGTCGGGCGGCGAGGCGCAGCGCACCAAGATGATCCGCCACCTCGGGTCGTCGCTCACCGACGTCACCTACGTCTTTGACGAACCGACCATCGGTCTCCATCCCCACGACATCCAGCGGATGAACCAACTGCTGCTCCAGCTGCGGGACAAGGGGAACACCGTCCTGGTGGTGGAACACAAGCCCGAGGCAATCGCCATCGCCGATCATGTCGTCGACCTTGGTCCGGGCGCCGGGAAGGCCGGCGGTACCGTCTGCTTCGAGGGAAGCGTCGCCGGGCTACGGGCCAGTGCCACCCTCACCGGGCGCCACCTCGACGACCGCGCGTCGCTCAAGCCGACCGTGCGCACACCGAAGGGAACTCTGGAGATCAGGGGCGCCAAGACCCACAACCTCCGGAATGTCGACGTCGACATCCCGCTCAAGGTGCTCGTCGTCGTCACCGGGGTCGCCGGATCCGGCAAGAGTTCGCTGATCCACGGGTCAATCCCGGCCGGCGCCGGCGTCGTGTCGGTCGACCAAACGCCGATTCGCGGGTCACGACGCAGCAACCCTGCCACCTACACCGGACTCCTCGACCCGATCCGCACCGCCTTCGCGAAGGCGAACGGCGTGAAACCCGCCCTCTTCAGCGCGAACTCCGAGGGGGCCTGCCCGGCGTGCAACGGTGCGGGCGTGATCTACACCGACCTCGCGATGATGGCGGGCGTCGCCACCACCTGCGAGGAGTGCGAGGGGAAGCGGTTCCGCGCCTCGGTCCTCGAATACCGCCTCGGCGGACGCGACATCAGCGAGGTCCTCGCGATGTCGGTGACCGAGGCCACGGCATTCTTCGGGGCCGGCGAGGCACGCACCCCGGGCGCGCACGCCATCTTGCGCAACCTCGATGACGTGGGCCTCGGCTACATCAGCCTGGGCCAACCGCTCACAACCCTCTCCGGCGGCGAACGCCAACGGCTCAAACTCGCCATGCACATGTCTGAGAAGGGCGGCACCTACGTCCTCGACGAACCGACCGCGGGCCTGCACCTCGCCGACGTCGAACACCTGCTTGGCCTGCTCGACCGTCTTGTCGAATCCGGCAAGTCGGTGATCGTGATCGAGCATCACCAGGCGGTGATGGCCCACGCCGACTGGATCATCGACCTCGGCCCCGGCGCCGGACACGATGGGGGGCGAGTGGTGTTCGAGGGCACGCCCGCGGCCCTCGTCACCGCCCGGTCGACCCTCACCGGCCAACACCTCGCAGCCTACGTCGGCGCCGTC
>DDYL01000094.1 GCA_002347925.1 Chloroflexi bacterium UBA2235 | reverse complement strand
GCAATCCTGGCGACATGCGCGAGGACCTCAGGCCACACGTCATCCGCCCGGGAATCAACAATTGGCCCCTTGGGGACGTAGCCCACGCCCCATCCCGGCACCGGAGTCGCCCGCCGCAGAAGAGAAAACGCCGCGACCGGTCGCCCGCCGCGCTCGAATAGAACCCGGGTCGGCACCCACCCCGCCTGTCGGCGAAACTCTCCCCACTCCCACGATTGGAGGGCGTGTGGGGAATCCAGTTGAGCCACGGAACTGTTCCACGATGCGCCGTCAACTGGCCACCTGAGTGTCAGTGGACCACCCTCAACTCCGAGCCCACGGTCAGGAGTGACGTTCCAGATGACCGGCCTGCTGACTTGCGCATCAAGGTGGGAACTCTTCCCAACCGATCGGTCCGGCTTCGTCGCCGTATGGAGCGCGAGCGTCCCGAATGCAAGACGACGGACACTCACGTCTGGAAAGCCTGCTTCCCTGAGTATCTCCCCCAGGGTCTCTGCGTCCGGGAACCGGTCCACCGATTCGGGCAGATACTGATAGGCCTGTCCTTGTCCGGACAGCCATCGACCCAAGATCGGCACCACTCCATGGAAATAGAGGCGAAACAAGGGCCGGAACCACGTTGAACGAACCGGGGTGAGTTCAAGAAAGGCCACGCGCCCACCCGGACGCAGGATTCGGAATGCCTCAGAAAACACTTGAGACACATCGGCAACGTTCCGGAGAACCCACGCACTTACCACGGCATCGGTCGAGTCATCTGCTACCGGCAACCGCATCCCGTCTCCGCGCAGAAACCTGACCTGATCGCTGGGGACACCCGACACACGCTTGATCGCCGCATGCTCGAGCATGCGCGCCGAGAAGTCAATCCCGAGGATCCTTGCGCGCGGTGCTCGTTTCGCAAGCGCAAACGCGAGGTCGCCAGTGCCGCAGCCGATGTCGACCGCGGTTTGAACAAGCTCCGGGTACGCCGTATCCACAGTGACGGACCTCGAGGCCACGTCGAGACCACCGGTCATGAGCCGGTTCATCAAGTCGTACCGGCGTGCTATCGCGTCGAACATTGCTTCGACGTACGCCGCCTTGTCATTGCCAACGCTGACCGGGGGCCGACGCCGGATCCATCCCGTCACTGGCAAATTCCTTGGGGAGCAGGTTGGGTTTGGACCCACCGCGCGAATGGCGATCGGCGTCGTTCAGTCGTGCCGAATGACAACAAATTCCGCCAAAGCTTCGAGCGCGCGCCGTGCGGGGGTATTGGGCATCGTCGACAAGTGTCCGACAGCCTCAGCAACATACCTCGCCGCACACTGCCGGGAACTTTCAATCGCTTTGGAGTGCCGCACCGCGTCTACGGCATGTTCAGTCTCGGAGTCTGAAGCGCCGCCATTGAGGACACGTCGAACGGACGAATCGTCTGGGTGCTCACGCATGTAAAGGATCGAAGGGAGCGTCACTGTCCCTTGCCTCAGATCGTTTCCGACGGGCTTTCCAAGTTCTGCCTCCGTCGCCGTGAAGTCGAGCACGTCATCGATGATCTGAAACGCCATTCCCAGGCTCATTCCGTACGCATGCATTGATGACCGAGCCTGAGGGTCGTCCGCATCGAGCATCGAACCTGTCTCGCAAGCCATCGCAAGCAGCACGGCCGTCTTTCCACGGATTTTCGCCACGTACTCACGCTCGGTCTCGGCGAGGTCATCTGTCAATTGCGGGCGAAGCATCTCACCCTTGACAAGTTCCATCACCGCCCAGGAGAAGACGCTCATGATAGGGGGACTGCCGAGGCCAGCAACGAGCTCCCCCGACTTCCCGAAGAGGTAATCCCCAGTCAGGACTGCAAGTGTGTTTCCAAATACATGGTTGACGGTCTGGCTACCTCGTCGGGAGGCAGCCAAGTCGATCACGTCATCGTGCACGAGCGTGGCGGTGTGAAGGAGTTCAGCAGCCGTCGCCAGTGCAATGCGTCGCTCGAGGCTCGCATGGGGGTTTCCGTGGCTCGCCAGAAGGACGAGGGCAGGGCGTAGGCGCTTGCCGCCAGCTCCCAGAACTATCGACAGTGTTCGGGCAAGCACTGCGTTCGGAACATCCGCAATGCCGCGAACCGCCAATTCGAGGGCGGCCAACTCAGTTTCGATCAAGCGCTGGTAACTGATGCGTTCCCCTGCAAAAGTCGTTGGAGACCCAGTTGGACGTGGTGCAAAGGTCATCGTCGAACCCGGCGTATCGCGCAATTCACTCATCGTTGCCACATCCGAACCGTACTCGCCGAACCCCACGACGCGTCAACAGGTGACCGTCAAGAAAAGCACAAATCCGTACGGTCAACCCATTGACCCTCGATGACCATCGGTCTCAGTCCGTCGGAAGAGCTGATTGGGAATTATGTCAGTGATCCGGTAGGCCGTCCGCCGAGCTGGTCGATTGCCGTCATTCACCACGGAATTGCACCGTGTGGTCACGCCTTCCCGAAGAGTCGCCGGGCGTTTGCGGTGGTCTGCGCGGCCAACTGTTCAACTGAACACCCACGAATTGCTGCCACCGCATCTGCGACCAGCCGTACGCGCGACGGTTCATTCCGTTCGCCACGATGCCCTGCAGGACTCAGGTACGGGCAATCTGTCTCAATCACCAAGCGGTCTGCAGGAACTGACGCCAGAGCCTCTGCGAGGGTCCGGTCTCGACGGTAGGTCACCTGACCCGCAGCCGAAATCCAGAACCCAAGCGAAACAGCACGTGAGACATCTGCGACCGTGCCGTCGAAACAATGGAGAACACCGCGACGCCCGGGATTGAACTTCTCTATGAGATCAAGGGTCTGCTCCATTGCGTCACGACTGTGAACGATGACCGGAAGACCGCGGGCTTCGGCGATCCGCAATTGGGCTATGAACGCTTCCGTCTGGACATCGGGAGGTTCTGTATTGCGGTAATAGTCCAAACCACACTCGCCAATGGCGACCACTGCATGAGACTGACTGAGAAGATCGAGTTCGCGGAGGGTGCCAGGAAGGGCATCGCCTGAGCGGTTCGGATGAATCCCGACAGCAGCGACGATGTCCGGGAATGTCGACGAGAGCTTTATGGCTTCAGCACTCGACTCAATGTCATAACCGACGCAGACAAACTGAACGACACCGGCGTGACGTGCCCGGAACAAAACCTCCGGCAAATCGGCGGCAAACCGAACATCCGCGAGATGCACATGAGTATCAATGAGTTCCAACAACCTTGCGACACCTATCTGCCCCATCGGGCGCCCGGGACGTGGTGGGCCTGCGACGCGCCCGAGCCAATGAACAGAACCCCGGACGGTTGCTGAACGAGCAAACCAACGAGCAGATATACTCGAACCGTACCTTCACATCCGTGGTGCGATCCGGAAACGGCAAGCATCCGGCCAAAGTCAGTATCCGCAAGTGAATCGGAAGACTGACGCCACTCCACCCCCGTTTGGATGGAGGATCGGCGCGAGACATGGTCTCACGCTGATGCGACTCGCTTGGCGCCGGAAATCGGCATGATGCCGTCAACCCGACGACGCCACGACGCAATTCCCAGACAAGCCGGGAGTGGTGCGAGAGGCGGAAACCCTGCGCCCCAAATGGGCTGCGTTACCTGTCAGGACATCACAATCGCGACGAGGACGTGGCACCACTCTCCCGATATCAAAGAGATTGGCAAGTTAGCCCGCCCCGATAGTGTGCAGGCACTGCGCACTGCTTCAACACGCAAGATCCAATCTTCGTGCGCCGACGTCGACCAAAGTCGACGCGCGCCGGATCTGGATCAATTCTTTCCAGGAATCGCACCGGCTGCTGCCGGCTTCCCTCAAAGGACGCAAGGTTTCGCCAAGACGCGCCACGACCGGTGCCCGCATGAAAGGACACCCCGTACACCGTGGCTACTGACCGTACCTCCCGACGCCCCGCCCCAGCCCCTGGGCCGGTTGCGCTCTTCATCGATTGGGACAACTTTGCCATCGGACTCCGGCAGGAAATGCCAGACCGTCCCCCTGACCTCGGGCCGATCCTTCGATGGGCGCGAAGAGCCGGCACCCTGATAGTTTCGCGCGCTTACGGAGAATGGCGCGACCCAACCGAACGGCTGGCCATCTATAACGCTGGTGTGGAGGCGGTCTACGCCCCCGTTCTCCCGCTAGGTGGTTCTCTCGTGGCACGGAATGGTGCGGGCGGGGCCAAGAGCCTGGCCGACACTGCAATGGCAGTCGACGTCGCCGAATTCCTGATGCTGATGCCATCCATAACCAGGCTTATCATGGCGACGTCTGACAAGGACCTCATTCCAGTTGTGCGTCTTGCCCAAAAGCGGGGCGTCTTTGCCGGCGTCGTCGGCTCAGACAGGACAGCCAGCGCCTTGAGCGATCTCGCGGATGAGTTCGTGACATACCGCCAGCTCCTTGAGGGCGAGGCACCCCAGCCTCTCGCCATCTCGCGGCCCGTCACCGTGCCTCCATTGCGCATTGCGCGTGGCTTCCGCCGTCCCGGCGAAGGGCTTTCGGGCATGAGTCCGTCCTCTCAGGTTATGTCGCGCATCGCGCCGCCGACTATCGTCGTCAACACGCCCGCAATGCCGACCCAATCGACGGCAAGTAGCTCGGTTCTCTCCTCGCAGAACTTACTGGACGACGACTCAAGTGCGGCATCCCGTCGCCGGCGCCGTGGTGGCCGACGTCGCCGAGGCGCAGAAACGTTGGCGCTTGTCGGGTCAGATGCTTCGGATACGAACGAGTCACAGGAACTGGCCGGGCCGCCGGCCCCTGAAGCACTGACAGTCGCTCCACAACCGGCGGCCCCCTCGGCCAGCCGTGGGTCGCGCTCATCGGACACAACCCGCCCGCAGGTTTCTAGTCCGATAGCACGACCAATCGTCGCACCCATGATTGCCCCTCGTCCCTTCCGGACCCGGGCAAATGACGGTCTTTCACCACTTGCGGGCAGGCCCCAGCCGGTCTTGATCACACCGTCCATAGCAGACGACCCGATTAGTCCCGTCGACGTTTCGGACGCACTGACTAGCGATGTAGCAATCACTCCAACCGAACTTCAGCCCGCAGTTGAGGAACCACGAACAGTCACGCCTGCGGCCACCATGCCATCCGCCCCACGGGTCCAACTTCCAGGTGAGAGGCTGCGCCGCTTTGTCGCTCCGCCCATGGCAACCGAAGCAATTCCATTTACAGCCACCTCGGCCCCTGTCGACGCGGTGCCTGCGACGGATGCACCACTACCGGAGGGAAAGCCCGAGAACCACGCTGCCGGGGCGGTCGAGATTGTTCCGGTGAAGGATTCCGAAGTCGCAGAGCCCGTTGCGTCGTCGGCCGAGGAAGTAGAGGTAGACGGCGACGGTACCGACCTGACGCCGACACCGGTGGGGACCCCACGTCCAAGGCGTCGACGGGGCGGGCGCCCTGTCCGAGGCGCTGGGTCGCCGGGTGATGGTGACGGCGAACCTGTTGCCGAGGTCGTCGAGGTTCCAACCATTGAATTGGTGCCGGAACCCTCACCAAGCGTAGACGCTGTCGAAGCGTCTGATAGCGCGCCGGACGGTCGTCCGCGAGGACGTCGTCGGGGGAGCCGTCCTCGCGCAATCGCCTGACAAGTTCTGCCGTGTTGAGGCGAGGGACGACATTCTTCTGTCTCCCTCGTCGCCTTTTCCAAGTTTGCCAGCGACTAACCGGTGTCGCACTTCATGTGCGTCTGGACGACCGGTCAAGCGCGCGTGATGAATTCTCGGTACAGCAGTTTCCGAGACAATCCTGACTCGGCGACAAGGGTCCGAAGCGCACCACGAGTCCCTCCCTCGCCGGAAGCCAGTTCATCAAACCTTTTCCTCAGAGCGTCGATTCTCGTAACGCTGTCGGGTTCGGAAAACGGACCTGGATTGTCGGCACCTTCGACATGTCCTGCAACGACCAAGGTGTATTCCCCTCGAGGCGGATGGGACTGTGCATCGGCAATCGCGTCGGTGATGGTTCCCCGGAATACTCTTTCAAACTTTTTCGTCAGGTCGTTGCAGACTGCAACAACCTGACGAAAAAGTTTGAAAG
>DDYL01000195.1:1086-5812 GCA_002347925.1 Chloroflexi bacterium UBA2235 | reverse complement strand
CGTCGGGGAACCGCTGCCTACGCCCCGTCTCCGTGCTGCTTGCCTAGGTTGAGGAGCGGCGCTCCGAGGAATCGTTCGTTGCGTACTCATGTCGTCCAAGCTGGAACGGAATTGCCATACGAATGATCCCAAGAAAAGATCGTGTCGGTCCCTCGTTCAGATCTCAATAGCCGGTCATTCGAGATGAGGCGAGTTGCTTTCGCAACCTTATGGTTGACTACTTTGCGTTGGGCAGCCAACCATCCCGGTCGTACTTGATTCGCCGGAACGTTTGATCCAGGACTTCGAGCTCTTCGGACCCGATAGCCGAAGCCGGGTTCGGCAACTCACGGACCTGTCTCGCAAGATCGGCGAGAACAGCTGATACGTCTTCAAGCCCTTTCGCGATGTTATCCCGGTTCGTAACGCAGATATCCCTATGCATTGTTGCGTCGCCGCTTGCAAGTCTCGTGATGTCGCGCAAGCCTGTTGCCGCGACTGGAGCCCACTCGCCAAACCTGCGGTTTCCAATGACTGCGTCGGAGAGCGCGGTTGAGATCATGAACGGCACATGACTTACTTGGGCGACCGCTACGTCGTGATCTGCTGCGGTCATCGTAATGACCTTCGAGCCGGCATCAGTGGCCAGGCGAACGACGCGACCAACGGAGACGTCACTGGCATTGCTTGACGGAACCACGACCCAGACGCGGTTGTTGAACAGTGTGGGATCGGCGTGGTCGATGCCGGCCGTTTCGCGTCCGGCCATGGGGTGACCACCGACCCACTCCACGTTTGCGGGCAGGACGCCAAGCGCCCACTCCTCAACTGAAGCTTTGGTGGACGCGACGTCTGTGACCACTGTTCCCGCCGCCAAGTGGGGAGCGATATCAGTGAGCAGTTGACGTATGGCAAGAACCGGTGCTGCTAGGACGACAACGTCGGAATTGGCAACAGTCTCGGCAAGGGATTCGGGCGCCGCATCGACGACGCCTCTGGCGAGAGCAGTGTCACGGGTCACGAGGCGTGGCCCCCACCCGGTCACCAAGTGGCCAGCCTGTCTCCAAGCCGCCGCCGCCGATGCGCCAATTAGTCCCAAGCCAACGACTGATATCCGCAGAAAAGTCGGTTGCGAAGACATCAGAGAATTTTCTGGGCCATGAGCCCGGTCACGCGCCACGGCCCGGTTGTTGATCTAGTACCCAACTTGAGTTAGGCGTAGTCGACGTGGTTGCCAGCCTTGCGCCACACGTCAACGCCGCCCTCAAGGTTGTAGAGGGTCTTCATTCCGATCGCAGCAGCCATTTCGCACGCAATCGCGCTTCTGACGCCTGCCTTGCAATAGAAGAGGATGTTGTCGCCCTCAAGGTGGCTTGTCGGATTCGCGAGGAAGGTGTTCAATGGCACAAGGCGGGATCCGGAGATCTTGCCATCCTGGGCGATTTCACGTGCCTCACGGACGTCGATGATGTGCACGCCCTCGGCGATCAGTTCCTTCGCGCGAGCAACATCTACACGAACAAACGGTTCACTTCCGCCACTTGGCATGGCCCGTCTCCCTAGCTCACTCGTTCAATACTGGTGGGCCCGGGGGATCAAACCTACCCCGAGCACGGAGTGAGTGTACGCAATGCAGGCAACTATCGGCGGCGAACCGCGCCTCGGCGCGCACCTGAACGGCGGCATAAGCGGTGCAATTGACAGTGCTCGCCGTGTTGGACTTGGGGTCGACGGAACCCCCGGGGGCCCAATCCAAGTGTGGTCACATAATCCGACTTCCTGGCGCGCAAGTCGACCGAAAGATGCGGTCATCACGAAATTTCGGCAGGGGTGCATCGATCTCGATCTGGCTCCAGTCGTAACTCACGGCATTTACCTGATGAACTTTGCTTCCCCAGATGACACCCTTCACGAGAAATCCATTAATGCGCTCGTCGACCATCTAGAAGTCGGGGCACTCATCGGAGCGACGGCCGTGGTTATCCATCCTGGGTCCGGCGTGACCCTTGGCGTGGATGAGGCTGTCTCTCGGTGCGCGCTGGCATTGCGGGTCGTGTTGGGTCGGACGGAAGCACTGGAAAATCGGCCCCTCATTGCACTTGAGACCTGCGCCGGTGCAGGCAAGACGATCGGCCGGACGTTCGCTGAACTTTCCGCGATCATTGCTCAGGCCGGTAACCACGCCTCACTCGCCGTATGTCTCGACACCGCTCACCTGTTTGGCAGCGGGTACGACCTCGCGTCCGAGGATGGGCTCGCCGCGACGATTGCCGATCTCGATCTCCACCTGCCAACGACTAGGATCGTCGCAATACACGCCAACGATTCCAAGGTTCCGCTAGGGTCCCAGAAGGACCGCCACGAGAACATTGGAATGGGGGAGATTGGCGAGGATGCTTTTGCGCGCATGCTTGCCCATCCCCGGCTCAGAGACATTCCCTGGATCATGGAAGTACCGGGAATGAATGGCGAAGGCCCGGACGCTGAGAACTTGGCGGTCCTGCGCCGGTTGGCAACGATTGGCTAGCGAACCAACTAGGCGTTGTCGGTCATTCTGTGGCGAGGCGATGCGTCGCGCGGTAAAAATAAATGAGTGGGTGCGGAGAGGACGCTTGCTCGGTGCCACACTCCACGACTTCTCCGATCAGGATGACGTGGGTTGTCCCGCCCGGGTGCTTCGCCACCACACGGCAATCAAGCCATGCGAGGCTGCTTTTCAGTATTGGCGACCCTGTTTTGCCGGGTTCAACATGCTCGCCCGAGGCGGTGAACTTGTCCTCTATCGTGCCCTCCATGCCAGCAAAGACCCTGAAGGCGCGTTGCTGATCCAGCGTGAGGACGTTTACGCTGAAAGCTCCGGAGGCCTCAATGGCACCGAGTGACTTTGACCGCTGATCCACGCAGACCAGGATAGTTGGCGGGTCTGCCGAAACTGACGTTAAAGAACTCGCAACGAGGCCCACAAATCGGCCGTCGTGTGCTGCGCCAACGACAGTCACACCAGTGGCCCACCGGCTCATCACCTCGCGGTATTCCTGCTTCAAGTCAGACATCTGGTGTCTTCTCTACTGATGTATTTCCCGGTCTCGGGGCAACCGCGTGTGCGCACGATACCGCAATTGGCTTGGTTCGGTCATTCGGGCGTCCGGCATTGATACATCGGGACCGGGCGACTGATAACATATAGGATACACCACCTTGTGAAAAGTTTCACAAGCAACGTCGGTTTTTGCAAAGGACGCCTACCCGAATGACAGCGGACCCCGTCACCGTCGCCATCCCAACAGAGGTGCTCGATGCCGGCCCACAGATGCAGGGGTCAAGTTCTATTGTCCCCGCCGGCGACGAAGCGTGCGGATATGAATACAGCTATGCCGACCTGTTCACCGAGCGTCTGAGAGCAGCGGGTCAGGCAATTTCAACGGTGCAGACGCCACTTCCGCCTGAATACATCCACATGTCTCCGGAAGAACTTGACGCACGCATCTACTCGGCCAAGGCTACCCTGGGTGATCGCCTGTTCATACTCGGGCATCACTACCAACGCGATGAAATCATCAAGTTTGCCGACGCACGGGGTGACAGTTTCAAGTTGTCCCAGCTGGCCGCGGCGAGGCCTACGGCGTCACATCTGGTGTTCTGCGGCGTCCATTTCATGGCCGAGAGTGCCGACATTCTCTCGGGTGCGAACCAGCAAGTGATCTTGCCTAACCTGTCAGCGGGTTGTTCTATGGCAGACATGGCGTCAACGGATGACGTGTTGGCGTGTTGGGACCAACTCACGTCGGAACTTGGCGACGACCACGGAATTATTCCCGTGACGTACATGAACTCGGCCGCTGCCCTCAAGGCATTCTGCGGCCACCACGGTGGGATTGTGTGCACGAGCTCCAACGCCCGTTCGGTGCTGAACTGGGCTTTTGAGCGTGGTCGTCGAGTGCTCTTTTTCCCTGACCAGCATCTTGGCCGGAATACTGCCCTTGCTATGGGTATCCCCATGGAAGAAATGGCTTTGTGGACGCCAGGCGCGTACCTCGGTGGCCAAACACTTGGGGCTCTTGAGCGCTCAAGGGTCATCCTTTGGCGAGGCCACTGCTCGGTGCATGGCCGTTTCCGTCCCGAACAGATTGGTTCCGCTAGGGCATCCGACCCCGACGTCAAGATCATTGTTCATCCCGAATGTCCTCGGGAGGTCGTAGATCTCGCTGATTACGTCGGCTCGACGGAATACATCATCAAGGTGGTTACTGAGGCGCCGGATGGGACATCCTGGGCTGTCGGCACCGAAATTCATCTTGTGAACCGACTACAAACCGAACTGCCAGGCAAGCGGGTTGTCTGTCTTGACCCAGTGGTGTGCCCGTGCAGCACGATGTACCGCGTCCACCCAGCCTATCTCGCTTGGGCGCTCGACAACCTTGTCGAAGGCACTGTGGTGAATCGGGTTCAAGTCGATGAGACGGTTGCCCAATGGGCAAGGATCGCACTAGACCGAATGCTCGCTGTGCCCTGAAGGTGCCGGTTCAATTTGACTCGTGCTCGGATGGGCACAGGCGACTGTTAGGCACGGGGCCTGTGCTCGTCAACGATGTCAAGCTGATTTTTCGGTAAATACGGGGGGGACTTCCGCACGGAACTCCAACTCAGGCTCCTGAGTTCCAGCAATTGTGTCTGCTGTGACGGTAATGCGCTTGATGTCTCCCCGTGAGGGCACCTCGTACATCACGTCAAGTAGCACTTCCTCGAT
>DDYL01000195.1:0-991 GCA_002347925.1 Chloroflexi bacterium UBA2235 | reverse complement strand
ATCAAGTCAGCATGTTCGAGTGACTTGAGAGAGACGGACACAGGCAGCCGACCGACGAATTCTGGGATCAACCCGAACTTCAGGAGGTCATCAGTCATGATGTGACGGAACAGTGATCCGTCGCCGGTATCAGCATTTTCGGCTCGGGAGGACCTGAAACCAATCGCTCGAGACGAGCCGACCCGTGACCCGATTATCCGTTCCAAGCCTTCAAATGCTCCACCGCAGATGAACAGTATATTCTGGGTGTTTATCTGGATGAAGTCCTGATGAGGGTGCTTCCGTCCCCCTTGGGGAGGAACATTCGCCACCGTTCCTTCGATGATCTTGAGAAGCGCCTGTTGGACACCCTCGCCTGATACATCTCGGGTGATCGAAGGATTGTCTGACTTGCGGGCAATCTTATCGATTTCGTCGATGTAGACAATCCCTCGCTCGGCACGCGCGACATCGAAGTCGGCCGCCTGGATAAGCCTGAGCAGGATGTTTTCAACGTCTTCGCCGACGTAGCCGGCTTCCGTTAGGGCGGTCGCGTCGGCAATGCAGAACGGAACGTCAAGGATGCGCGCAAGTGTCTGGGCCATCAACGTCTTGCCAGACCCGGTGGGTCCAACAAGCAGGATGTTGCTCTTCTGCAACTCAACATCGTCAAGTTGCACGTTCGCGCCAATGCGCTTGTAGTGGTTGTAAACGGCTACCGAGAGGACCTTTTTGGCCCGGTCCTGCCCGATCACATATTGGTTGAGGAGCTCATATATCCGCTTGGGAGTGGGAACCCTTGACGCCGGAGCTCCCGCCTTTGCCTCCGGATGGGCTGATTCTTCCTCGATGATTTCGCGACAGAGTTCAATACACTCATCACAAATATAGACACCACCGGGTCCGGCAATGAGGCGGCGAACCTGCTCCTGGGTCTTGCCGCAGAATGAGCAACGGTATTGCAGTCGACCGTTCCGTTGGCTCGCCATTCCCGATCCTTACGTTCCTGTTT
>DDYL01000223.1:1826-3309 GCA_002347925.1 Chloroflexi bacterium UBA2235 | reverse complement strand
GAATGGCGGTCACTGGAACCCCAGTGCCAGCGGCAGCCGAACCAGCGGTCGTTCCCGACGATGTGACATAGGGGTAGATACCCCAATCCACATCGCGACCCACCCCGAGTTGTCCTTCCAAAATGATCGTGTCATTCCGTGCAAGGGCATCACGCACCAGGAGAAATGAATCCACGATCCGTGGGCGGAGGGCGTCGGCCCAGCGATCGCACTGGTCCCGCAGGGCACGGGCATCTACCGGTGACCCTCCATACGCGCCGAGACGCCGGGACTGTTCAGCGGCGAAGAAAGGCAGGTATTCGTCAAGGTACGCGCCATCCAGCAGATCTCCGAGGCGAAGTCCGATGTGCGCCGCGCGGTCCTCATAGCACGGACCGACGCCACGCTTGGTCGTGCCTTGTTCGAGTGACGGGCTTGTGGCATGACGCGCGGCCTCAAGTAGCCGGTCACGGTCGCGATGCGACTGAAGGACGACGTGCGCCCTGTCCGAGAGCAGGATGGTCGAGATATCTCCGCCGAGCTCCTGGACTTCGGCAAGTTCTGCAAGAAATCCGTCCGGATCAATGACCGTGCCGGGCCCGCATATCGAAATGCATCCGGGTGTGAAAATGCCGGAAGGCACCTGATGGAGCCGGAACACGCGGTCATGCCACGACGGCGGTGCCGTTCCCGCGGGCAGTGACTTGAGATCGATGCCCGGCACAACCGTATGGCCGGCGTTGGGGCCACCGTTGAAACGCAGGACAAGCCGTGCCCCTCTCTCGGCGGCGATGGCATCGACGATCTTGCCTTTGCCTTCGTCTCCCCACCCGAGACCCACCACGACGACCGCGCTCATTATCAACTCCTCCCGAAACTCGGCACGTAACCGCACCAAGTCGGCAATCCCGCGGAAGTATCGCAGTCGGCACCGCGGCCAATCGAATGGCAGGTGCCGTATCGCATTCTCCGTCCCAATCCTCCGGGCCGCGCAAACAGCCCGGTATCGTGTTGCGGTGATCCTGGTTGACGGCGCACGCGTAAGGACGGACCTCTTGGAACGCTCGCGTGAGCGGGCGTTTGCGACGTCACTCTTCATCGCCACCGTGATCGCATTTGTGTTGAGGACGGCATATCTTGGGTCAGTGCCGGCCGGCATGGACGGCGCGGAGGCGAAAGTCGCGTTCAACGCGTGGCTCATAGGACTGACCGGAAACGACGAGTACGGCACGTTCCTTGGATTATCTTCGCCGCGCATCGACGGCTACGGTTTGCCGCTTTTTACGCTGGCTACAGTTCCGTTTACCGCGATCATTGGACCCTCGACGCTCGCGGTGCGCCTGCCCGCGGCACTTGCGGGAGCGCTGACAGTTGCACCGTTGGGCGTGCTTGCGTCGAGACTGACCGGATCACGTGTGTCCGGCATTGGCGCAGGCGGTCTTCTCGCAATCTCCACGTGGCATCTGCAGATCAGCCGCACGGGTGACGGCGCGTCGCTCGGGCT
>DDYL01000223.1:0-1701 GCA_002347925.1 Chloroflexi bacterium UBA2235 | reverse complement strand
TGGCTTCGATGGTGCGATGGCGGCGGGGCGCCCGCACGCAACCGACCGCGGTCGCAGGGTCCCGGTGGATCGTCGTCTGCCTAGTGTTGGCGTCTACGTCAGCTTCGGCGTTCTCGTGGTCAATACACGGGATCGTTGCCATCGATCCCGATCCGGCGCGGAATGCCCGCGAGGTCATCGTCGACGCTACTGTCTCCAGGCGAGTTGGCTTCGCCTTACCTCCGACACCATTTGATTGGCTCGCCGGGTTCACCGAGTCGTTGCAGTCACCGGCATCGGTCTCGGCCCGCGTCGCCATTGATGCGTACGCAAGCGTGTTCGATCCGACCTTCCTCTTTACCCGCGGTGATCACAACCGGCGTCGTCATGCGGGAGAAGGTGGACAATCAGGCTTGATCGAAGTTCCGCTGCTTGCCACGGGCGTATGGATGCTCCTTGTTTCGGGAAAATGGCGGCGCCCGGGTTGGGCCCTTACCACTGGATGGCTCCTCTTGGCTCCCATCCCTGCTGTGCTGAACCTAGCGCGTGGGGATTCCTCGAGTGCGATCGCAATGGTTCCTGCTTTCATCATGCTGGAGGCGTCTGGCCTTGTCCGTGTTCTCCACTTTGCGCGCCGCCGAAAACTCACCGCCGACCTAGTCATAATCGCTGGGGTCGGCATGGCAACGTGGGCCCTCGCGACATTCGTACACGACCGACAGGAATCTGCGCGGGCATGGGAGGGGGGAACAATCGAGGCGTTCCTACAGGCGTGGCATAAGGTGCACGACGGGTCCATGGATGAAGTGGTTTTGACTCCAGCCGTCGACGGGTCCTATCGACAAGCAAACGTCGCCTCGGTTGGGGTTCTCGACCTGACTGAGCGCCGTTTCCTAATTCCGCCGGTCGTCCGCCGAAACGTCGATTGGGTTTCCGAACTCGCCGACCCGGCATCCCGCAGGCGCCTCTATGCCATCGACGGTCCAGCGCGAGTTCCCGCTGGTTACAGGTCTGTGATCATCGGCAGGGGCGAGGACGGACGCGCCGCTGTGCACCTGATTGCGGCAGGGCCCGAATGATGGGTGTGCCCGCTGACGGACTGGGGCACCGCGGAATGGGAAATCGGGTGGGGTGTTCGGTCGATGTTTGACGGATCACTCAGGGGGGTTCGGGACGCAGCCTTGGCGCCCCTCGCGCGCGCCCTCGGGTCGGTCTCCCCAACGACTTTGACAGCAATCGGCTTGGTCGTGGGCATCGGAAGCGCAGGGTCGGCAGCCGCGGGCAACCAGAACCTGGCCCTCGGTCTCTGGCTCGCGAACCGCCTGATCGACGGGCTTGATGGCGCGGTTGCTCGCCAACAGGGGACGACTTCGGACCGAGGCGGCTACTTTGATTTGTTGGCAGACTTNNCTTCGGACCGAGGAGGCTACTTCGATTTGTTGGCTGACTTCATCGTCTACGCGGCAGTGCCTGTCGGCCTGGTGATTGGATCGCCTGCCCCGGATGGGTTAGCGGTGCCCTTGGGCCTGTTGCTGGGTTCGTTCTACGTGAACGCGGTGTCGTGGCTGGCGCTCTCCGCGCTTATGGAGAAGCGGTCGAACTACACGATGCCTGAGCGGGCGGGGGATACGCGGAAGACTGCACTCATCATGCCATCGGGTCTCATTGAAGGTGCCGAAACGGTCATCTTCATTGCCATCTGCCTTCTGTGGCCCGGGTTGC
>DDYL01000020.1 GCA_002347925.1 Chloroflexi bacterium UBA2235 | reverse complement strand
GGGGTTCCAGTGACCGCCATTCGCGAGGTAATCGGCGTTGCCAAGGCTTTCTCGACGTCAGTCGGATCCGGTCCCTTTGTGACTGAAGTACACGGCGCCGAGGCGATGAGGTTCCGTGAGGCGGGTGGTTCGGAAACCGAGCACGAATACGGTGTGACCACCGGTCGTCCGCGTCGCTGCGGGTGGTTCGACGCAGTTGCCACTCGGCAAGCTGCCCAGATCAACGGCTGCACTGGCATTGCGCTGACCAAGGTCGACGCTCTCGAGGGGTTCGATGAAGTGAAAATCGCGACCTCTTACGATCAGGGCGGCGAGGCGATCGACTACGTACCGAGCAACACCCGGACCGTTGGCCATCTGAGCCCGATCTATGAACTCTTTCCCGGATGGACAGGTGGTACCCGTGACGTGCGGGTGTGGTCCGAACTTCCTGCCGCGGCCCGGACGTACGCGGATGCGGTCCAGGACCAGTGTGGCGTTCCGGTCGCCTATGTTGGAACGGGTCCAACACGCCTCGCCTTGGCACCGCGACATTCGTGAAGTCCAAACCGCGACCCACTCCTGGTTCGCCCTGCACCCTGACTTGGTCAATGTCGGAGACCGGTTTCTCAGCTCTTTCTGGAACAGTCCGGCATCACGCACACTGAACCGGGCGGCAAATCCGCCGTCAATTGCCTGCCCTTCGTGGGCGGAATGAGATCGGAGAGACCTGCAATGTCACTCGTACCAATGAAGCAGATCCTTGACGAGGCCGAGCGCGGCGNNGTGCGCGCAGCGCGTGAGACCAATTCCCCGGTCATCATCCAGGCCTCCAAAGGTGCCCTGCGGTACACCAACCTGATCTACCTCAAGAAGTTGATGGAAGCGGCCGTTGAGGAGAACCCAAACCTCAAAATCGCCCTGCATCTCGACCATGGGAACGACTTGGACGTGATCCGGACGGCCATCGACCTCGGGTTCACATCGGTCATGCTGGACGGTTCGCTTGAACCAGATGGGAAGACCCCCCGCAGTTTTGAAAGCAACGTAGACATCACTCGGCGTGCCGTAGAGATGGCGCATCCCCACGGCGTCACCGTGGAAGGCGAGCTTGGCACCCTCGGGGGTATCGAGGAACACGTACAGGCCAGCCGCGTGATCCTCACCGACCCGGAAGAGGCGGCGATCTTCGTTGAGCGCACCGGTGTGGACGCATTGGCCGTTGCGATCGGGACATCGCATGGCGCATACAAGTTCAAGGATACGCCGACCCTCGCGATCGATCTTGTGGAGAAGATCCACGCCTTGGTGCCGGATGTCCGGATTGTGATGCATGGATCTTCGAGCGTGCCTGCCGAACTGATCGATGCGATCAATCGATACGGGGGCCAGATGCCCAACGCCCGCGGGGTCCCGGTTGAAGCAATCCAGGAGGGCATCCGTCACGGTGTCCGCAAGATCAATGTGGACACTGACACCCGCCTTGCCGCGACTGCGACAATCCGACGGATCTTCCACGATTCCCCAACCGTATTCGACCCGCGGGACTACCTCGGGCCGGTGCGTGATGCCATCACTGCAGTCGTCAAGGAACGCATGATCGCCTTCGGGTCTGCCGGACACAACGACGACTACGTGCCAACGACCCTTGACGCAATGAAGCAGGTGTACGCTGCCCGACGTTAGGAACGACTAGAACCTAAGTTGCCGGGTCGGAGGCCGGCCACCTCAGCCTCCATCGTCGTTGCCGACCCGATACTGGGGATCCGGGAAGAGTTGGGTAAACGGGGCCAAGGTTTCGTGATCGTCCGGGCTAATTCATCCTGCCCAGCTGCTTCCAGATGCCGTCTGCGATTTCGGTCACGCGGCTTGCGTCAGGTGCCTCGGGCATCACGCGTGCATACAGTGACAGGTCCAGCCACGCTGCGGTGAGGTTTACCGCGCGTGGCATGGGCACTTGCCGCAGCAGAAGCCCACGGTCCCGAACCTGTTCGGCCGACGGTGAGAGCCTCAAGATCCTTTCAACCACGTCCAAGGCCTTGGCATGGGCGCGTTGGCGCATGTACGCGTTCTTGAGGTTCGAAAGCACCCTGAAGATGATCGCCCGAGGTGGCTGGGCCTGAACGTGGTGGGACAGAAGCGGTGCCTTCCTCCCTGTCGTGACCCTCACGAGTTCCTCACATTCCGAATGGGTCAGGCGCCTGCCCAGGTTGTACGGATCAACCAAGACGTGCATGCCGTTGCCACGGAACTCCGCGATGAAGTGGCCCGGCAGTCCGATGCCCACGGCATCCATGCCTGCCCTTGTTGCGACGGCGCAATAGACGATCGAAAGAAGGATCGGTAGTCCGCGGCGACGGTCGAGAACGTCGTCCATGAAGCTGCTTCGAGGTTGCTGGTATTCATCCCCAATCGCACCACGGAAACCCTCGTCAATGAACAGGACGGTGTGTAGTGCCTCGAGCGCGAGTTCGTCGCTGTCCGCATTTGAGCGATGCGCCTTCGCAAGTTCAAATCGTCGCCGAACCCGCGTTGCGAGTTCATCGAGGCGCGCGAGATAGGCCGCGACGTCCAGACCTGGATGTTCTTCGGCAGCAATCCACAGGCACGCCTCGGCAACGTCTATGCGGGCATCGGGACGGGCGATCATGGCGGAAAACCTCCGCCGAGCCTCCACCGCCTGAGGATCCCGCGTCGAATGCGGTTCTTCGCGTTCACTCTCGGGCATTGCCGCTAATCCAACCTTCTAGCGAATTGCGCGGAATCATTCTGTCAATCACGATACCCGCAGATCCTGGCGAGCGTCGCACTCGGGCAACGACTCAACATCAGCCACTTTGGGCTTTGCTGCAGTAAATGTCCGTACAACCGGGGGTAGGGTCACCACGACCGCTGAGGAGGCCGCTGTTATAGTTGGGTTGGCCGGAGATGATCCGGATCTTCACGACGGCTGTCTACCCGCGCACGTGACTGGCACGCGGACGCAAGCGTCCGACGCTTCCAACGGGCACAGGCCGGCCCCACACGCGAGGCTCGGACGGATACCACGGTGGGCATGGATGGGCTAAGCCGACTTTCAGAGATGAGTCGCCAGATTTTGGCGCTCGCCAAGAAGGAAGCGGCGTTTTTTCAACACGACCAGATACGCACTGAACACATCCTTCTTGCCATCGCGGCGGTGCCCGAGGCAGTTGCTTCCCGTCTGCTGAGGCGGCAGGGAATTGATCCGCAGATCGTGGTGCGTGAAGTCGTTGCCTACCTGCAAATTGGCAAGGTTGCCGACGCCCGCGCGATCACGCTTGGCAACAGTTCGCGCGAATGCATTGTTCTGGCCGGTCAGGAAGCTGAACGCCTTGGGTCCGAATACATTGGGACCGAGCACCTTCTGCTCGGCTTGCTTGGAGACCCGGAATCAATCGCGGGGAAGGTTCTTCTCGCGCTCGGTGTGGATGCCGACCAAGTTCGCCGTCACGCCGCCGGTCTCACGGACAGCGCGCCCCCGCGGTCACCGGTTGATCCGCAATCCCGGGCAAACCCGGCTCCGGGGCGTACGCCCGCCGGAGGAGCAGGCGAACGTCCGCGCGACAGTCAGGGCCGGAGAGGTGGGGGCAAGCCTGAGGAAGATAAGTCCTCGCTATTGAGCCAATATGGACGTGACCTGACCCAGATGGCGCGGTCTGGCAAATTCGACCCGCTCATCGGACGTGAGGTCCAACTCGAACGGCTCGCCCAGATCCTTCTCAGGAAGCAGAAGAACAACCCCGTTTTGGTTGGCGAGGCTGGGGTCGGAAAGACCGCGATTGTTGAGGGTTTGGCCCGCGCGATCGTGTCGCGCGATGTCCCGGACGCCTTGCGCAACCTCCGCCTCATCCAACTTGACTTGCCTGGCATCGTGTCTGGCACACGATTTCGCGGTGACTTCGAGGAGCGTCTCAAGGCTATCGTCGCCGAGATCGTCAAGTCGGGCGACATCATCGTCTTCATCGACGAACTTCACATGCTCATGACCGCCGGCGGCGGTGCGTCCGGGGCACTTGGCGCGGCAAGCCTGTTGAAGCCGGCCTTGGCGCGTGGGCAGATCCGTTGCATCGGTGCCACAACGTGGAAGGAATACCGTCGCTACATCGAGGCAGATGGTGCGCTTGCCCGCCGTTTCCAGGCGATCACCGTGGATGAGCCATCCGTGGAAGATGCCAACCGGATCCTGGAAGCGCTTCGCCCGTCGTATGAGCAGTTCCATGGTGTTGCGATCGGTGACGGGGCGATCCATGCCGCGACAACGATGAGTGCACGGTATCTCACTGAGCGGTCCATGCCCGACAAGGCAATCGACCTCATTGACGAAGCTCTTGCCAGGGTAAAGGTCCGACGCCTGACACCGCCTGACGCCTTGCGGCAGGTGCAGCGACTTCGTGATCAGGCAAAGATCGAACGCGATGCTGCAATCGAATGGCGAGAGTTCGATCGTGCCACCTTGCTTGGCGAGGAAGAGAAGCGGCTCTCAACAGAGGCAGAGCAGATACGCCTTGAGTGGCGGGGACGGCTCGAGGCCGAAGCAAGTTCGATCAGCCAGCGCGACATCGCCGAAGTCGTGGCCGCTTGGACTGGCGTACCTGTTCAGAATCTCACCGAAAGCCAGCAGTCCCGGTTCCTGAACCTTGAGCAGGGCCTGCGTGAACGGGTTGTCGGACAGGCGCCTGCACTTGAGGCACTCGGACGCGCCCTTCGGCGGAATGCCGCCCGACTTGGAGATCCAAGCCGACCAGTTGGAAGCTTCCTGTTCGTCGGCCCGTCAGGCGTTGGCAAGACTGAGGTTGCCCGCTCACTTGCCTCGTACCTGTTTGACACCGAGGATGCGTTGATTCGTTTCGACATGAGCGAGTTCAGTGAATACCACACGGTGAGTCGGCTCATTGGAGCGCCTCCAGGCTACGTTGGCTATGAAGCGGCCGGGGACCTAACCGAACGCGTCCGGCGCCGGCCGTACTCGGTCGTGCTGTTCGACGAGGTCGATAAGGCCCATCCGCGGCTTCTCACTTCCCTCCTGCAAGTCCTGGACAGTGGGCACCTCAGTGACGGCCAAGGGCGCAAGGTCAACTTCCGCAACACGGTCATCATCATGACCGCAAATTACGGGTCCGAACAGTTGAAGACCGGGAGACTCGGTTTCGCGGTTGACGGGCCCTCGTCAGGGCCCAAGGACATTCGGGGCATCGTGGAGGGCGAGGTCAAGCGACGCCTGCTTCCGGAATTCCTGAACCGTCTTGACGGGACCGTCGTATTCGAGCCTCTGACTGAGGAGAACCTGCACGCAATCTCGCGCATGCTGCTAGCACGCACCGCGGCGACTGCAACCGCACGATCCATCGTGCTTACATGGGACGATGCGGTCCTCGATTGGCTCTCGAAGCGTGGCTACGCCGCTCGGGATGGTGCCCGACCGATCCGCCAGCTTATCCGGCAGTACATTGAGGATGGCTTGGTAGACGGCTTCTATTCGGATTCTCGTGCCGGGACCCGCACCGTTCACGTTTCTGTCCGGGATGACGAGCTCGTCCTGACGACTGCGAGCGAGGAAACGTTGCCTGAGGGGGCAGCCGACGAATTGGTCGTCCTACCCGCGTAGCCAGCCGGAACCTCGCGAGACCGTGGGGTGAGGGCTTTTGGACTAAATGAGAAAAACACGTTTCCAAGGGAGGAACCGTGTTTAGGGATGGAACCGCGGTTTTTGCAAGGAAAACGCTCGGATGCATTCCGAGCGGATACCGGATTGGCCGTCCCTACATGTACGCGTCGAAACTGAGACCAGCGTACTGCGGCGTCGGGGTCTGGCCATAGAGCAGGCTCAGGAATGAGCCGCTGGACTGGGTCTCACTGCCCTTTGGATGCGCAGCGAGAGCCATTCGTCCCGCACGGTCGGGACCGCGGAATTCGGCAGCTGTCTGGGCGCTCAGCGTCCATTCAGCGGTACGGGGCATCAGTTCGTACGGAGGCCCGTACGGTGCATTGGCGAAGTAGGCCGGCACTCCCCATCTGGCTGGAAGGACTTCCTGCCGACGCAACCCGGGAAGTTGCGAGGTGATGTCATCGGGTGCGACATCCTGTGCGTCCGCCGTCGCCGCGGTCGATGCACTGATCCGCCCCGGTCGCGGGGCGTCGACAACCTGACGGCGACCGGCTACATCCGGGAAGCGCACGCCGGGTGCACGCCGAATCGTTTCGTCCTGACGACGCGCAGCGCCGATCACGAGTGCGGGTCCGCTCATGAGCGCGGCTCCACCAACAGGGATCGTCGCTCCAGATCTCGTATCGATCGCCACCATCAGGTCGGCTCCATCGCCCGTGTCCCCGGATGACTTGCCACCCG
>DDYL01000200.1:2461-8567 GCA_002347925.1 Chloroflexi bacterium UBA2235 | reverse complement strand
GCACGTCGGCGGACCGGGTACGTGCGGTACTTGGTGCCGAGGTGGACGGCTTTGTGGCAGGTGTCGGGGTCAGCACACGGGTGACGGTCGGCGATGGAGTCAAGACCGGTACGTATGGCCGGACAGCACTGACATCAATCCAGGCGTAGTTTCCGGTCTCCTCGTTGACCACGAAGTACCGTTGCATCTGCTGATCGATGACCGTGTAAATGACCCCAGTGCGCCCGACCATTCCGAAGTCCACCGCCGCGGTTGTCGGGTTCGACCACAGGTGGGCCTCGGCATCGACGTTCTGCACGAGGGTCGGACGCACCGCAGTGATTGTCGGCACGGACGGCATGACGGTCGGGGTTGGGAGGACGGTCACCGTGGCAGGCGCATCCGCCGGCCCGACGGCGTCGACATCAATCCATCCGTAGTTCTTGGTGATTGGGTTGTAGACGTTGATCCGGAATCCGACCTGCGGGGCAACGACGGTCAGGAGGGTGAATTGCTCACCAACCGGCCCGAAGTCGATGGCATCGGCGGTCGGACCTGACCAGAGGTGTGCATCCGCCGAATGGTTGGCGACGTATGACGGCACGAGATCGACCGGCAGGATCAGGCTACCCCCGAAACTGTCGATGGGTTGTTCAATGGTCTGGGTGCCTGCCCGTCCGTCGAACGTTGCCGGTGGACGCAGGTACCCGAGGAAACCTCCGGAAGGAGTGCCGTCATGCAGGCCAAGCAGGTATGCAAAGGTTCCCATCCCACCGTTGAGGTAGCGTCCGGGAACGGGCATTGCAACCTGCACGGTCGGCAGGGATGCGTCACTGTCAGGCTTCGGATCGGCAAGGTTCTTCAGCGGAATGCCGGTGCCATCGGCGGCGCGGACTTCCATGCGCAGGTCGAACGGCATCCCGAGAGGTGTGACACCGCCACCACCGAGGCTTCCCCGTTCCACGTCATTTGCCGTCGGTGGTGCGGGATCGAATATCACTGTCAGGCTGCCATCCGGAGCGACACGGTTGATTGCCACAAAGACCGAGGCCGGGATGCGGACCGCCACGACGGCGTTCTCTTCGCCGACGAGGTTCGGAACCGCGAAGGCGAGGGTTACCGGCCCACCGGTCAGTGTTACGGCGGCGGTCTCCTTGGCATTGACACGGACTACTATCGGGGCCGGGCCAGGTTGGGCGGTGGCGCGGAGTTCGGTGCGCCCATCGGGGAGACGTATGGTGCGGTCCGGCGAGATGACCACCGGTTCGAGGCCGCCCTCACTGAAGTCTGTCGGGATTCGCAGGCCCGATGTCATGAAGGGCGTGAATGGAGGCAGGACGAATGGTTCCGTGACGATCACGTAGTCGGCGATGAACGGTGCAGGAAGGTCTGGGGAAGGTGGACCGATCACCGCCGTCGGGGCGATTGCCAGGACAGTCGGCACGATAACCACCGGCTTCACGGTCGCCGATGGCCCACCACTTCCGCCACCACCACCGTCACCGTTGCTTGGCGGTGGCGGTGGGACAGGTGCCAGGACGAGGACTTCACGCGTGGTCAGGACAAAGGTTCCGAGGGTCGTGGTCGAGATTGCGAACTGGCCGGTCGAGGTATCCGGAGAGGACGCCGTGGCATTGGTCAGCGGCGTGTAGGCGCTGGTGATGGCGTCGAAGCGCGCGGGACGGATGTCGCTGGGTTGGGCAATTGTCTGGCCCGCCGGTGCGGTCGATGGCGCCCTGTACCTGGCAAGGGTTGCACTTGGGTAGGTGATCAGGACCGTCGAGTCGACAGCAAGCGCACCGACTGGCTGCCCTGACGACGTGACAATCCCGATCCGGAAGGCGTCACCAAACGGGACGAAACCGGGCAGGGTTGGCGCGTTCCCGAGTGGTTCGACAGTCACCGTGACGGCCTCGGAGACGGCACCGGGGGCCAGACGCAGTTCGGCGCTGCCGAAACCGGCACGGACCTGCGCGCCGGTCTCGGGATCTCCCGGTGCACTGGCGGCGGGTGCGATCGGTGTCGACGAAGCAACGAGTGCAAGCGAGATGCCGGTCTGGTTGGATCCGGTGACGGTGATCACTTGCGGGACACTGGCGGCGGCCACGCGGCTTCCGGAGGCGAGGGTGAGATCGGCGTTCGCCACGATGGTCCACTCACCATCGGACAGCCTCATGGTGAACGATCCCGGCGTGCTTCCCGTGGTACTGGTCGTGGTGCGTACCAGTCCGCTTGTTGAGGTGGCGGTGATGGTTGCGCCACCAACGCGGTCGGTGCTGGTGCGGTCCACGGTGCCTGAGATGACCGTGCTGGCATTCACGAATGACACCGTGAGAGGCATGTCACTGTCGGTAACGCCGGTAGGGACCGGATCAATCACCCACGCCGGGTCACCTGCCGTGCGTCCACTGGTCGTCGTCTCGGTTGCATTGGCGAAACTGGCGTTCGCCCCATTGGCGGTAAGCGTCACGCTTCCTTCGGCAACCAAGGCACTGAACCGGCCACGGCTGTTCGTCTCGGCAGTGACGGACATGTAACCACCGTTCGTGTTACCAATGTCAAGGCGTATCTTGACACCCGAGAGTGGGACTGCAGTTCCATCGATCTCCACGACGGCCGTGCCCTGGATGACCCGGTTTGCCTCACGGAGGTCGATGCCGGGGAGGGAAGGTGTCACCGTGCCGGTCGCAGTGACCACGACATCGGTATGGGGCCGGTCAACATTGACGGCGTAACCCTGTCCGGCGTCCGGTGAGGCGGAGAGACGCCATGTGCCCGGTGCCAGCTTGAAGGTGAAGGCGCCGGCGGCGTTGCTTTCCGTGACGTAGATGGTTCCGGACCCGGCACCGGTGATGCCCGTGGCGCGCACGATTGACCGCAAGGCGACACTGCTGCCGGGGCTTGCATTGGTCTGGTTGGAGACGAGTTGGCCAGAGACCACAATGTTGCTCGGAGTGACGACGCGTTCACCCGTCGCCGGCACGCCTGCGGTCGCGATGATCCCGGTCTCAGGGGAAGGGGCCAGGAATCCGCCGGCAGTGATCGCGATGCTGAGGCGGTAGCTGCCGGGGGGCACGCTTACCCGAATCTTCGGTCCATTGAATGAGATGCTGGTGCCGACATTGGTGGTCTCGTCCTTGATGTAGGCCGTGCCGGAGATGCCCGCAGCTTCGGCGTCACTCAGGGCAATCGTCGCCGTTCCCGAACCGGCCTTGACCAGGGTTCGCTCGATCACGGCAGTGGCGGCGGTCAGGATGATGTCGGGAGCATTTGCCACTGCCGACGGTGCAACCGAGGCGGTGACACCATTTGGGGGCAGGAGTGCGGCGCCCCGTGGGATCACCGCGCTGATGACGTAGGTGCCTGAAGCGACGGCAAGCCGGTAGAGGCCATCGCCATCAGTCACGGCAGGCGTCACGGCGGTGACTCCGTCCGGATGGGCCTGGACGGTCAGTCCCGCCAGCGGGGTGCCATCAGTGAGGCGGACTTTTCCAACAAGCGTCCCCATCTGCCGCGTGAGGGGTGGCAGTTCCGTTGAACTCAGGACCAACGTGCGTCCATCAACCACCCGGATGGTCATCGGTTCCGGGGAAGTGAGGGATCCGTCGTCGGGGATGAATGTCAGGACGTACACCCCGGCAGGCGCGGCGATGGACACATTCGCGCCGGTGGCCTCATCGGCACCGATCAGGACGGACCCACCTGCCCGGGCGGTGATGACTTGTCCGTCGCCGGTAAGGATTGCCGTCCCGGTGATGAGGCTTGTGTCACCGCTGACCGCGCGTTCAAGTCGGGCCTGGACGACGCCTCCGGCGGGGGAGACCCGCAGGTCAACGGTGTCGGTCTCTGGCGTGAGGGCATCGTCACCGGTGGCGAAGCTGACGCGTCCGGCCCGGTCAGGGATCCAGTTTGCACCGGGAGAGGCGATGGCAGCGACGGTGTAGTCGCCACCTTCGATGAGGACTGGGCCATAGGTTCCGTCTGGTCCGGTGATGGCCCGGACGGAGAGACCACCGGCTTGCGAGATGATGATTGTCGCCCCGGCAACGGTCGTCTGGTCAACGCGACGCACCGTTCCGGTCAGGGTCTTGACCCGCAAGTTGCTGGCAAGGTAGCGAAGGGTGACGGGCAGGTTTTCGCCCCCGGTCGCAGTGAAAACGGCGGTGGCACTCGTCGTGCCGATCAGGGTTGCCTCGGTCCTGGCGGCGCCGGTGAGACTTGGGGTCACGGTCCAGGCATTCGCCCCGGCGGGTACGCGGACGGTCGAGGTGACGAACTTGCCAGTCCCGTCCACCGTCAGGCCCGGTGCGACGATGGTGCGGTCAATCGTGGCGATGTCATCCGCGTAGGTGTGCATGAGACCGGAGGTAGCCGAACCGACTGGCACATCAGTCAGGTGTGACCCTCCTTGGGGTTCGATGGAAATGTGGACGAGATCGTCGACCGATCCGGTTGCGGGTGTGGTCACACTTCGTGGAAGTCCCCGCAGGGTGGTCGTGATCGTGTTCGGGTTGAGGGCATCCAGATCAATCGCGATGGGCCATGCGTTTCCGGTCGTTGCAAATGGTTCGGTGACGCTGGCTGAGACGGTTGTCACCGGATAGCCCGGCACGCCACCGACGGCAAGCAGGACCGGGCCGCCGGTGATGGCCGGGAAGGAGACCAGGCCGCTACCCGACGTCACATCGTCGACTGATACGGCCGGCAGGTCACCGGCGTCACGCCTTGCCCGGACCGTCGCGCCCGCGACAGGTGTCCTTCCCTTGGTCACCGTGACGGTGATGGCACGGGGCCGCACGACCCGCAAGGTCACGGTCGTGGTCGTTGATCCTGCGTTGCTGTCGGTCGCGGTGATGGCGAGGTCGTGTGCGGTGCCGTTCGGCAAGACCAGACCGGCAAGGCTTACCGTGCGGGTGGCGCCCGTACCAGTCAGGGTGAGTGGGATGGGTGCCCCGGTCGTTCCACGCTGACGGATCGTCCCGGTGATGCCGGTGATCGACACATCACTGCCGGAAACGGTGACCTGCGTGGTAACCAAAGGCAGCGTATTCCGGGTGACGTCCAGGTTCCCGATCACCCGGTTGCCGTCACCCAGGATGGTTACCGCCGGCGCGCCGGGACGCAGGGTGAACATTGTGGTGACACTGCTGGCATTGCCCAGTCGGTCGCGTCCGGTGACCCGCAACTCGTACTTCTGGGTAATGGCCGGTTCGACCGGACGCTCCAGTTCAGGTGCCCATTCGGACGGATCAATTCGGACGACACCGGCGCCGGCGGCACTGGCACCAAGCGTTGCGGGATCGACGGTTGCCGATTTGACCAGACGGAATGCTTCCAGTGGGCCGATCTCAACCGTCTTGCGGACCTCAAACGTCGCCTGGGTGATGTCCCACGTGCCATCGGCGTTCGGATTGACCAGGATCGCAAGTTCGGGCGACAACGAACCGATCGTCTGCCCATCACTCGGTGTAGCCACGCGGAACTCGGGGGCAGTGGTATCGACAACGAGGTTGAGTGGGGTTGATTCCTGCGACTGGTTGCCGAAATCGTCAACCGTGACGACGGTGTATGCGGCGGTGGCATCGGCGGTGAACGTCAGGGTGGGGAACGTGAATCCGTAGGTGCCGGACGCAACAAGCGTGACCGGGGCGATGACGGGTCGGTTTCCGTCTCCGACGGCATCCTTGCCGTTGCGTCTCAGGCGGGCCATCAAGCCATCGGGAACCGCCTCGGCGAGTGTGCCCGCGGGAAGTTGCCCACGCAGTGCCACCTGGATGCCATACAAGTCGGGTTCGGCGTCATGGGCCTTGCCGACGTAGCCAGGGTAGGTGGTGTCGCCGGGGTTCAGGAGACTGGCCGCGACTGGCGGTGGCGTCACCTTGAAGGTTCGGGTGCCATCAGTGCCCGGATTCCCGGCGGCGTCAGTCGTACGGACGACCAACGTGTAGGTCCCGGGAACAAGGACAGTCCCGGTCGAAACGCCGGTTGCCGGGTACCGGAATGCAAAGGTGGACGTGGCAACGGGCACGGAAACGGCATCGATGACTGGTGCTGCGTCACCCGCGCGTGTCAGGGTGACGACAAGCGTGCTTCCCGGTTCGGTCACGCCGATCACCGGGACCGGTAC
>DDYL01000200.1:1023-2441 GCA_002347925.1 Chloroflexi bacterium UBA2235 | reverse complement strand
GAAACTGACCGGCAGGTCGGGGGCGACATTCGCGACGGGGAAGGCGACGTCCTCCGCCTTGACGGTCAGGGTCACGTTGCCTTGGGGCAGTGTCACAGGAACGATCCACGTGCCGTCGGATCCGAACGGAATCGCTGACGCGAGGGTCGTTGGTGTCCCGCCGTCAACCTGGGCGACGAGGGTGACGGTCCCGCCAACGGAGTTGGGAACGGTGCCGGTGACGGAGACGCGCAAGGCGTCGTCAACGGTGTTGCAGTTGCCCCGGGCACGATTGAAGATGGTGCCGATCATGACTGTCGGTGATGCAGGTTGCTCCGACCCTACCCCGTCGCCCCGGATTGCAAGACGCTGCGCTTCGATGCATGTGACTGCCTGGATTGCCGTCGGTGCCATGACTGGTGGTGTCGACCGGAGGGTGATGCGTCGCACGTCGCGCTTCTGACCCGGATCGCCCGCGAGTTGGGTGTTTTCACCGTTGGCAACGAGGTACGCATCGGCCCGGTCGGGATAGATGCGCACCCCGGACCCATCGGTCGCCATCGTGTTCCAACTGACGGCACTGAACGTCGTGGTTGCGAGGGTGATCGTGGGCGACGTCTTGCCGATCGAGGTTATGACCCCACCATCGCCGCTGCATTCCGGGTTCGCACAGAGGCGCCACGTGACGTCCGAGTCGATGTTCTGGGCCGAGATGCCTAGGATGGCCGGGGTCGCTGCGGTGCCGTGGATCACCGCGCCGTTCGCGATGCCCGAGATGCCGAGAGAAGTGTCCGGAGGTGTGCCGGGCCCGAAGAAGACGGTCGTGAACCTTGGGGCTTGCGGATCAGCGGAGTCGTTCTCGACCAGGACATTTCCGGCGTTGTCGGTGATCGGTGCTTCGGTGGTCGACACGATTTCCAGGGTGTATGTGCCACCCGGATAGAGGGCCTTCGCCGGCGTCACCTGGATGCCGGTGATCCCGTTCGGACATGTCTCCCGGGCGGTGACCGCTGCCGAACGTGCGGAAGTTGTCGATGCGGTGACAGGTGCGGGGGACACGGGCGTGGGGAGGAGGGGTGCGCAGGTCACCGTCATCGTGGCGTCGATGGCCACCGGTCTGTTGGAGATGGTCTGCAAGAGGCGGATGCGTGAACCTGGCGCCTTGCCGAAGTCGGAAGCCGCTATCAGGACCGGTTCGGTGAAGGACGCGGTGATGACCGGAGGCGGGCCGTTGGGAGGTGCCACTGTCACCGGGGCCACGACGCTTGCGATATGGGGAGGACCTGTGTCGACGGCGACCCAGATCGTGATCGGGTCAAGGATGGTCGTGGTGCGATCGACGACGTGCGCCGGGCCGACATTTCCGGCCGGGTCGATGGCATCAACCTGGATGAACAGGCCACCCGCGGTCGCCTCGTCGGCCTCGTTGAACGGGATGG
>DDYL01000200.1:231-910 GCA_002347925.1 Chloroflexi bacterium UBA2235 | reverse complement strand
TGCAAGGGGGGTGGCCTCGCGGGTTCCCGCGGCGGTGATGCGCCAGGCACGGATGGTGACGCCGGCTTCCGTTTCGCCACTGAAGACCGGCGTGCGGCTTGTGACCCACCGGCGTGTCGTCAGGGCGGTGCCGTCAAGTGGCAGAAGTGTCCCGCCAAGTCTCGCCGAGGTGATGATGGGTGCGAGGTTGTCAACCGTGATGCCCGGGTTCGAAGACTCGCCGACGCCAATCACGGCCCCATCGCTGATGGCCCGTGCTTCGGCACGCAGGATCACATCGTCGCGCTTGTTTCCCGGCGGCGCGAGGCCAACGACCGTCGTATTCCACGTGGCCGTCGCAATCGTCCGGGAGAGGGGACCGGTACCCGGAACGATCGCGACCGGGGACAGCGGGGTGAAGGTGCCGGAGGCGACCGACCACGACCACGTCACTTCGACACGGGTGCCGTACGGCGCACCGTTTCCAACTTCCACCGTGGCACGTGCCGGAACCTGCCTCTGTATCAGGGCACTTGCGGCCGGGGTGTCGATCGTGACGTCGACCCGAACCGGTTGGGCGAACGTGACGATGCGTGACAGGGTCAGGGTGCCACCGGGTACGCGTGGGTCGGTGACGGTGACATCGACGACACCGGTGCCAGTCGTGACCGACGGCGCCACGCGGACCTGTGCGAGACCT
>DDYL01000200.1:0-125 GCA_002347925.1 Chloroflexi bacterium UBA2235 | reverse complement strand
AGTCGGACACACCGTAGACGGTCGTGCCACGGGAGGGATCGGGGTTTGCCTCACCGGGGAGGGCGAAGGTGAGTGCAGTGGTCACCGGTGCGGTCAGTCCGGTGAGGGCACCGGGAGATGGCCGG
>DDYL01000211.1:68339-70764 GCA_002347925.1 Chloroflexi bacterium UBA2235 | reverse complement strand
TTACGTGGCTTCCGAGATCGATCTCGAACGGCGTGTAGCCACCGTGATGTTCGGCGACGAGGCGCCCGTCAACCCATACTTTTGCACCCCAATCAACGGCGCCGAAAATCAACCATGGTCGTATTCGCCACGCTGATGTTCCAGTCTCGGTGTCGCGTGTTTCCCAGTCGGACGCAACCGTTACCGCTCGCTGGTACCACGCAACGCCTACGTAGTCCGGCCGGTGGACAAGGGACGCCGGGCTCTCCCAGGGGAACGGTACCGCGATGTGGTCGGTGAATGGAACCTCCAAGTCACCTGTGGCTTGCGCAACATCCGGATGTGGAACCTTGTACCACCGCAGGTGTTCCCCTCGATTGTCGGGGTCCAATGCAAAGTTCCAGACACCGTTGAGGTTCATCCAATCGGGTCGATGCCAATCCGGGCGTGGATGTTCGGGTCGGGGAGTGTGTTGGGTGCCCGGCAGATGCGCAGTTATTTGGTGAGTTGCTGCCATGGTCTTTCCGTCTCCGGTTGTCTGGTGCGGTTGGCTTTTGTGGGCAGGCGGTCGCTAGATGAGTGTTTCAATGCCCGATATGAAGACGCGCCAAGCAAAGTAGACGAAGAGGGCGGCGGATGCAATTGCGGTCATCCGGACGAGGGCAGGTCCGAGCGCACGGCCGAGGACCGCGGCCCCTACCGCGACCGCCAGTGACCAACCCAACCCCGCAAGGAAGAAACCGGCATAGAAAGACGCGAGATCGAGGGTCGTGGCGGCCCCCACAGACGAGGCAATCAGGCTACCACCAACGGCGGCGAACCAGACAATTGCCGTTGGCGAGGCGAGCGCAAGCAGGAGCCCGTCAAGGAAATCCCGGCCCATGCCGGTTGAAGGCCCGACCAGTGCAATCAGCTTTCCAATCTGGCCACCGTGTGACGGCGATACGGGTCCACTCGCTCCCGTTTCTGGCCCGACGTGCGGGGTTTCGGGTGTCGGGGCGGCGATGGCCTGACGAACCATCTGCCATGTCAGGTAGACAAGGGCGGCGGTACCACCTAGCCATAGCACCCATCGGACAACAGTGAATTGCAGAAGGGCAGCAATTCCGGCGCCGGCCATGCCCGCCCAGATGATGTCCCCGAAGCACGAACCGAGGCCGATCAGGAACGCCGGGACTGCGCCACGAACGATCCCGGTCCGGATGATAGCGAGGTTGACGATGCCAAGGTCCAGGCAGAGGGATAGGGATAGCAGTGCCCCATCCGTGAGGAGCTGCAGGTTCATCGTGCAGTCCATCGGCGTCGCTGGCCCCGGACTTCGTGCCCAGGAATCAGGTCACTCGTATTGGAGGCAACGCCCCTCATTGGTCGTCCGGTGTGCGCCGTTTTGGCGAGGACAAGGGCGCTTGCTCGAGATCGGGCTCGGCCCTTCCTGACGGTTCCAACACGTCAGTGGACCCGGCATCATCGCGTGCGCGTTCGTTCGGCCAGGAAACAAGCTCCCATTCACCAAGGGCTCCGGACCGCTCAAACCACAGTCGCAGGTAGCCTTCCTGCGCGGTTGGCAGACCAATCGCCAGGGTCGAACCAATGCCACCTACCCCGAAAAGATGGTGATGACCGGTAAGCACAAGCGCAGGTTGGAGTTCCTGGACAAGTTGGGTAAGGACCGGGATACCCATGATGCCAATGCGCCCGGGCGCCTGGCCCCGGAATGCTTCGTGCATGAGAAGGATATTTGGAAACGGGTTGCGTGCCATCGCCTCCACGTCATCTCGGTTGAAGTGGCGGGCACGGTCACCGGCGAAAGGCTTTGAATGGTTGAACCAAGTCGGCGCGTAGTTCCCCGGAAGTCCGACCACGCTGATCCCAGTGCCGGACACGATGTACCTGGTACCCGGGAAGAGGTGATTGCCGGGTATTGGCGGGGAATTTCCATCTTCATTGGAGGTGAAGAGGTTCCAGTGCTCGTGATTCCCGTGCACCCAGACAAGTGGGATTGTCAAGTCGTCAAGGGTACGTGGGTCGTCGTCTGGATGGAGTTCTCGCCCGGGTTTCCCTGCGGTGAGATCACCGACTTGAAGTAACACGACAGCCGCTGGCTCGGCCTCAGTGGCGCGGAACAGTGGACCGAAGTCACCGTGTACATCACCGATAGCCAGGACTAGTACACGTTCTTTGCTGGCATGGGATTTCGGAGATGCATTTCGGGCGGCGTCCGGACTGTGGGGCGGTGGCGCGACCCGACCGCGGACCGGGATGGATGATGCATTAGGCGCGCGCCGGTTGCGAATGGTAGTCGGCTGGGGTTGCGGCCGGGCAAAGGCACGGCCCCGAGGATGCCCGGTTTGCGGGACATCGCCGGGGCTATTGCGCTTGTCACGTGCGGAAGGTGTCGTCACGCGTCAGGCGGCCGTCGGCGAACCGACGTGGGGGTTGATGGATT
>DDYL01000211.1:56768-68307 GCA_002347925.1 Chloroflexi bacterium UBA2235 | reverse complement strand
GCTCCCTTGCGGACGTTATCGGCGACTACCCAGATCGAAAGGCCGTGCTTATGTGACGGGTCCCGCCGAATGCGCCCCACATACACCGGGTCGAGACCTGCCGTTGCGACCGGTGTCGGGTACCGATGTTCCTTCGGATCGTCCACGACAATGATGCCGGGCGTCCGGCGAAGGATTTCACGGGCTTCCGACGGGTCCATTTCGTGCTCAAACTCGATATGAATGGCTTCACTATGACCGACCATGACGGGCACGCGGACGCACGTGGCCTGAACCGCGAGGTCGGGGATATCCATGATCTTGCGGGTTTCATCGATCATCTTCAGTTCCTCGCTGAAGTAACCCCCTTCGCGCCATCCCCCGATTTCGGGGATGAGGTTCTGGACGATCGGATGCGGATAGACAGAGACTTCGGGGTGCTCCCCGGACGCAATGGCAGATGTCTGGTCGCGAAGTTCGTCGACTGCACGCCAGCCAGTGCCGCTCACAGCCTGATAGGTATCCACGATTACCCGACGGATCGGATTGCTTCGGTGAAGTGGCCAAAGTGCGACCACCATCTGGGTAGTCGAACAATTTGGTCCCGCGATGATCCCGAAGTGTTCGCGCGCTGCGTCTGGGTTGACTTCCGGCACGACAAGCGGGACGTCGGGATGCATTCGCCACGCATTTGACTTATCGACGTTCAATGCGCCAGATCGGGCAATCGCGGGTCCATAGATCTTTGCCAGATCGTCCCCAATGGCGGTGAGTACGAAATCAAGCCCCTTGAACAGGTCCGGGTCGGGAGATGCCAACCCGATCTGCCACTGCTGGCCGAGGCATGAAACGGTCTGTCCTGCGCTTCTCTCCGAGGCGAAGAGACGGAGTTCATTGACCCGGAGCCCTGGACGGACACCTTCGTTGAGGATCTTCAGGAACTCCTTGCCGACTTGACCAGTGGCACCGACCAGGCCAATGTTGTAGGCACGTGTTGACACGATCACTCCCTGGATTGAATTGCACTCGATGGCGGTGTGAAGGGGGTTGCCCAACGGCCGGCGACCCTGGACCTCATGGCCGCAAGAGCAACTTTCGCAGATTTTATCGGTGGACCCGTCTGATCAACTCTGCGAACGATCAGGCTCGCGCGAGTCAGTCGACAACGAGCACCGCGACCATTCCCTCAGACACGTGACCCCTGATGCTGCAAATCAGTGGATACCGGCCAGGCTTCTGTGCGGTGAGGAATGTATCGGACTTGGTGAAGCCGCCCCAGACGGCGATGTCAACGTCGTACTGCTGCCCTGAGGTCTTCAGACGGTGCCCGTCACGTGGTCCGTCGAGGTTTTTCACTTCGACACGTACTGCGGATGCGCGTGGCACATGGATTTCGGACGGGGTGATGCTTCGGCCCGTCATGGTCACCGAGAGAGTCAGGGCGGGTGGCCCACCGAATGCGATGGTCGTCCGGGTAATTCCATCAAATGAAAGCGGAACGAGGATCGCGCTGCTGAACAGGATTGCGCCAAGTGCAATTGCTAATCCAGACCCACCCGGGATCCGGCGCATGCGCGCTCGAAAGCTGCGGTCACGCGGGGGTTGACCGGGCACGGCGTCGGGTAATGGTTGGGGTTGCGAAGTCACTTAAGATCCACCCTTGACGGACGTATGCGGCTCTCGGCGTCGCTCCATTGCTTGAGAGTACCCCGTGAAGAAAGCCTACCGTTGTTGTCACCATTTGATGATTGGACTGGTAGCGGGTTGTGCTTCGGCAATTTATTGGGCGCAGTGTGATCGGGAATGGCGTACAGTGCGCTCTGTGCGCGGAACCTTGCTGGGGTGACCTGGGAGGCCCGTGTCTATTACACGGGGAGTCGGCAATCAGATGATGCGAGGCGGCGGGGCCACCACGCCCGGAGGCAATTACAGCACGGGCACCACCGGTGCAGGTGGGCCAGTTGGCCGGAATGCGGTTGCGGGCAGTGGTGGGACTTGGAAGGATGTCTGGCGTGCGCTTGGTTTCCTGCGAGCCCACCGCCGGTCGGTGGTGATCAGTTACATTGCCTGGACGGTTGCCAACTTCCTTGACCTGATGATCCCCTTGCAGGTTCGCGATGCCATCGACATCGGGATCGGCACCAAGGACACTCACGTCCTGACCGTCGCGGTGATCTCCGCCATGGGCTTGTACGTCGCGAAGTCAGCCATCAACTGGGTTTACATCTGGGGTTTCCACGCCTTTGAGGCAGACGCGGCCCGAGACCTGAGGAACACGGTATATCGTGGCCTCCAGAGGCTCTCATTCGGCTACCTGGACCGGGCCGATACCGGGCAGCTCATTGCCCGCGCCACCTCCGACGTTGAGGCGGTGCAGAACTTCCTCGGACACGGAATGACCGGGTTCATCGGCGCGGCCGGCACATATGTGATCACCCTGTCATTTGCGGCCACGGTAAGTTGGGAACTCACTTTGCTCGCCGTTGCAACCGTGCCACCGATGTTGTGGGCCGGCCTCGTTCTAAGCAAGAAGACCCGTCCCCAACATGCCCGAGTTCAGCAGGAATATGGAAGCCTGACTGGAAGACTTCAGGAAAACATTTCCGGAGTGCGCGTCGTCAAAGCGTTTGCGCAGGAACAGTCCGAAGAGCGCAAGTATGCCCAAGGTGCGGAGGCGCTTCAGGCGCGATCACTAGAACTTGCGCGCACCCAGGCAATCTGGAACCCGTTGCTGATCGGTCTGGGGGGCCTCGGGGCAATCATGGTCATTGTGGCCGGGGGCTATCTGGTTACGTGGGGGCTGGTAACCGTCGGCACCGTGGTTGCTTTCCAGTACTACCTCAACAAGCTGTACGGACCTGCCAGACGAATCGGGTTCCTGTTGGGTCAGTTGGCGAGGACGCAGGCAAGTGCGAGACGAATCTTCGAGATGCTTGATGTCTCGCCGGATGTCATCTCCCGGCCCGGCGCGCGTCCTTTGGAGGACGTACGAGGCGAGGTAGTCTTCGAGAATGTCACCTTCGAGTTCCAGAAGGGCGTGCCAGTTCTTAGCAACATCTCACTTACAGCCAAACCCGGACAGGTGATCGCACTTGTTGGTGGGACTGGTTCAGGCAAGAGCGCGCTGACTGGGCTCATCCCCCGCTTCTACGACGCAACATCCGGGCGGGTTCTCGTCGACGGTCGTGACGTGCGTGACGTGGACCTGGGAAGCCTTCGCCGGCATATCGCTATCGTGCCTCAGGAGGCCATCCTTTTCAGCCGCAGTCTGCGCGAGAACATTGCCTTTGGCAAGCCTGAGTCCGATATCAGCCTGGTGCAATTTGCGGCGGAACGTGCGCAGGCTCACCGGTACATAACACGCCTCCCGAAGGGCTACCAAACCTCCGTCGGTGACCGAGGCGTGACCCTCTCGGGCGGTCAGCGTCAGCGCGCCTCGCTCGCTAGGGCACTCCTTGTGGAACCTTCGATCTTGATCCTCGATGATGCGACCTCTTCCGTGGATATGGAGACCGAACACCTGATCGAACAGGCGCTTGGCGAAGTCATGAGTGGGCGGACGACCTTTGTCATCGCGCACCGGCTTTCGAGCGTGAAGCGCGCCGACGAGGTTCTCGTAATCGATAGTGGTCAGATTGTCGAACGCGGACGTCATGAAGACCTGATCCTGAAGGATGGTCCCTATCGGCGTATTTATGACGTGCAGATGCGGGATCAAGAAGAGTTCATCACCGCAAATGTCCGGGCCACCGATCCGGTCGAGGTGGGTGGGCGCGTGCCGGTTGCATCCGAAAAGATGCTTGATGGAGCGTCGGCGGTTCTACCGGGACAGGAGGTGTCGCGGTGATTGGTCAGGGGGCTCAACCGACACCCGGCCAGGGGAGTGCGTACGACGATGACGCTCGCCTGACCTCAGACCGCGAGGTGGTCGCACGCGCGTGGGCGTTGCTAAGTCCTTACCACTCTCGCCTGTGGATTTCACTTGCCCTGATGCTGCTCGCATCGGCGGCCACGCTCCTGCAACCGCGGATCATCCAGTTCTCCATTGACCGGGGCATCTTGCAGGGAAAGTTAGGTGAGCTGAACCTGTGGGCACTTGCCTACGTGGCCACCCTTGCGATCACCTGGGGGGCAACCTACCTCCAGACATGGGTGCTTTCGTGGGTGGGTCAACGGATTCTCTACACGCTGCGAACCGACATGTTCGCGCATCTCCAGAAGTTGAGCCTGCGCTACTACGATCGGGAGCGCATTGGGCACATCATTTCCCGCAATACAAGCGATGTCTCCGCGGTGAACGAAGTCCTTACGCAAGGGTTGTTGCAGTCAGTGGCAGACATCTTCATGCTTCTCGGCACGATCGCGCTGATGTTCTCCATGAGCGTGCGGTTGACACTCGTGACGATGGTCGTGCTTCCGATCATGTACGGACTGGCCCGATGGTTCGCGTCCGGTTCGCGCCCTGCGTACCGGCGTATCCGGCAGACCGTGTCGGCAGTGAATGCGAACTTGGCCGAGAACATCGTCGGGATGAAACTGATCCAGGCATTTCGACGTGAAGGTCGGAACTTTGACGAGTTCGACGACATCAATCGCGAGAACGTTCGCGCGCAGAAGGATGCGATCTTCTTCCACGCGGGGGTAATCCCGATCCTTGACCTGATTGACGCGGGCGCGACTGGATTGCTCTTATATGTGGGCGGGAACTGGATCCTTGGCGAATCTTCACCTGATCTGACCATAGGCATCCTGACCGCCTTCATGTTGTACTCGTCCCGGTTTTTTGAACCGATGCGGGACCTTGCGGCGCGGTGGGACCAGGTGCAGGCCGCATTGGCGGCGGGCGAGCGCATTTTTCATTTGCTCGACTTGAAGCCAGATGTCGAGGACGCACCCGGTGCCTATGAGATGCCCCCGATCACGGGTCATGTTCAGTTCGACGCGACAACATTTGGCTACAACCGGGATACGGCAATCCTGCGAGACGTTTCGCTCGAGGCAAATCCCGGTGACCGGATTGCACTCGTTGGCCGTACGGGGGCGGGCAAGAGCACCATCATCCGCCTCCTGATGCGGTTCTACGACGTCCAGGGCGGTCGGGTGCTTATCGATGGCCACGATGTGCGTGGAGTGACGCAACGCAGTCTGCGCCGCCAGATGGGTCTTGTGTTGCAGGAACCATTCCTGTTCGCGGGAACGATCCGTGAAAACATTGCGTTCGGTCGACCGGAGATGCTTGATACGCCAGAGGGGTCGAAGGCAATCCGCGATGCGGCGGAGGTAGTTGGGCTGCGGGAGTTCATCGAGGCCCTGCCCGGTTCGTGGGATGCGACCGTGGAGGAACGCGGTGGCAACCTCAGCGGGGGCCAGAGGCAACTGATCTCATTGGCTCGGGCTTTTCTTGCTTCGCCACGCATCCTGATCCTCGATGAAGCGACGTCGTCGGTGGATACCGAGACCGAGGCTTCCATTCAGGCAGCCCTTGATCGCGTCCTTGCTGGCCGGACGGCGTTCATCATTGCCCATCGCCTCTCAACGATAAAGAGGGCGACGCGAATCCTCGTTATTGACGGTGGCACCATCGTCGAGCAAGGGACCCACGAGGAACTCCTCGCGATGGAGGGGTACTATTTCCGCCTCTACACACTTGGGTTTGCGTCTTCGGCCGATGAACCCGAGGAAGTGAACGTCGGGGGATCGTAGCGAGGTGGATTGCGGACGGCTGCTGGAAACGCGCGTCCGCAATCGTTTCATTTTCTCTTTGCGACGATGCTCAACCGGGTGGACGTTGGCTCGCGTCGGCGTGTGCAACGACGCGGATGCTGGTCCGGGCGATCGGATTCCCATCGATCAACAGCACGAATGTGAGACGTTCCGGTTTACGAACAACAAGCCCTACGTGCAATGGGAAGAAACACGGAACATCCTCGTGGGGAGCGTAGCCAAGGGGTCGACTGACTTCGATCATTGACGAGTGCACGTGCCCACCGGCGATCGTGCCTTCCTCATCACGGACCTCCAGGGTCATGGCCATCGGACGGTACGCCTCGCTCGCCGGCACAGAGAGTTTTATCGCGAGTGCGAAGGTCTGTTCGACTGGAAAAGCCCGGACGAGCAAACGGTCCCAGCCGCCACCGAGGATGAATAGTTTGCCGTCGTGGACCTGAACGCCATCGCAGAGGATGAACGCCTCGGCGCGGACCCGTTGTCCGGTGAGTGAACGCACGGTTGTCGGGGAGTTGGTTGCGTCGTCATCCATCTGCAGATTTCCATTCCGGTCGTGACTGATAGTGCCACCACCCGGCACTCCACTGCATTCCCGACGCCCCATATTTCCCTGAGAGTCCCGCGTCTGAGTCCCGCCTGACGGTTCGGATTGGGGTGTTTAGCGAATGCGAGACCAGTCGAAGACGACGCCTATGTACTCATCCTTCTGGTGGGCGAGGCCGAAGTACGCCTCCTGACAAGCTTCCGGAGAGAGAACGTGGGTCAAAAGTGGGTCCACAATAAGGCGACGGTCGTGGATCCAACGCAGTATCTGGCGGTAGTTGCCCTCGATGGTGACACGGGCCCGTTCGGTGTTCTCGGAGATGGGGAAGGTCCATTCCAGGGCACCAATCATTCGGATCGCGAGCAGGTGGATGCGCGCAAGCATTGGGGTCAGGTCGCCCGGGAACGGTGCACGCGGGCTCCCCAGGAGGATGACCTCGCCGTGACGGCCGCACATCTCCACGGCTTGCGCAACAAGCGAACTCTCCCCGATTGCCTCCACGACGATGTTCGCACCGCCGCGATCGTCAGAACTTCCGACCCAGTCACGGACCACGGCGATGGGGTCTACCTCACGCGAGTTGAAGACCTTTTCGATCCCGCAGGCTTGCGCCTGGTGCAGGCGCATTTCGCTGATGTCAAATGCAATCACTTCGGCGCCCGCCAGTTGGAAGAGTTGCGCGGCGAAGTTTCCCACCAGCCCCATGCCGATGATGGCCACTCGATCGCCGGCCTGGACGGAGGAAGAACGGACCGCGGAGATTGCGACACCCGCCATCCGTGTGAAGATGGCGTGGCGCCCATCGATGTCTGACGGGACCTGCAAGGCGAAGCGGGCCGTATTGGCCTGCACGATGGATCCGTGGCGGCTGAACGTCAGGATCCGGTCTCCGGGATTGATGTTTTTCACCTCACTCCCGGTTGCCAGCACGGTTCCGAGATGGCCGTAGCCAGTCCGCGCCGGATAGATGATCGGTTGTGCCCGATAGATTGGAGGGGTCTTTGGCATCAGGTTCGTGAAGAACGACCCTTCAGTGCCCGCGCTGATGATCGAGTATTCAGATTCGACAAGAGCTTCATGAGGACCGAGGTTCCCGGCGCTGACGTCATATTCCTCAAGTTCGGCCTGTTCGGGTCCGACAAAGACGACACCGCGTGCACGCATGAGGTTCTTCCTTTCGACGGTGGCTTGCGGTGAGGGGTCGCTTTGGGCAGGATCGCGTGGTCGCCAATGCGGTCAAGACGTTTCCTTTGCCCAACTCCTCACGTCCAGATGCTAGGTAACCGGGTCTCCGCATGGTGCCCTTGGACGGCTCTGGCGCGCCCTACAATACCGCGCGACGACGATGACAAGAGACGGAAGCGGACACGGTGCCCGACAAGTCGTGGACCATGGAAGGCCACTCGCGGGTTACCGAGTCCTTGACCTTTCGCGAGCACTTGCCGGCCCGCATTGCACCGGGTTGCTTGCAGACATGGGTGCCGACGTCATCAAGGTCGAGGACGTCCGGGGTGGCGACGAGACGCGATTTTGGGGGCCACCGTTCCTTGGTGACGACAGCGCTTATTTCCTCTCAGTGAACCGAAGTCGGCGAAGCATTGCAGTCGATCTCAAGAGCGTTGACGGTCTCAGGATCTGTCTGGGGCTAGCGGAAAGGGCTGACGTTGTCGTTGAGAATTTCCGTCCCGGGGTTGTCGCGAGACTTGGTCTTGATTACGCAAGCGTGAAGGCGGTAAACGCGGGCGTCGTCTATGCGTCAATCTCGGCATACGGGCAGGAAGGGTCTGGAGCGCAAGAACCGGGATATGACCTGATTGTCCAAGGCACCGGCGGCCTGATGAGTGTCACTGGAGAACCGGACGGTGGCCCGGTGAAGGCGGGCGTTGCCGAGGCCGATATCCTTGCCGGCACGAATGCGGCCGTGGCCATCGTTGGCGGTTTGCTTGCCCGCGAGAGAAAGCGGTCCGCGGGGGACGCGATTGCCGAGGGCACGTTCCTTGACGTGGCTCTTTTTGACGGACAGGTCTCCCTGATGGGTTACCACTTGGTGAGCTACCAAGTGAGTGGCCGGGTCCCTGGGAGATCGGGAAACCGTTTTCCGTTTATTGTCCCGTACCAGGCGTTCCGTGCATCCGACGGGGACTTCACCCTCGCGGTCCCCAATGAGCGGCTATGGCAGTCCTTCACCACCGTCATCCAGCGCCCAGACCTGGCTGCGGACCCGCGTTATGCAGACAACGGTCTGCGCGTGCGAAACCGGGACACACTCACCACGGATCTTGCATCGGTGTTGGCGACGCGCACGGTGGGCGAATGGGTTTCCAGTTTTCGCGATGCCGGCATTCCCTGCGGGCCGATCAACGACATCGGGCAGGTGGCGTCTAGCCGCTATGTAGCCGAGCGTGAACTGCTTCACGAGATTAAGCATCCCGCAGGCGCGGTGCGGATACCGGGCCAACCGTGGCGAACGGGTGAAGCACATTCGCGGGAGGCAAACGAACCCCCCGGTCGTCCTCCGCGCCACGGCGAACACACGGACGAGATCATGGTCGAACTCGGTTACGACACGGCAGCGATCAAGCGGTTGGAACGCGCCGGCGTGATTCGGACTGACCCATCGGGAGATGTGTGATCAGGCACCGACCCAGTCGGGAACGGTCGCTGAATACCCGGATGCTTCAGCTCCGTACTCACTGAATGGGTCGCCAAGCTCCAGAATGTGGTTCTTGTAGGCGATTGCGCCCCAGTCAATGACGTACGGGATCAGGTACCACGCGTCGGCCCGCTGCACATCGACCCAATCGTCGACGTATTCGTACACCATTGTCCGTTCGTCCCCGTAGCTGGCGCGTTCACCAAGACGACGCGAGATGAGTGCCCAATTGATGTCACTGTCGGCGCGGGCGGTCGACATTGCCTGCACAATCCGGCCACGGGCGTTGGCCCGAGAACCGGTCGGCGGATTGACCATCATCGCTTCGGCGCGCTCAGGGGCAATGATCGGTTGGAGCTTCCCTTGGCGCTGAAGCAGGTTGAACAGGCTGACCGACGGGTCGATGTGGTGGTACGCCAGGTCCAGCTTGATGAGGGCTGGTTCTTCCCACCCGCGTGGTGCCTTTGCCGCAAATGACTTCAACTGGAGGAACTTTGTGACCCAATCGAGGTAGCCGTCCAAGCGGAAGCGGTCGGTCTCCAATGTGTTGAGCACCGAAGCCCACTGGCGAAGCACCCAGATGGTGTCCTCATCGCGGCCGAGGTAACGACGGGTTGCCTCGTGGAGGTAGACGCGCTGTATATCGATGGCGGACATCTCGCTGCCATTCGCGAGTTTGACCATCCACGTTCCGGTCGGCTCTCCTGAGATCTTCTTCAGGGATGCCACCGGATCCTCAAGCTCGATCTCAACCTCGGAGGTCCACCCCTCGTCCAGTAGCTGGGCGACGAGTGCCATCGTCCCAATCTTCAGTTTGGTGGCGAATTCTGACCGGTTCGCGTCACCGATGATGTTGTGGAGACGGCTGTACCTCCGGCCGGCATGGGATTCATCCCGCAGGTTCAGGATTGGACGACCCCCGAACCGGACGCGGTGACTGACGTCAACGGAGGTGAAAGGTGCCCGCTGACTGATCTGGAAGGGAGGCGGTGGCGACCCATCAACGGTTCCCGGAAGGGCCGGGAGGCGGGATGCGCGAGGACGGGTTGAGGCCGGCTTGTACATTCCGGCACCGGCGAAGATCTGGCGGGTCACCAGGAACGGAAGGATGCCTTCGACGAAGTCTCGCGTTCGCGGGCTCGACCGGATGCAGTAGTTCTCGTGATAGCCGTAGGTGTTGCCAAAGTGATCGGTGTTGTTCTTGATGAAGAACGCCTCACCCTTGAGCTGGAGCTCGTCAATCATTGACAGAAGGATCCGGTCGCCGGCGTGTTCGGCTGCGATCAGGTCATCGAGGGTCCGGCATTCAGGGGTTGCATACTCAAGGTGGCCGGAATCGAGGTACATGCGGCCCCCATTGAAAAGAAACCCTCCGTTGCCTGGGCTCTCCCCCCATTCCCGGGGTGCAGGCTCGATGAGACCGTATTTCCGGGAACCGAATATGCCGTCCTTGATCCGGTAGGCAACCTCGGTCGGGCTCATGTTCCCGGCAGCTGCGTACTCGGTCTCAGTGCCAAAGAGTGCATTTTCCATTCGCTCATTTTCCCCGCACCGTCGCCGGTAACTTCGCTACCCGGTCATCTGCCATTCATGCCACTGCGTGAAGCTACTCACCACCGGGCTGTGGGGTCGGGTCTGGGATCTCCCGGATGATGCGCTGGATTTCGTCGTCAAGGTCACTATCTGACGACTTTTCAGTGTCCGTCTCACCCGGCGCGGAAGATGGACGCGAAGGTGCTTCAGTAGGTGTTTCTGCGGGCTTGGTTGGGGCTTCGGGTGCAATCGCGATCACGGTTTCAGGCGTCACGTGATCCTCCCTTCATGGTAGCGACGAGGCTTGTGAGGTCGGGGGAACGGTCAATGAGTTCGATGACCCGGTCGATGACCGGACCGGTGATGTCCTCGAGGTCGAGGCGCCATTCCTTGGATCCCACGTCAAATGTGACCGAGTCCCATTCGAGTTTCCGGATCTGCGGTCCGAACCGGGCCAGAAGTGCGCCCCGGATTGCGCCTCTCGTTCCCGCAGGTGGTGTCTGGGCGCATGCGTCAAGGCGCCCTTGATCAACGAGGTTCATGACACGCCCTTGCTTGCGGAGGGTCTCGAAGAGGCTGACCCGCGGGTCGATCATGTGATAGGCCATGTCCAAACGGCGGAGGCGGGCATCGCCCCAGATTCGCGGGTCTCCTGTTGTTCCTATCTGGACAAAGAGTGACCGCTTGATGATCCAGTCCACCCGTGTGGCGAGCTTCTCCGGGTCTGATCCGAGGGCATCGAGCGCTTCCGCCCACTGCAGAAGCACCCAATCGGTTTCCAGGTCACGCCCGGCAAAGGATGCTTGGCATGCTTTCAGGATCAAGTGCTGGATGGCGAGTGCGGTCATCGGACGTCCGAAGGTCATCGGGACGGTTGTGGTCAACGAAGTGTCCCGGGAGATGTCCTTGATTGCCTTGACGGGATCGGCAATCTCGAACTCGGGCTTCCACCCATCCTCGATGAGATCAAGGACGAGTGCGGTTGTGCCGACCTTCATCGCCGTTGCCCACTCGGACCGGTTGGCGTCACCGGCAATGCAGTGCAAACGACGGTATTTGGTCGAACTCGCGTGTGGTTCGTCGCGTGTGTTGAAGATGGGACG
>DDYL01000211.1:47114-56749 GCA_002347925.1 Chloroflexi bacterium UBA2235 | reverse complement strand
GCATAGAGTTGGCGAGTGACGAGGTGGGGCGTCATCCCCCTGACGAGTGAGTCCAGCGGGGTTGACCGTGCACAGAGATAGTTCTCGTGCATTCCGTAGCTTCGCCCGTGGTAGTCGGTGTTGTTCTTCAGCAGCCGGACGCGTGTCGCCGGTCCGACTTCCCGGGCAAGGGCTTCGTTCCGCGCCGTTTCACTGGCATGGACAATCCGTTCCCCCGCGCGGTCCTGGGCCACGAGTTCCAATAGATCCGGGGTTGCCTCGGTGCAGTATTCGGGATGGTTGTGGTCGTTGTAGTACCGCGCACCATTTAGCAGGACCGTGTTCGCCAGCAGCTCGTCGCGTGTGAGTTTCCGGCTTCTCTCGTCCGGTCCCTCTAGGTCATTCGGATCGCGCGCAAGCCTGTCAGCGCGTATGCCTCGCAAATCTTGGTAGGGATCCTCGCCCCGGTAGTCCCACCCGCGGAAAGCGCCGGGGAAAGGCACCGCCCGAACGATGCTTGCGCACTCGTAACCGAAGTCGACTCCTGGCGGGCCATCGGTTGGCCCGGTTGGCGCCCCGGGACTGGTCGCGGAGAAGCCCTCGCAGTTCAGGCCGTATTCAGTTTCTATACCTACCGGTCGACGCATGAGGTCAGTCTAGCACTGTATTTCGGTGTTCTGGATGACCGGAAAGCCTCAGCGCCGACGCACCTTCACCGGGCGCGCTATTGTGACCGCCGAGGCCGCATCTCCATGCTCGCGGTCGTGAAAGAGGGGATATTTGTGAGACGTGGATTGGCAATCACCCGGATGACGGTTATCGAATATGGCTACACGCTGGCGGATCTGGGAAGCGACTACAACGGTTTCAACTCGGTCTATCTGCCCGGTGCGAAGCGTGAGGCTCGCGGACATGTTCTCACCATCGAGACCAACGAGGGCGTCACGGGTGAGCATGCCGGTGGGGATCGCAACACCTACGCGCAAGTTGGCCAGGTGGCGTCGTACCTGATTGGAAAGAACCCGCTCGAGCGTGAGCGCTTGTACAACGACATGAAGCGGGCCTTGCGGAAAGTGGACAAGTTCGGGTTGAGTGCGATCGACATTGCACTCTGGGACATTGCCGGCAAGGCCTACGGTGCCCCGCTCTACGAACTGCTTGGCGGTTGGAAGCGGACCCTGCCGGCGTACGCAAGCACGCTGCATGGCGACCATGTTGCTACCGGAGGGCTCTCATCACCCGAGGCGTTCGCAGATTTCGCGCTGCAGTGCCGGGAGATGGGCTACTCCGCGTACAAGATCCATGGATGGGGAAATGACCCCGCTGATCGAGGATACATCCGGCGTGAGGTTGCGAACGTCCTAGCCGCACGCCGTGCTGTCGGCGACACGATGGACCTGATGCTTGATCCGGCGTGCGAGTACGACACCTGGGCGGATGCACTTCGGGTTGGCCGGGCGTGTGACGAGGCCGAATTCTTCTGGTACGAGGATCCATATAAGGACGGAGGCATCTCGGCGTTCGCGCACAAGCGCATGCGTGAGCTGATCAAGACGCCACTGCTGCTAGGTGAACATGTCCGGAACGTGGAGTCTCACATCGATTTCTCGCTTGCAGGAGGTACGGATTACCTGCGGGCGGATGCCCACTATGACGGTGGTGTCACCGGGTTGATGAAGATTGCCCACGCCGCCGAGGGTCTCGGGATGGATGTCGAGATCCATGCTCCCACGCCGGAGCATCGACACTGCATGGCGTCGATCAGGAACACGAACTATTACGAACTGGGGCTCGTTCATCCCTCGATCCGCACGACACGAGCACCAATCTATCTTGACTATTCTGATGACCTGGACGCGATTGACAAGAATGGGCACGTGCCGGTACCGCAGGGGCCGGGGCTCGGGGTAACAATCGACTGGGAGTATGTCCGCCGTCACGAGACGGGTCGAGTGACGTACGAGTGAACGCGGGTCTGTAGCGGTTTGGCAAAAGAGCAAGGCAAGGAGAGTGCACGATGAAGGAACCGATGCGGTTTGGCATTCTGGGTACCGGCGGTATCAGTGCCGGTCACGCGCGCGACATCCTGAACCGCGATGACGCAACGCTGGTGGCCATCGCGGATGTCAATGCGGAAGCGATGGAGGGGTTTGTCGGACGGGTCATCCCATTGGGGTCTCCGCATCCGGCGCAATTCACGTCACTTGAAGCGATGGTTGCCGGGTCCCACATGGATGCGGTTGTAATAGCGACCCCGCATACCCAACACGCACCGCAGATAGAAATAGCTCTCAACGCAGGCTTGCATGTCTTGTGCGAGAAGCCGTTGGCGACAACCGCCGCTGACGCGCGCCGGGTCATGGAGCTTGCCGAGAAGAATTCGCGGACTTTGGCGATTGGCTACCAGAGGCACGGGCAATCGCAGTTTCGGCTCGCTCGTCACCTTGTGCATTCAGGGACGCTCGGAGACCTTCGTCTCATAACCGTACTCATCGCGCAGGACTGCCTGGAGAACTTCCGGCCGGGCGCATCTTGGCGTGCCGACCCGGCACTCTCCGGAGGTGGGCATTTCATTGATACCGGGAGTCATATTGTGGACATGATGCTTTGGGTTTCCGGCCTTGAACCGGAACGCGTCTACGCAGAGATCGATCAGTTTGGGACCGATGTGGATGTGATCACAGCGGCATCAATCAAGTTCACCAACGGCGCACGGGCGACCTTTGCGGCGACAAGTCTCTCGGCGGAACCGTGGCGCGAGGAACTGACTTTCTACGGGACAGAGGGTGTGATGCGCCTCGGTCGCGCCGATGGCCTCAGTTACCAGGTCAAGGGTGGCGACTTGGTCTTTCCGCGAGGCGCGGGGGCACGAGACGTCCGGCCGTTGGAGGACTTTATCGCCGCAATTCGTGGCGAGGTAGCAGGCCCGCAAGCTCCGGCCGTCTGCGGCTTGCGTGTTGCCCAAGTCACTGAAGCCGCGTACCGGTCAGCAGTCTCAGGGAGGCCCGAACCGGTCGGTTGACCGGGTTGCGGACCAAATCGAGAGCAGGAAGGTGCAGCTTCCATCTGCGCAGGCCGCACCTTCCGCTTGCCTACTTCCGAACGGTGATGCCGAGTTCCGTGGCCTTTTCGTGCAGGAACTCGCTGATTGGTCCAAGTTCTTCGGTCGTGCAATGTTCTACGACCAGAGGCGCATCCGGGTCTAGCGCTTCGATGTGGGGCAGAAACGTATCCCAGTCGAGAATGCCAGTCCCGGCGGCGCATTCCGAGATATGCAGGACCAAACGGTCTTCGATGATGACATCCTTGGCATGGCCGCCGATGATGAACGAGCCAAGCACTTTGACCATGTGATCAATCGCGGGTCCGGTATCGAACACGGTTTCACGAGTGATCCAATTCACCGGGTCGAGATCGCAGCGGACAAACGGGGAGTTGACGGCCCCGAGGACCTCGGCCATGGTTTCGGCACAGTCGAGGGTCACGAGCAGGTGGCCCTCCATGCCGATGTACACGCCGCACTCCTCAGCGACGGGTGCCACTTCCCGGAGGCTCTTGATCAGCTGGTCCTTGGCCTGTGTGGTCCAGTTGTATGGGTGAGGAAACCAGGCGCCACGAGGATTGAGCGAACCGGGCCCCGTGTGAGTGCCTCGACACCCGAGCTCCTTGGTCAGCCTGACGGCCGCGGCAAGCGTTCGCACGGCATTGGTTCGGACCGTTTCGTCGGGATGGATCAACGGAGGGCGGTACCCAATGGCCTGGTACATCCGAAGGCCATGCTCCGCAAGGAGATCTCGGACACGGTTCGCTCGTGCCGGTGCGGTCGTGAACGGATCGTCGGTAAACCGGGTGAAGCATCCTGAATACCCAAGGTCCCGGATCCGACGTGCCATTTCGGGTGTGAAGTCATCCATTGAGGCGGGCAGGAAGGCACCGCTCATTCCGAATCTCATGTGAAACCCCTTTGGTTGGTGGCTGCCACCAACGACGCTGCGTGGCGCCAGACGCAGAACGATACCCGTGGAAGAGAATCCGGGCGCCAAGCGCACCGACGTTTGACTTTCTGCACGCGGGAAGTAGTCCCATGCACTTGCGTTTTGGCACGGGTACGGATAGTTTGCCCACAAGCTAGCGCAGTGCTCAGTGAGCGGAACTGCAATGTGGCCGGTCGGCACACAGATTTGCATACCGCACCCTGGCGAGGTACCAGCTTTGTTCTCCGAGCGCGCGGGTGCGCGACGACGGGCGGGCGGGCCTGAGGCATCGACCCGCATGGGAGGGTTCCGAGTGATACCAGCATCATTCGAGTACGTGGTGGCGCACTCACTGGAAGAGACGGTTGGCTTGCTTGCCAAACACGGATCTGACGCGAAGATCCTTTCTGGTGGCATGAGCCTTATCCCGGCGATGAAGCTACGGTTAGCGCAACCGGTGTTCATCGTTGACGTCAACGGGGTGTCGGGTCTGGAGTACATCCGAGAGGAACACGGTGAACTCCGGATTGGCGCAATGACGCGGGAGGCAGCGTTGGAGCGGTCATCGCTGGTAAAGCATGGATATCCAATCCTGTTCGAGACCGCGAAGGTCATTGCCGATCCGCTGGTGCGGAACCGGGCGACGATTGGTGGAAACCTTGCCCACGCCGACCCGGCCAATGACCATCCCGCAACAATGCTGGCCCTGGGGGCCACGGTCGTCGCGCACGGTCCGCATGGTGACCGGCTAATCCCGATCGATGAGTTTTTCCCGTCATTCTTCGCCTCGGCGCTTGAACCGGACGAAGTCCTGACCGAAATCCGTATCCCGGCACCGAGTGTTCGCAGTGGCGGGGCTTACATCAAGTTTGAGCGCAAAGTTGGTGATTACGCGATTGCTGCAGTTGCGGTGAACGTCACGCTTGACGATCACGACACTTGCATCGCGGCAAGGATCGGTCTCACGAACGTGACGGATGTTCCAGCGCGTGCAACGAGTGCCGAGGCGTCCCTGGTTGGGCATCGGATCACTGAGCAGGCGATTGCCGACGCGTCGAGACTTGCTGCTCACGAGAGTGACCCGAAGTCTGACCTGCGCGGTTCAGCGGAGTACAAGCGCGACCTGGTCCGCGTGCTGGCCGGTCGCGCGATTGGCCGGGCGGTATCCCGTGCCCGGGGAGGAAGCCACTGATGTCAATGAAAACGGTGAACTTCACGATCAATGGCGAAGCGAAGTCGGTCCAGGCGGAAAGCCGCCAGCTTCTGGTTCATTGCATCCGTGAGACGTTGGGTCTGACTGGCACGCACGTTGGATGCGAGACATCCCACTGCGGTGCGTGCACGATCCACCTTGACGGGGAACCAGTCAAGTCCTGCACCATGTTTGCGGTCCAGGCCGAGGGCAAGTCGCTCACGACGGTGGAAGGCTTGGCGATCGGTGGAACACTGAATCCGGTTCAGGAGGGGTTCTGGGAAGAACATGGCCTCCAGTGCGGATTCTGCACCCCCGGCATGATGATGACGGCGACGGCACTGCTTCGGACGGTGAACGAGCCGACCGAAACGGAAATCCGCGAGGCAATCTCCGGAAATCTGTGCCGTTGCACCGGCTACGTCAACATTGTCAAGGCGATCCAGTACGCGCAGCGCAAGATGCATGCCACGCCCGCCCCCGAGGCTGTCTTGCAGGGAGGTGACTGAGATGACCCAGACGATTCCGATGACGGCCGCCGCCATTGGTGGCATGGGCCACTCGATGAAGCGGAAGGAAGATCCGCGCTTCCTCCAGGGTAAGGGCAACTACGTTGAAGACGTGAACCTGCCCGGCATGCTCTGGATGGACATCGTGCGCAGTCCGTATGCGCACGCCAAGATCGTGAGCATTGATGCGTCAAAGGCATTGGCAATCCCGGGGGTCCTCGCGGTCATAACCGGCAAGGATCTGGAGGCATACAACCTTCACTGGATGCCGACTCTGATGTCTGACACCCAGATGGTGCTGCCGGTCGACAAGGTGATGTACCAGGCGCAGGAAGTTGCGGCCGTCATTGCGACAGACCGGTACATCGCGGCTGACGGTGCGGCGGCGGTCGACGTCGAGTACGAGGAGCTTCCCGTCGTTGTTGACCCCTTCAAGGCACTTCTGCCGGATGCGCCCGTACTGAGGACCGACAAGCCGGGCAAGACTGACAACCACATCTTCCACTGGGAAGTTGGGGATGCGGCGGTAACCGACAAGGCGTTCGCCGAAGCGGACGTCGTGGTGAAGCAGGACATCTACATTCCCCGGATCCATGTCGCCTCCATTGAGACCTGTGGTTGCGTGGCGTCATTCGAGAAGACCGAGGGCAAATTGACGGTCTGGATGACCACTCAGGCGCCCCACGCGATTCGCACGGTGTTTGCCCTCGTGGCGGGTCACGTCGGATTGTCCGAGGAGAAGATCCGGATCATTTCACCGGACATTGGTGGCGGGTTTGGTGGCAAGGTGCCGGTCTATCCGGGATACGTGATTGCGGTCGCCGCAACCGTGCTGATCGGCAAGCCGGTCAAGTGGATCGAGGACCGCATGGAAAACCTCCAGGCTGACTCGTTTGCGCGGGACTACCACACCACGGCCGAGTTGGCGGCGACGAAGGATGGCAAGTTGACCGCGCTGCGGTTCAAGACGCTGGCCGATCACGGGTACGCCGACGCTGCCGCGAACCCCTCGAAGTTCCCTGCAGGCCTCTATCACATTTGCACCGGTTCCTACGATCTCCAGGCTGCGCACGTCGAAGTTGATGGTGCGTACACCAACAAGCCGCCGGGGGGCGTGGCGTACCGGTGTTCATTCCGGGTCACTGAGGCGGTCCATACCATCGAGCGCATGGTGGACATCATGGCGCACCAGATCGGAATGGATCCGGCCGCTTTGCGCATGAAGAACTTCATTGAGAAGGAGCAATTCCCGTACAAGTCGGTCCTTGGCTGGGAATACGACTCTGGTGACTACCACGCCGCATTGCAGAAGGCGATGGACATCATCGGGTATGACGACCTTCGTCGCGAACAGCTTGAGAAGCGGGCGCGCGGCGAATACATGGGGATTGGCATCAGCAGTTTCACGGAGATTGTTGGGGCTGGTCCGTCCAAGGACTTCGACATCCTCGGCATCAAGATGTTCGACTCGGCCGAGATCCGCGTGCACCCGACGGGCAAGGCGATTGCCCGGTTTGGCACGAAGTCTCAAGGCCAGGGCCACGAGACGACGTACGCCCAGATTGTTGCCCAGGAACTGGGCATTCCAATGGCCCACGTCCAGGTCGAGGAAGGGGATACCGACACCGCGCCGTACGGGCTCGGCACCTACGCTAGCCGGTCGACGCCGACTTCGGGAGCTGCCGCGGCCATGGCTGCGCGCAAGATCCGTGACAAGGCCCGAAAGATTGCGGCCTACCTGATGGAAGTTGCCGAGGAAGATCTTGAGTGGGAACCCGGAAAGTTCACCGTCAAGGGCAACCCCGAGGCATTCAAGACCATCCAGGAGATTGCGTTCGCAGCCTACACCAACCATCCGCAAGGGATGGAGGCCGGGCTCGAGGCCACCCACTATTACGACCCACCTAACCTGACCTACCCGTTCGGCAGCTACATCTGCGTTGTCGACATCGACGCTGGTACTGGGCAGGTGCACGTGCGCCGGTTCGTGGCCGTCGATGACTGCGGGAACATCATCAATCCCATGATTGTCGATGGGCAGATCCATGGTGGCTTGTCGATGGGCCTCGCGCCAGCGCTGTACGAGGAGATCAGCTACGACGAGGCGGGTAACTGTCTTGGCGGAAGTTTCATTGATTACCTTGTCCCGACCGCGGTTGAGACACCGAACTGGGAGACCGATAAGACCATCACTCCGTCACCGCATCATCCATTCGGTGCGAAGGGCGTTGGCGAGTCTGCGACGGTCGGTGCGCCTCCCGCGATCGCGAACGCAGTTGTGGATGCGCTTTGGCACCTTGGTGTCAGGCACATCGACATTCCGATGACCCCTTCAAAGGTCTGGAAGGTCCTTCGTGACCACGGGGTGACAGGATCGTAAGGACACCTGGCTCGATTTAGACCCAACGGGGACTGCATACCAACTCGGGTGCGGTCCCCGTCGCATTTCCATGTCACACCGTGGGGGGCTAGTTAGTCGTGCCATCATTGGCTAACGGGCGCTGCGATGACTGGAGTGCGTCCGGGCGCCAGTAAGGGTGACGAGATATCGGGAGGCTACAGATGGCATTCCAACCCACGGCGATTACCCACGAACGAGAAGCACGGTCCCGCGGTGAGGCGTTTGCAGTCGCGACGGTCGTCCGCGCGGAGCGTCCGACTTCGTGCCGCCCCGGCGACAAGGCTGTCATCCGGTCTGATGGGCGTCTCCAAGGCTGGATTGGCGGAAGTTGTGCCCAGCCCACCGTGATTTCCGAGGCGTTGGCTTCTTTGGAAGATGGCGAACCAAGGCTTGTCCTTCTGACGCCTGACGGTGTCGCGGTGCCTCGGACCGGATTGACGGTTCACCAAATGAGTTGTTTTAGCGGAGGCGTGGTGGAGGTATTCATTGAACCGTTCCTACCGGCACCTCAACTGATCATCTGCGGTGTCTCGCCCGCGGCCGCTGCGGTCGCGTCGATTGGACACGTTGTTGGGTTCGAGGTCGTCGTCGTGGACGCGTTGGCGACGCCGGAGGACTTTCCAACTGCGTCAGTCGTGGTCGACCGGATCGACCCATCGGCGTATCCCGCGTCCCGGGAACGCTTTGCAATCGTCGCGACCCATGGACTGTGGGACGAGGAGGCTCTACGTCAGGTCCTCGCGTTGGAGACATCGTATGTCGGACTCGTCGCGAGTGTGCGCCGGTTCGAAGCAACGATTGCCGACTTGGCGATGACGGGTGTTGATCCCGAACGCCTGGCACGGGTGGCATGTCGGCCGGGAATTGAGATCGGGGCCCGAACGTTTCAGGAAGTCGCTCTCGGAATCGTTGCAGACCTTGTTTCGCGCCGTCGGGGCGTCCATGGACAAGGTGAACGAGTGCGGGTGCAGGTGCTGACCAAGGTTCCGGTGCTCCATGAGGACCCAATCTGTGGAATGCTGGTGGATCCGGAAGTGACACCGCATCGTCTCGAACACGATGGCCATGTCTGGTACTACTGCGCGCCGCGGTGCCTCAGGACGCATGCGAAGCAGCTTGGGGTCAACCTCGCGGACAAAGTTGGTCAACCGTCACCGGCACGGGCGTGAGGGTCGCCTGACTCCCTCTGGCGCAGCCGGCTTGCAAGTCTTGTTTCGTACGTCCTCACGGGTCTGCGGAGTTGCGCAAATGTCCGTCCCGATAGAACTGCCAGTACCGTTCGAGCGTGCATCGCGTGTGCGACGTGGACTTCCCCGGCGCCCGGTGGGGACAGCGTTGGCCGCTGCGGTCTTGGTTGTCTTGGCGTTCATTGCGCCAAACCTTGGTGCATTCCTAGTCTCGTCTGACCCACCTATGCCGTCTCAGGTCACATTTCTTACCTACGGAGTGAGTATTCGGCGAGGTGCCTTGGATGCCGCGATCGCGCGGGTTCGATCAGGCGAAACCAAGGCGCTCGTGCTTGGGGCATTGAACAGCCGGGATGCCGAGTACTACCTCACGCCACACAGCGCGGAACTGGC
>DDYL01000211.1:44256-47047 GCA_002347925.1 Chloroflexi bacterium UBA2235 | reverse complement strand
TAGCGTACGCGCCTGATTTCCGTTCACGGCGCTCCCGAGGAGTGCTCAGGAGACTACTCGAAGGTACTGGCTCCGATTTGAGGGTCGTTTCGGTTCCGGACGTCGAGGTGCGCCTGGACCGCTGGTGGGAGACACGTCCGGGGATCAATGTGATCTACAACGAGTATCCACGTCTCGTCTATTACTGGCTGCTTGGACGCCTCGGATAGCCTGCCCTTGGGTCTATGGCTGTGGTGGTCGCATGGAGTGCCATTCGGTCCGTGACTGGAACCACTCGCCCAGGGCAACCAGGGTTGGTTCGGACCATGCAGGTCCGACGAACTGCAGGGCGACAGGCAGTCCCGGTGTGGTGAAACCGCATGGCACCACGACGGCGGGAAGCCCGGCCAGGTTTGATGCCGGAACAATCGCCCGGTTGTTCGGCTGAACCGGGCCCTCAGAGCCGGAAGCGCTTGTGAACATGTCGAGCGGCGCATCATGGGTTGGTGCGCCATCTGCCCGGGCGACCGAGACGATCACATCACACGATTCAAAGATTGTTTCGAAGGCACGGATGACTTGCCGACGCGCCCGCTGGGCATCAATGTATACATGCGCGGGGATCTCGCGACCGGCAAGGAGGGAAGCCTTCTGTTTTGCATCCACGAGGAATTGAAACTGATAACTTTCGATGAGTTCGCCGTGGGCCGATGCAGCCTCGGAAGCGCCAATGGTGCTGATGATCGCGCCATACGGAATCTCGGCGGGGAGAGATGCTTTAACCCACGTTGCGCCCAATCGGCGGAGGTCTCGCAGCGCTGTGGCAAAGGCCTCCCTTGCGGGTGGAGCCGTGTATTCGTCGAAATCGGCCTCTGCGAAACCGATTCGGAGGTACTTCAGTTGATCTGCGCTGGGCAATTCCGCAAGGCGTCGCTGTTTTCGACAGCGGGTTGAGTCATCTGCAGGATCGTAGCCCTCGATGGCCCGGAGGACGGTCCAGGCATCACGGGCGGTCCTCGCGAATGGACCGAGTTTGTCGAGTGTCCACGAGAGTGGCATAACCCCGTGACGCGAGACTAGCCCAACAGTTGGACGGATTGCGGACACGCCACAGAATGCGGCAGGGGTGACAATTGATCCGCTTGTCTCTGAACCGATCGCAAATGGCACGAGACCAGCGGCGACGGCGGCTGCCGACCCACTGGACGAGCCACCCGCCCAGTGATTGATGTTCCAAGGTGTGCGAGTTGCTCCTTGGAGCGATGCATTCGGGTAACGGTAGCCCCAGCCGCCGGCCAATTCAATGGTTGACAGTTTTGCGACCAGTGGTGCACCGGCAGCTGCGAGGCGCGTGACGATTGTCGCGTCCGTGTCGAATATCCGGTCACGATATGGTGGCGCACCCCACGTGGTCGGCGCACCCTTTACCGAGATGAGATCCTTGGCACCCCAAGGGATGCCGGTGAGTGCGGATGATCGCGATCTCCGGCGAGTTAGGCGCGTGACATCCGACTGGGCGCGGATGGGCAGGGTTGTCGCAACTGCGTTGAGGTCGCGCCCGATCGTTTCGAGGCCGTCGATCGCGAGCCGGGCAAGTTCGCCGGGGGTTGTCTCACCGCTGTCCAGACGGGCGCGCAATTCGGGGATCGTCGCAAACCTCAATGGATTGGTCATCGGAGGCGACCTCCGCCGCGTTGGTCTGCCGGGTGCCTTGCAGGTTTGGTTGGTCTCACGGCGCACCTGCAGGCGTGACGTCCGCCTTCAGGCCGAGGCCTCGTAGTGCAAGGGCGAACGCGGCGTGCATGCGTCGTTGATCGGACAGGAGCACATCCGGGTGGTCGGTCGGCCAAGTTCCGGTCCCAGTTATTGACCGGACGGTTTCGAGGTAGGCAATTCCTCCCGGTGAGTCGGTTTGCCAGTTGACCGGGACCCACTCCGCCCGCTCAAGGGCCTGACTGTCTCCAAGTCCCCAAGAAATGTGGGTTTCAGTTGCAATCGCTATGTCGCTGTCGGGACGGTCGAAGTCACCGCCGGTGCCATCGCAAACCACAATTGGTCGTGGATGTTCGGCGAATGCAGTGGTCTCGCGGAGTCCGTCGATCGCCCCGCGGAACGTCAGTGACCCGCGCCCGGGTGTTGGTTGCGAAAACAGAACGTCCGCAACGAACCTGCTTGGGATGACACCATCTGCCACGCTGGCACCTACCAGAAGGTGCCGTCCGTCCGAGGATGCGTCACGAATTTGCCTTGCAAGCTCGTTGATCCGTTCCGGCTGCAGCACGGAGTGGCTGTGATTGTGGGTGCCGGATCCTTGGCACACATTGACGATGACATTCTCGTCGCCCCTGCCCAAAAGCCATCGGCAAACCTGATCAGTTGCGCGGCGGACCGCAGCTTCGTCATTCAGGCGGGCAGCCTGTCCGGGGGTGAATAGATCCAGGATGGCCACAAGCCCGCAATCGGCAACCGCGTTCAGGATCCGGTCAAATCGTGACTGGGTGGCAGGATCAAGGGATCCGTCGCCGCCGAATGCTGGAGAGTGCCAAGGCCGGATTGGGGATTGCCACGGCGGAACTGGCCGGTTTGCGTGCGTCGGGGGTCCGCCTTGCAAGCTCAACGCTACGGCGTCCAGTCCGCAAGCGCGCCAGACTGGCAGGACGCTGATGAACTCGGAGATATTCCGGTCGATGTCCCATGGGGTTCCATCGGCATGCGTCCAGAGGTCCCGGGTTTTCGGGTTTGCATCAGCGAACGCGGCTGACGACGCACGGCGGTGAAACAGGAGTCCTTCGACGCGGTGACCGTTCCAAGT
>DDYL01000211.1:40414-44108 GCA_002347925.1 Chloroflexi bacterium UBA2235 | reverse complement strand
TTGAGTTGGGGCGTGCGCTGACCGCGAAGCCTGGCGAAAGCACCGATCACCGCAGCATCATCGGAAGCTAATCCGATAAAGAGAATGATCGCTCCGGCACCGCAGATGATGAGCCATGTCATGGGTTCCACGCCCTTGTAACGCCCGGGGACTCTCGGATGTTCCGTGAGCACCGATTTCGGGTAAGAAACGCCCTGGATTGGCGCTTCCCGACCGCGTTAGGCGGTCGGATCTGCGCTGTAAAGCGAGACAATCCGTTCGGTATTTACCCAAAGTTGACGTGCAATGCGCTCATCAAGAATGTTGGTGGCTAGGGGTTCAAAGGTCCCGGTGACCATGGTCGATGGAACTTCGGGATCACCACGCGCATCATCATCGTCGTCCACGATTGGCTTGTGAGAGACCTGCAAGGTCGGTACGGTCGGCAGGAAAACGGTGTGGGAACGGATTGATCCCATCCGGCCGGGAACTTCATTCGCCAGAGAAACCAACAGCTGCGGGCCATATGGGGCATTGACGGCAATGTTCGCGCCAGTGTCGAGCANNCCTGAGCGCCTCGGCAGTCGTGATCGCTGCGGGTACGTCGGGTGGGACCGCACGCGCCAGGATGAGCTTGCGCGTCGAACCGCCGGCACCGGTAAATCGTCGGGCAGCCGCCACGAATGCGTCGGGAGAATTCGTAACGATCACCGTTGCGGTGCCAGTTGCCGCAGATGCAATCGCGGCTGCCTCCACCAGTTTCCGGTCGGTTGCCGACAGTGGCGCGTCTCCAACGGTGATGCGGATGATCCCGGCGCGGACTGGAGAGATGTTCAGTGCGTCGGTCGCCCGGCCGATGGCATTGTCAGTGACGAGACTGATCCCTTCGTGACTGTCCCCGGCGATTGGCATCACGCCAGTCGAGATCTCGAAGGCGAACCACTCCGCAAGGGCCTCAACGCTCCTGGTCTCGATCCGTGCCAAGCGCACGGGGTCCACGTGCGCTCCGGTGGCAACGATCAAGCCAATGCCACTCGCGTCGGCCACGCGACGCATGAGAAGCGCATCACGGCCGGCGCCGGGAGGCGTCAGGTCAATTGCCAGGGTCAGACCACGTGTAGCGGCGTCACGATAGCCGTCAATAAGTTGGGCATGGGCAAGCGCTGGCGCATGGTCACCGGAGGTCCTGCCACCAATTGGACGCCAGTCACTGGAGATGTGGCCCCAAGCGGCGACATTGCCCCGAGACGCTGCCGTCGCGAATGTTCGGTCACTCAGGACTGTTCGAATGATCATTCGGGGATTGTGCCGGTCGGTGATGCCAGGGTCAGATCAACGGTTCGTTTTGCCAGTCGGCCAACGAAGGCGCGTCTCCGGTGTCCCCGGCGAGCAATTCGCCGTGGTTCGCAACGACTTTCCGGAAGGCATCGGCATAGCGGGCAATCGCTTCGCGGTCGTAGGACCGGAACCAAGGGATGCCGTACACATGCTTGCCGATGTTTTCTGCGACCGGGAGGTCCCCGCGCCTCTCACGTACGTCCCGGGAAGCAAAGGCCAGCCTAGTAGGTTTGCCGTGCCCATAGATGTCCGCAGTGTGGAAGAGCGGGTGCAGGTGCAAAGGCTTGTATACAAGACCAGGTCTGCAGTCGATGCCCTCAGCCTTGACGGCCTGGCAGAACCGCGTGACCGAGAGGCCACCGAGTTCCTCTGGAGCGAATAGACCCTTCGGGTTGTACCAACCACCCATAGTTGAACCGGATGTTGGGCTGACGCGATGTGCATGCATGCCGGGGACACCTTCGAGAAGGTCCCAGAATTCGTTCATAGCGCGCTGGATGCCGTCCATGCGCTGGTCGTAGTTTCGGAGTTGTACCCGCCCGACTGCGGAACTCATCTGGTGCATCCGGTACTTGGTTCCGCCCATGGGCAATCCCCGGTACGGAGCGAGGTCGGGTTCCTCGATGGTCTCGTCAAACCGCTCGTAGTGAGCGAATGCGATGGCCCGGTCATGGATTTGAGCGTCGTCGGTCGTGAGCATGCCGCCTTCACCAATCGGAAACGACTTGCCGCTCATGCATGAAAATGCAGCGACGTCCCCGATGGTGCCGAGACGGCGACCCTTGAAAAACCCGCCGTGGGCGTGCGAGACATCCTCGATCACCTTGAGACCGTGGCGTCGGGCGACCGCCATCACCCGATCCATGTCGGTCGGGTAGCCCATGTTGTGGGTCACCACGATTGCCCGGGTGCGTGGGCCAATCCGAGCCTCCAGGAGGTCCGGANNTACACGGGAAGGATCGATGCCCAGTACGTGATGCTCTGGCAGAGAACTTCGTCGCCCGCGCGAACGCCAACGGCCCACATCGCGGTATGCAGGGCGGCAGTGCCGGTGTTGAACCCGACGGCGTAGGTCTGGCCCTGCCACGCGGCGTACTCGCGTTCGAACTGGCGGGTCACGTCTGTGCCAGACATCGCTCCGCGCCGAAGGACGTCCAAGACTGCGTCTTCGTGCTCACTCGTTACTTCTGACCATCGAAAGAGATTGGGGCTTGGGCTTGAAATCGCCTTGGGGCCTCCAAGGATTGCGAGTTGGCTCATGCAGTTTCTCCGGCGTTCCGTCGGGATCTCCGACGGCTTCCATCCCATTCAACGACGCCGCTCGCGTGCAATCGTCAGGTTGTGGTCACTGGCAGGGCACCAGGAAGCTCACGGAATGGGTTCATCCCACTTCGCATAGATGACGGTGGCATGGAGTTCGCCGGAGCTTGACCGCGCGTATTCCGGGATGCGGCCGATTTCGCGCCATCCCGATGACCGGTACAGCCGGTTTGACGGGTCCCCTTCACGGGTGTCAAGGACGAGCGTGGTTCGGCCGTGCCTGCGTGCAACCTCTTCGGCGTGCGCAATGACGGCGCGGCCAATGCCTTGGCGCTGCCAGGCCGGGTCAACGAGAACCTTGGCGATCTCGGCCCGGTGTTGCCCATTTGATTGGCCCGCAAGGTGGACCTGCGCTGTACCGACAACAGTTCCTCCGACGGTTGCCACGATGACGCGAGCGTCGGCACGCGGGAGACGCGCCCAGTATGCCTCGGCTTCGTTCGGGTCGAGTGGTGCGAGAAAGCCGACGGCCGCGCCGTCACCCACTACGCGAACCAGAATCGAGACGAGCGACGCCTTGGTCACTTCGTCGAACGCAAGGATTTCTCGAACCTGAATTTCCGGTACTGTCATGCGTTCGCCACCTTCCCTCGGAGTTGAGCAGAATCCGGGAGAGAGACCGCATGGCCCCCTAGAGGAACCGAACCACGTAGATGTCGGCAGCTATCCCGAGTGCTGCGGCGACCACCAGACCGCCAAAAATCCGCATGAACCGCCGACCAAGTTCAGGCAGGAACGGCCGTTGGTACACCACAGACCATGACAAGGCCGTCCTGAACGAGTGTTCGCTTACGACGGTCAACCCGAACAGGAACGTTCCGCAGAAGAGTTCAAATAGCAGGTAGGTCGCCTGGAACCTGAACTTGATCTCGACCGCATTGGGGTTTCGGAAGCCATACAAGGCTGCGAGAGTGGTCTCTACCGGTGCCCGGAGGATCAGGAACGTCAGGATGCAACAGGCAACGATGATGATCCAGAGTCCGTAAATGACAAGGTGGGCGCGCAGACCGTCCAGCCGACCAGTGCCATCGCCAAGCCGACCGGTTTGGGTGGAGGC
>DDYL01000211.1:37879-40375 GCA_002347925.1 Chloroflexi bacterium UBA2235 | reverse complement strand
TGCGAACAGGGACCCCGGCCCTGTTCGCATCCCGCGTCTGTACCGGGCCGGATCAGTTCTCGTGCCAGGTCATTCCTTCACCGCGCACGAGGCGTGACCGGCGCTCGTATGCACCGGGCCATTCCACGGGCAAGTCGCCATTGGAGACCATGAGGCTCAGAGGGTTGAGTTTGGTGAGTAGAGGCAATTCGATCCGACGACGCTTCCGGGCACTCTCGAAGAGGCCCATCATGATTTCGGTCACGACGCGGCCGTGGGTGGCATTGCTGATGGCATGGTCGTAATCGAGTTTCCCGTCGAGGACATCCACAACCTGCTGGCACTGGTGCGCCCAACAGTCGTGCCACGTCGCTTCGACGTTCACCCACCCGCCGGTGGTCGCGTTCATGTACCGAACCACACCGAACTCGTCGTTGTACTTCGCTGATGATCCTTCCGGCTGAGCCATGTCACCGTCGCTCCGGAGGTCCTTGTCGGCGGGTCTGCCGGTCCAGAACTCCATCATGCCATCGGTGCCGATGACGCGAGCGCCCTGTCCGAGACGTCGGCCGGGTTCCCCAACGGCCCCGCGGCTGCCGGCGAGTTCACCCTGGATGAGCAGGGTCGCACCGCTTTCATACCCGATGACGCCGAGGCAGCGATCTTCACAGGGGATTCCTCGCTCCATTACGTCGGTCAGGCGTTCAACCGCACCCATGACCCACTGCGGTCGTGCCTCTTCGAGCAGGTATCCGGCCAGGCGGATGTTGTGCGAGTTGGTATTCAGGATGTTGCCGCCATCATCAATGGCAATCTGCTGGATGCGGCCGATGACACCCGAACGGATCAGCTCGCGTGCCTTGAGCCAAGTGGCGTGGTGCGGTCGCTGGAACGCGATGAAGAGGGACACCCCGTTGCGTTCGCATGCGGTCAGCATCGCGTCCGCTTCACCAAGGGAGAGCGCCATCGGCTTCTGGCAGATGATGGCCCGGGGTTTGCGTGCCGCCGCCGCGATGGTCATTTCGGCATGTTGGCGGTGCCATGAACAGACATCCACGATGTCAGGGCGTTCCGCATCGAGCATCTCGCGGTAGTCCGCGTACCGGTGTTCGGCACCAATGCCAAAGAACTCTCCGAACTCGCGACGAGCATCGGGATGCGTGTCGGCGCAGGCTCCAAGCGCGACCGGGTGGTCAGGAACGTCTTGCCATCCCCGCGCGTGGACGCGTCCAATCGTCCCGCAGGCAATCACGGCAGTGCGGTATCTCGCCATCTCTCTCCACTCATGTGCAGGTCTGTCGCCGGTCGATGAGCCAACAGGTGGCCCCTGGTTCATCTGTGGCGCGAGACCATTGCACGCCCTTCATTTGGCGCTCCCGACCCGTTCGGCCGGTGGCCGGCGGAGTGTATCGCCAATCCAGAGACGTGGTCGTCCGGACGGGTTTCCGGTCCGGACGATGTGATGTCCCGAATTCAGTCGGCGCCGATGAGCCGCCTGATTTCGGCACGCGCATCGCCAGTGAACGGCGTGCCGTGCGCGCTAAACACGAGATCGATGGTGTCGAGGTGAGGGGCTAGGACGGTGCGCAAGTTGGCCGCAACCTCTTCGATCGATGTCGCTGCACGAGGGTTGGCACCGGGCGCATGGATGATCAGGTGGTCACCGCGCTCCATGAAGACGTCGCCACTGAAGAGAACCCCTCGGCCGTCCGGGGCGGTCCACTTCAGGAGAGTGTCCCCAATAAACGCGGCATGGACTGGAATGGCGATAAGCCCGCCTGGCAAGCGGTCGGACGCGCCGAATAGGCGGTCTGGCGTTGCCTCGTATTCCCCGGCTCCGGCGGAAGGCGCCCAAATCGGGATACCCCATTGGCTACGCGCCACGTAGGCGCCGCGCTCGTGCATGTCGTTCGTGAGGATTGTGGCCGCGGGGACTCCGCCCATTTGCTCGACAATCGCCTCAAGTTGGCCCAATGTCTGACCGTCGGGCATCAGCGGGTCAATGAGGATTGGGCCGTCAGCGGTGGTGAGCACGTATGAATGCCAGAGGCTAACGCCCGTCTCGCGTTGGTATGCGTGCCCCCAACGGACGAGACGCGGGTAGCTCGAGGTTCCGATCTCAATGGAAACCGGGGAGGATGCCGGGCGAGGTGGTGAAGAGGCCGTCATTGCGATTGTCTCCCTTTGACAGGTCCAGACGTGGTCCACGATCTCTAAAGGTCGCGACGTGGACGACCATTGCGTGAATATGCCGGCGACTCTGGCCATCTCCAAGAAGGCCGGCGAACACTCGGGACGGGTAACCCGCGCCTCAAGCCGTTCTGGCGTATCCTACGTGATCATGACGGAATCACGACGCTCCGACAACACTTCAAATGATGGTGGCATGGCAGGGCGGGACGCCTCACCGGCAAATCACGGTTCGGCGAAGGCACCACATCGTGAACGTGCGGTACACGGGCTCCACGGTGTCGATGGAGTTGTCGAGGCGCTCGCAAGTCAGCGGTACGTCACCGA
>DDYL01000211.1:20118-37855 GCA_002347925.1 Chloroflexi bacterium UBA2235 | reverse complement strand
AAGACCGAGATTGCCAAGGCGCTAAGTGCGATCACCGGGGCACCGCTCATCCGGCTCCAGTGTTATGAAGGCCTCGACATAGCCCATGCGGTCTATGAGTGGGACTACAGTCGGCAGATGCTTCACATTCGCATGCTCGAAGCGCAGGCCGGTGCAGGTGGCTCGATGGATGCGGATGACCTGTTTGGTCCGCGTTTCCTCGTCCGGCGCCCACTGCTGCAGGCGATCGAGGCGACCCGTGAGATGCCTCCGGTGTTGCTCATTGACGAACTTGACCGGGCCGATGACGAGTTTGACGCATTCCTGCTTGAATTGCTTTCCGATTGGCAGGTCACGATTCCGGAACTCGGGACGATCAAGGCGACCGTGCCTCCGATGGTCATCATCACCTCCAACCGGACCCGCGAACTCCACGATGCCTTGAAGCGCCGATGCCTCTACCACTGGATTGAGTATCCGACCGTCCAGAAGGAACTCGAGATCATCGCTGCCCGGATCCCTGACGCGCCCAAACCGCTTTCGGTACAGATTGCGACGTTCGTGCAGGCACTTCGCAAGGAAGACCTATGGAAGGTTCCGGGAGTAGCTGAGACCCTCGACTGGACGGCAGCAATGATTGCCCTGGGGATTGAGGAACTCAAGAACCCGATTGTCCTGGATACGCTCGGGACGCTCCTGAAGCATCAGGAAGATGTGGTCCGGGTACAGCGCGACCTGTATCCGCGCCTTGTGGGTGAGGTGGCTTCTGGGAGTGATGTCCGCCCGTGACCGGGACTGGCGCGCCACGCCGGTTGATGACCGACATCGTCGGTGATGCCATCGGACGGCCAAACGAGGTGGCCGGGGCGTTCTTGCATCGCATCTTGCGATTCGGGCAGGCGTTGCGAGCGGAGGGGATACCAGCAGATCCGACCCGGGTACAGACCCTTGCAACGACCCTTGGGTTCATTGACCTTGGGCGGCGGGATGACTTGTACTTTGCGGCGCGGACGTCACTCCTCTCCCGACCTGACCAACGAGATACCTTTGACAGGTTATTCGCACGTTTCTTCCCTCCGTTGCGCAGGAAATCGGTTGAGCCGCCGGCTGATGCGGGTAGCTCGGATTCCGAGGGTGTGCCCGGCGCGCCAGATGCGGAACATGCGGCGGAAGGCGAGGGCGAGGACGACGACCGTTCGCCGACCCCTGGGGCAGCGGCGTTCGTATTCGAACTTGATGAGCCTCCGGATGCTTCGCAGTCGGACGACGGCAGCGCACCACCTGCGGTGGCAAGCTACAGCTCGAGCGAGACACTGAGAACGCGGGATTTCTCGCACCTGACTGATGCGGAGATTGCGGTCTTGCGCCGGTTGATGGCTCGCCTGCGCACCCGTTCGGCCCAACGGCTTACCCGACGGATGCGCCCGTCTCCACGTGGGGCAACGCTGGACCTCCGGCGCACCATCCGGCGAAGCCTCACTACTGGCGGCGAACCGTTGACATTTGCCCGCCGGGAACTCAAGGTGCGTCCGAGGCCAATCGTCCTGCTTTGTGACGTCTCGGGCAGCATGGAACGGTATACGCGCCTGCTGCTGCAGTTCCTTCACACCGTCTCGCATGGAACCGGCGCGACGGTGGAGACATTCGCGTACGCCACCAGGCTCACCCGCATTACGCCCGCGCTCAAGCGACGTCGGGTTGAGGATGCGCTGACACGGGTCCACGAAGACGTCCAGGACCTTCACGGCGGGACCCGGACGGGTGAGGCCCTTGGGTCATTCAATCGGAACTGGGCGCGTCGTGTGCTCGGGCGTGGGGCAATTGTCCTCATCATTTCAGACGGGTGGGACCGAGGTGACCCGGTTCAACTCGGCAGGGAGATGGCCCGGTTGCAACGGACGTCCTTCCGGTTGTTCTGGCTCAACCCACTGCTTGGTTCACCGAGCTACAAGCCCCTGACGCGCGGGATGCAGGCGGCCTTGCCCTATCTCGACGACTTCCTGCCATCGCACAGTCTGGAGTCACTGCACGACCTTGTAGCGCTACTTGCCGAACTTCCATTGCGCCGGAGTGGTCCGGTCCCCGCACATGCGAGGCGACGCCCTCGCTCACCGTTCCTGCCCGCGATGGTCCGTCCGCGCTAACCGTCTACGGAGATCAGTGCCTTCAGTGCATTGGGGAATAGCGGTGTGACCAGTGTGCGGACGGCGTGTGCGTAGGCTTGGATCTCACCTTGGGCGTCCTCATTGAGACGCTGGGTGAGAAAGTGGGAAATTGCCTGCACACTCGCCGTCCATCTCCAGACGGTGTGCAGTCCATATGCGGGCAGGAAGAGACGAGCCTGCTCGGCGCATATGCCCGAGGCCAGGGCCCAGTCATAGTGCTCAAGTCCCTGGACGATTAGCGACTGAAGGCGAGTCGTCGCTTCGGCCGCGGTTACGTCGTCGACAGGTCCACCGGATCCTTGCTTGCTGTTCCCGGGGCGTGAACGCCATGCGGGGGTGGTAGGAAGACCCGGGATGTAGAACTCCGGAGGCAAGGTCACGTAGCGCCGGCTCGCTTCATTCCTTGCATGGAGGAGATCGCCACTGCCATCACCACCGTCATCCCCCTGGCCTCGCCATCCGAGCGCTTCGGCGAAATCGGCGGGCATTTCGATGCCGAGGAACTCGGCACTGTCTGGGGTATGGGCCGCCCCAACTCGGTACTTGAACCATTGGCGGGCGATCATGATCGGTGCCTTGATCTCCAGGGAGACGGTGGCATGCCTGAAGGGGCTATGGTGACCGTTGGAGGCAAGGAAGGCGATGAGGCGCTCGTCGGCGGCTCGGAAGGCGGTGGTTTCCTTCATGTACGACGCGCGAGCTGCGTTCGTCACCGACAGGTCGTCACCCATCCAATCGACCAGTCGCACGTAGCCAATATCAAGGACGGTCACGCGCTGCCCGCGTGCTGCCTGCGCTTCTTCTGAGGGCAAACCTGCCACGATACTCACTACCTCACGCGCTACAACGGCGCGGCACGGTGCGGCGGACCCCGCGAAACCGCGAAAAGGACAGTCGATGAACTACTGGCTTTGCAAGACCGAACCGTCGGTCTATTCATTTGATCAATTGGAGGCGGATCACGAAACCCGGTGGGACGGTGTTCGAAACGCGACTGCTTTGATCCACATCCGCGCGATGGCGGTCGGGGATCGTGTCGTGATCTACCACAGCGGCGACGTTCGCTCTGCAGTCGGTCTTGCCGAGGTGATTTCTGCCCCGCACCCGGATCCCGAGGCGGGTGACCCTCGCTGGACCGTCGTTGACGTGCGCGCCGCGAAACGGATTGAACCCCCGGTCCCGCTGACTTACCTGAAGGGATTACCAGAGTTTGCCGGGAGCCCGCTTGTGCGGATCTCCCGTCTCTCGGTTCTTCCGTTGACTGACGAGCAATTCAAGCTGATCACCGCTGTCAACAGTTGACAGCAATCAGGCCAACGGTGTGGGGCTAGCTCAATGGCTCTAGTCGTCGCCGTGTGCTTCGGCAGGTGGACGGCCATGCCAGTCCATCGTCCCTGACTCGGTGAAGTGTCTCTCGACGTACGCAGACGGGTAGACGAAAAGCATCACGAACGGATTGTCACTGGCGTTGCGGAAGCAGTGCGGCACGCCGGCTGGAACATAGGTGGAGTCATACGCGGTGAGAACCTGCTCCACACCATCGATGGTGGCGACCCCCGACCCTTCGACGATTGTCACCTGCTCTTCGCAGTTGTGGGTGTGCATTGGAACCGCCGCACCGGGCGCGAACTGGCTGATGCCACTGGTGAGTGATTGGGCGCCGACCTGGTAGGTCGTGAGGCGCTGGGACATTGTCCCCGCCTCCTTGCCCGGAACCTTCCAACCCTCGAAACGGATGATTGGCATGCTGCCTCCAAACGGCGTGGTGCGGACTTTGACGAGTTCGATGTGCGTCGCGCCTTGCTTCGGAAGCTGGTCGGCGAACACGGAAGTATACGAGGGCATTGCTATACTCGGTCGTGGCCGGACAGCTTGTGCGGCTTGAGTAGTCACGTCTCGGGACCGGAGGTTCGGTCACTGTGGGTCCCCCTGAAGGGCGGACCAGGTGCAAGCCACGGGGTGAACGGGGCGGAAGCGGTGATCGCCGGACTTCGGATAGTCGGCGAGTGCCAGAGAACCGGAACCAAGGAGCAATCATGGCTGTCGTCTCAATGAAGCTGCTGTTGGAAGCGGGAGTTCACTTTGGTCACCAGACCAAGCGGTGGAACCCGAAGATGAAGCCGTTCATTTTTACTGAACGGAATGGCATCCACATTCTCGACCTCCAGCAGACGGTCACATGCCTCGCGTCAGCATTCAACTTCATCCGTGACGTGGCCCGGCGCGGTGACAGCGTCCTGTTCGTCGGCACCAAGAAGCAGGCGCAGGAGGCGGTTGAGGAAGCTGCCAAGCGTTCTGGCCAGTTCTGGGTAAACCAGCGTTGGCTTGGCGGCATGATGACGAACCAGACCACGATGCAGATGCGGATCCGTCGCCTTCAGGAACTCAAGGCACGAAATGAGCGTGGAGAGTTCGCAGTCCTCACAAAGAAGGAAGCGACGAAACTCACCGACGAGATGGAGCGGTTGCAGAACCGCCTTGGCGGTATTGAGGGCCTGCGTCGTCAACCTGGGGCACTCTTCATTGTTGATACCCGCAAGGAACACATCGCGGTTGCGGAGGCTCGCAGGCTCGGCATTCCGATCGTGGCTCTCGTTGACACCAACTGCAATCCAGACGAGATCGACTATCCGATTCCGGCAAATGACGATGCAATACGTGCCATCCGCTTGCTCGCGGGACGGATTGCCGATGCAGTCATCGAAGGTCGGGGGTTTGCCGACGCGTCTGCCAAGGACGAGGGTGGCGAGGACGTCGAGGACGAGGAAGAGACCTTGAGCCAGGTAGAACTGGAACGAGTCCTTTCTGGCGAAACCACGTTGGCGTTTGTCGACGAGGTTGACGAGGATGGCAGGGCGTATGTCGGCCGCGGTGGGCGACGCAAGGACAAGGACGAGGCATAAGCCCGTCTGCGTTTGAAAATCGCATTTCGCGGGGTGGCTCGTGCAACGGGTCTGCCCCGCGCCGTTTGGAAACAATGATGGCGCCCGCCGATACCGTGTGGTGTTGTGTCCGGGTGAACTGACGAACAGGCAGGCTAGACGGACATGGAAATCACGGCCGAAATGGTGAAGGTTCTGCGCGAGGAGACGGGCGCGGGCATCATGGACTGCAAGCGTGCCCTTCAGGAGGCCGGAGGCAACTCCGAAGCTGCGCGGTCCATCCTCAAGGAAAAGGGATTCGCGTCGGCAGCCAAGAAGGCGTCACGTGAAACCGGACAAGGCCTGGTGGAAACCTACATCCACGGGGGCGGTCGTATAGGGGCGATGGTTGAGGTCAATTGTGAGACCGACTTCGTGGCCCGAACCGACGAGTTCAAGTCCCTTGCACGCGACATCGCGATGCAAATTGTGGCGATGAACCCGAGGTTCATCTCAATTGAGACAGCCTCGGAAGAAGAGATTGCACGCGACGGATTGACCGCCGACGATGTGAAGCAGATGTCCCTGCTATCCCAGGTATCCATTCGTGATTCCTCGCGGACGATTGGCCAGATGATCACTGAGACAATCGCGAAGTCTGGTGAGAACATCAGGGTTCGTCGCTTCAATAGGTTCGAGCTCGGCCGCTAAGTTTCTTCAGGAGGGCTACCGGCTCATCCGTTGGCGTGACGCTTTCGGAGGATCCGGTGCCCCTTTCAGTGACGCCGTTCAGCCCTTGCGTGTCCGGAACATGATGAGTGCCGGGGCGTTGCAGTGGCGAGTTGCCGAGTGAAGGAGAAGCCCGTGGCCGTCAATGCCCAGAATCAGGAAGTCGGCGGGCCGGCACACCAGATTGCGCCCGGTCGGCGCCCATATCGCCGGGTCCTGCTCAAACTCGGCGGCGAGTATCTGGTTGGTGACGCCCGCTATGGGATCGATCCACGGGCGGCCCAGCGCCTGGCCGAACTCTTGGCCCAGGCAATCCATGACACAGGCGTGGAACTCGCGATTGTGATCGGTGGGGGTAATCTGTGGCGTGGAGACACGGGTCACCAATTGGGCATGGAAGAGGCGCAGTCTCATTACATCGGCATGCTTGGGACGTGCATGAATGCGCTCGCGCTTCAGGAAGCTCTCGAGCGCGTGGGAATCGTGACCCGCGTCCAGACCGCGATCGAGATGCGCCAGGTTGCGGAGCCTTACATCCGTCGGCGGGCGATTGACCATCTTGAAGATGGCAAGGTCGTTATTTTTGGAGCGGGAACGGGGAATCCGTTTTTCACGACCGATACTGCCGGTGCATTGCGTGCGATGGAGATTGGCGCTGACGTCCTGTTCAAGGCGACCTATGTAGATGGGGTGTACGACGCTGATCCACGCAAGGTTGCCTCGGCATCTCGATACGACCGGATAACATATCTTGATGTGCTGAACCAGAGGCTCCAAGTCATGGACAGCACAGCCATTTCTCTCTGCATGGAACACAGCTTGCCGTTAGTGGTGTTCCGGCTCGAAGAAGCCGATGCGCTCACTCGGGCAATACGCGGGGAGAGCGTGGGTACCCTCGTTGGTCCGTCAGACATGCCAGCGGTTGCCGAATGATTTGGATCAGCGGAGTACTAGTAGCGTAGTCTGTCGTTCTCGGTCCCCGCACCGCGGGTAAGATGCAACGGGATAGCGAAGAGATGAGCCAGGACACTGTAGGGGCAGCGATCAGCAGCGGCGAAGGCAAGATGGGCAAGGCGATCGATTCGCTCGAGCACGACTTGTCAGCCATCCGGACCGGGCGGGCCAGTGCCGGGTTGGTCGAACGGATTGTCGTTGAGTATTACGGATCCGAGATGCCGTTGAGCCAGATGGCCAACATCAGTGTTCCTGAAGCACGGGTGATCGCAATCCAACCATGGGACCGAGGCGCGATCAGCGCGATTGAGAAGGGCATCCTCAAGAGTGAGCTTGGGTTGAACCCGAACAACGATGGCCAGATCGTCCGGATCAATCTCCCGCAGTTGACCCAAGACCGACGCAAGGAATTGGTCAAAGTGGTCGGTCGGCGGGTTGAAGAGGCGCGTGTCGCGATCAGGAATGTACGTCGTGATGTCATAGATCACGTGCGCGCCCTGAAGAAAGAGAACAAGGCCACCGACGATGACATCCGGTCTGCCGAGGGGCGAATGCAGAAGCTGACAGACCGTTTCGTCGCGGAGGCGGAGAAATTGGGTCAGCGCAAAGAGGCCGAAGTCCTCGAGGTTTAGGTTCCTGTGCCGTCTGGCCGGTCCACCGTCAAGAAGGCCCGTTCAAAGGCTCCACGGGGCTCAATCTCAAACGCCGGGACAGGGTTTCGTGGTGGGACCCTCGTGCCGCACCCTGTGCAGAGTGTGATCCTGACCAGGACACTAACAGCCTTCTTGGCCGCTCCGCCAGTGCTTCTGGCTGTCTGGGTCGGAGGCGCGTGGTTCCTCCTTGGCTTGACGGTCATCGTGGGCGCCGCGCTTCGCGAGTTCTACGGGCTTGCGCGTCGCACTGGGGCGATTGTCGTCGCCCCCGTTGGGTTCTTCCTGGCTGGTTCTTTGCTACTCCTTTCGCCGGGAGCGGAACTGCTTCTCGTTTCGCTGGGAGACATTTCTGATGCCGGAGCGTTTCGGTCGAGCGTGATTGAAGTGCTCAACTCCAGTGCGGGACAGCGCGAGTTGGTCCTTACTCTCACCGTTGTCGCCCCTTTGGTCGCCTTGCTCTTCCGTCGAGAGGCGTCGCGTGACCGGCTGACGGGGTGGGCGGTCACTGTCCTCGGCGCGTGGTATGTGACTTGGCTACTCGGGCGAGTTGGCGCGTTACGCCTGCTCGACGCACCCGGTGAAGCGTTTTCGGGGGGCCGAGGCTGGGTCTTTCTTGTGCTTGGTGCCACGTGGGCGTTCGACACCGGCGCATATTTCGTTGGATCCCGTTTCGGGCGCACCAAGTTGATGCCATGGATCAGTCCGGGGAAGACATGGGAAGGTGCCGCCGGAGGACTCCTTCTGACCCTTGTTGTTGTGTGGCTGGCGTCGGTCGACCTGGCCGGGTTCGTGCCAGGATTGACGGCGATTGACTGGCGACCGTTGCCAATCCCGGTGCTCCATATTGTTCCCATGGCTATCGGCATCGCGATCGCCGCGGTACTTGGGGACCTTGCCGAGTCGATGGTGAAGCGCGATGCGGGGGCAAAGGACGCGAGCGGGTTCTTCCCAGGACACGGTGGAATGTTCGACCGGATCGACTCAGTTCTTTTCACCGCGCCGTTTGTCTACTACTACGCGGGCGCGCTGCTGGGAACCGCGGGATGATGCGGAAGCCCCACGACGTGGGTGAGGTTCGACAGAGATGAGCGCAGTGGATGGTGCCCAGATCGGGCGCGCAGTTCTGTCGCACGAGCCCTTGACGCCGTTTTTTCCGAGGCGCGAACGCACGGGAAGGATCCGTGTTGCCGTATTGGGCTCCACCGGGAGTGTTGGCAGGCAGGCACTGGACATGATGGCTGATCACCCCGACGTGTTCGAGGTTGTGGCCTTGGCTGCTGGCCGAAACATCCCCCTACTTGCTTACCAGGCTTTGCAGGTAAGGCCCCGGATCGTGTGCGCAACTGGCGGAGACGGATCGCTGGCAGATCCCGCAGAACTGCGTGATGAGGTCGCGCTTGCGATTGGAGCGGACGACTTCACGATCCTGGCGGGTAATCAAGAATTGGCGTCAGTCGCGACAATGCCCGAGGCTGATGTCGTTCTGGCTGCTACGAGCGGACGGGGTGCACTTACCGCGACCCTCGCGGCGCTTGATGCAGGCAAGGACGTTGCGCTTGCAAACAAGGAAAGCCTTGTGATCGCCGGGCCGCTGGTTTTGGAGTCGGTTTGCCGGAACGGTGGCAGGCTCTTTCCAGTTGATAGTGAGCACAGTGCGATCTGGCAGTGCCTGTTCGGTGAGACCATGGACGGTGTGCGAAGACTGGTCCTCACGGCGTCCGGAGGCCCCTTTCGGGAGTGGGACCCCGATAGGCTCAGGACGATTGGCGTGGCGGATGCTCTGAGACACCCTACTTGGCAAATGGGTCCCAAGATCACGATCGACTCCGCGACCTTGATGAACAAGGGCCTCGAGGCGATCGAAGCCCATTGGCTGTTCGGCGTCCCCTTTGATCGCATCGATATCGTGGTTCATCCCACGAGCATCGTCCACAGCGTCGTCGAGTTTGTGGACGGGTCACTGAAGGCCCAACTCGGGTGGCCTGACATGCGTCTGCCAATCCAGCTTGCGCTCACTGCTGGCGAGCGCCTCGTTCGAAAGCGAAGTGAAGCCGATCCCGCGTCCCGTCCATTCTCGTTGGCCGAACTCGGATCCTTGCCGTTCGAGGCACCCTCATATGAGCGGTTCCCGTGTCTGGGCTTGGCGCTTGAGGCCGGACGAACTGGAGGGACCGCGCCGGCAATCCTGAGCGCAGCCGATGAGGTTGCGGTGGATTCGTTTCTCAACCGTGGCATGCGCTTCGGCGCCATCGCAGAGGTAATTTCCGAGACCCTCGAGTCGATCGAATCGACGCCAGTCACCTCCCTAGACCAGGTGGTGGCGGTCGACGCGCATGCACGCGAAGTTGCCACCCGTCTCGTGCAAAGGTTTGGGTGACGCGAGGCCCCGCAGAAGGGGAGACCAATGTGCGAGATCAAATCACATTTGGTGGAGGGGTTTCGGTACTGATCCAGATGGGTTGTTCACAATTGGTGTGACCGAAAATAGGTCGGCGGGCGTGTACCGTATGGACGGGAGTTTCCACGAATGACAGCAACGGTCACCACGGTCAGCGTCTTCTTGGCGGTTTTGACCGTGTTGGTCATCGCACACGAAATCGGGCATTTTGTGGTCGCTCGCGTTGCGGGGATCCGAGTCCTTGAGTTCGGGTTCGGATATCCCCCCCGGGTTCTTTCAATTACCCGAGGTTTGACGACGTACTCGTTGAACCTCCTGCCTCTTGGCGGGTTCGTGAAGATGCTCGGTGAGAATGGCGAAGTCGTCCAATCGGATTCCTTCGGTGCACAGCCAAAACTGGCAAGGGCAGCGGTTCTGGTAGCCGGTAGTGCGATGAACCTGATGCTGGCACCAATCTGCCTGACAATCGCGCTGATGCTTGGCGAGATGTCACCATGCGACGGGTGCGGTCGTGTCCAAATCTATGGGGTTCAGCCGGGAATGGCGAGTGCGGAAGCCGGCGTCCGTGACGGCGACCTGATCATGGCGATCGACGGTGCGCCGATTACTGATGCGGCCGGAGTTCGGCAAGCGGTCCGTGTGAGCGAGGGGCGACCGGTTTCATTGCGACTTCGCAGGTCGTCGGATGTGTTCGAACTTTCAGTCACTCCACGCATCAACCCCCAGACCAATGCCTTGGCGCTCGGAATTTCACTCGGACCGGAATATGTGCTGGAACGCCTTCCACTCGCGGAGGCCCTTCCGGTCAGTCTCACCCGAACCGGCGAGATGGTCGTGAACATGGTTACCGGGCTTGCCAAGGTGGTGGTCCGGGAAGCTCCAGCGGAACTAGCCGGACCTGTCGGGATCGCCGAGATGACAGGCCGCGCAGCGCGGGCGGGCACCCCGACGTTGCTCCAGTTCATGGCGTTCCTGTCGTTGAACCTCGCGATTTTCAACATACTTCCAGTCCCGGGTCTTGATGGTGCCCGACTGTTATTTGTAGGCATCGAAGCAGTCCGGGGTAAGCGTGTGAATCCTCAGGTAGAAGGGGCCTTGCACCTTGCGGGCATGTTGCTGCTTCTAGCGCTCATGCTGGTGGTGTCTTTCCGCGACATCCAGAAGCTCGTGGCATCGTAGACGTGTCCGCAAGGAGCGAACCCGGGACAGGCGAGAACCTGATCGCGGGCGATGTCCGACTGACGCCCATGCGTCGGCAGTACCTATCGCTCAAGGCCCAGCATCCTGACGCGGTCCTGTTTTTCCGTCTTGGAGACTTCTACGAGACGTTTGATCAGGACGCTGAGACGTGTGCGCGAGTACTCCAGATCACCTTGACTGGACGAGAGATTGGTCGCGGTCAACGGGTTCCGATGGCAGGGGTGCCCGCCCACGCCGTGCAGGGCTACCTTGCCCGCATGGTCCAGGCAGGTTTCAAGGTCGCGGTTTGTGAGCAAGTTGGCGAAACTGAGCCGGCTACATCCGGTGCCAGAGCCATGTTGTCCCGGGAAGTGACCCGTGTGGTGACCGCGGGCACCGTCATCGAACCATCGATGCTTGACGGTCGCCGAAACAATTACCTCGTGTCCGTTGTTGCGTCTTCGGCAACCGATGACCGGAAGGTGAAGCGAGGAATTCAGGACGAGCGTGGGCGCGCCCTTTCATGGGGACTGGCGTACGCGGACATCACAACTGGCGAGTTTGGCTGTGCCCAACTTGACGGCGATGATGGTGCAGAAATCGGTCGCGAGATTGCGCGCCTCAATCCGGCGGAGTGCATCATTCCTGCGATTGAGCGACGCGTGCGGTCCGATGACGAGATGCCGACCGTTGAGTCGGTCGCGTGCGCTGATCGGCATATCTCATCTTGGGAGCCTCATCAGTTCGATTTGGCGACGGCGCGGGCGTCCCTGCATCGGGTTTTCGGCGTGGCGTCCCTAGTCGGCTTCGGCTGTGAGGACCGGCCGATGGCGATTCGGGCGGCGGGCGCGTTGGTTGCGTACCTTGAGCGGACACACCGCACGCGGCTGCCTCTTCTCGACGGGTTGATCACCTACGACCCGTCAACCTATTTGCGGTTGGATCCTTATTCGCGTCGAAACCTTGACCTCGACGACGATGGATCAACGGGCGCACGGGGTGGAGGGCCGGCTCGTGTGACCTTGGTGCGTGTCCTTGATGAGGCGCGGACGCCAGTTGGCAGCCGGATGCTGAGGCGATGGCTTGGACAGCCGCTGTGTGATGTTCAGTCAATCTCGCGCCGACATGATGCGGTTGAGGGTTTCGTCCGGGATGGCGCGCGGCGTGAGATGGTCCGGACGATCCTTGGCAGGGTGGCGGACATTGAACGGCTCGCCGGCCGCGCGTCTCAACGTCTCGCATCACCCCGAGACCTCCACGCAATCCGAACATCACTGATTGCGAGCGCCGAAATCTCACGGACCCCGGCGTCAGGAGCCATCTCCGGGACGGTTGCCGATTTGGCAATCCAGGCAGTGCTGATGGAAATCGACCCGTGTCAATACATCGTCGATTTGATCGGTAGTGCGGTTCACGTTGAGGAGTCCTCCGCCGGCGCTGGATCACCCAATAGTCAGGGGGCCGGTTCGGAAGACGCTGCCGAAGGAAAGTCCGCGCGATCCCTGCAGACCGTTGGTGCTGAACGGATCATCCGGCCCGGGCACAGCGTCGAACTGGACGCACTGATCGCAAGCAGTCAGTCGTCGCGAAACTGGATCGCGCGCCTGGAGGGAATTGAACGTGATCGGACTGGGATCCGCACCTTGCGGGTCGGGTTCAACCGGGTTTTTGGGTACTACCTCCATGTACCGAACAGTTATCGGGGGCCGGTGCCGGACGGCTACACGCGCAAGCAGACCCTGGCCGACGGCGAACGGTTCATTACGCCGGAACTCAAGGAACATGAGTCGAAGGTGTTGACTGCCTCTGAGGCAATCGATGCCTTACAGCGGCGCCTCTTTGACGAGGTACAGGACAAGGTCGCGGCGGAATCAAGTCGGCTTCGTGCCACGGCAAATGCCCTGGCTACGATCGACGCGCTCTCGACATTCGGGACGGTCGCTGTCAAGCGGGGGTACGTGCGACCTGAGATCGACGAAACGGGTGGCTTGGAATTGCAGGGTGCGCGACACCCGGTCGTCGAAGTTGCAGTGACTAGTGGCGCATCAACTGGGTACGTGCCCAATGACTGCGTGCTTGACGCCGCAGGCGGGTGGATGACCATACTGACCGGTCCGAACATGGCCGGCAAGAGTACGTATCTCCGTTCGGTAGCGTTGATCGTCCTGATGGCGCAAGCGGGATCGTTCGTACCCGCAACAGTTGCGCGCATTGGCCTTGTGGATCGCATTTTCACTCGGGTCGGGGCGCATGATGATCTGGTTGCAGGTCGCAGCACCTTCATGGTCGAGATGGTCGAGGCAGCACAAATCCTGCGCCATGCAACTCCACGCAGCTTGGTGATCCTTGATGAACTCGGCAGAGGTACGAGCACGCATGACGGATTGGCAATCGCGCAGGCGGTCGCAGAGTACCTGCACGGGGCCGCCGGAAGTGGCGGACGTCCCCGTACGCTCTTTGCGACGCATTATCACGAGCTCGCTGATCTGGATCAGATGCTCGATGGCGTCGCGAATGCCCGAATGGACGTCTTGGAGGAGGGGGACCGTGTGGTCTTCCTGCATCGAGTGGTCAGTGGCGCCGCTGGGAGAAGTTACGGCATCCACGTTGCACGACTTGCGGGAATGCCGAAACGGGTCACCGAGCGTGCCGCTGAGCTGCTTGCACACCTTGAGTCGCGAGCCATTCGGCCGTCCGGGACGCCGGTGAATGACTTGTCGGCAATCGGGGGTGCGCCGGGGGCTGCGTCACTGGGGCGACGTCGGTCTCGAACGGTCACGGGAGATGTGGTCCAGGCAGGCCCGATGCAATTGACGATGTTTGCGCCGGAAGCGGATGTCGTTCGCAGTGCGCTGGATCAGATAGATGTCGATTCGCTGACGCCACTTGAAGCACTCAATGAGCTTTCGAGGCTCAAGCGCCTCGCCCAAAACCTTCCCTGAACAATTCAGAACCCGACCGGCGATTTAGTGTGAGGGGTTGCCACGGCAAGGCGAACTCACCGTGGTGCGAGGGCATGGCAGTTATCGCCCGAACTCGCGTGCCAGTTGCGTATGGCTCAGATGGATCATCGTTGGTCGTCCATGTGGGCAGGTCTGACGCAAGTCACAGCGCGAGAGTTGTTCCATCAGGGAAGCCATCTCCGTCATGGTCAGGGGGTCGCCCGCCCGCACGGCGCTATGGCACGCGACCGCCCATCGGGTCTGGTCTTCGATTGGTCCGTCTCCGTATTCACGGTCGATGAGGGCATCAAGAAGGTCCGCAAGGGCCCGTGCGCGTCCGCGGCTCGCGACCGACTGAGGAACGGCTCGCAAGAGCCACGTCTCGGTCCCGGTTCCTGTTCCGAACGGTTCAAGCTCGTACCCGAACGATTTCAGGACTTCGCCGTTTGTTCGCAGCCACGTCGACTGGCTTGCAGTCAATTCGATCGGGTCAGGGTTCAGGAGTGGCTGGACAAGTACTTCTGCGGGAGTAGGGGCTCGCTTCAGTTGCTCATAGACGATGCGCTCATGGGCACTGTGCTGGTCGATGAGGTACATCCCATCGGGAGATTCGACGACGATATAGGTCAGACCAACCTGACCGAGTGGTCTCCAGGTCGCTGGGTCTGAGGCTAGTCGCATAGCCGGAGGCGGTGGCTTTGGTGCCGACGTGGAGCCAGCGCTGGCTCCGGGATCGAAGGGCAAGACACCATCATCGTGTGACGCAGCGAGAACCTCGCTCCACGCACTTCCTGTTTTCTCTCGCGGCGACGTCTCGCTGCCGAGGGAGGATCCATTGCGAAGTCCGATCGGTTCATTTCCCTGATCAGATCGGGAATCGTCGAGGAGGGGCGTCGGGCGGAGCCCCCACGTACCGGTGGTGGGTGGCGTCGGGGGGTGGGTGGATGAATACGGTGGCCATGAAGGTGCCGTGGGCTGGATGACCGGGGACGGTGTGAACGTGCTTACTGCCTGACGGACAGCATCGCGGACGCGGGCATAGACGAGACGTTCCCGTTGCAGGCGAATCTCGAGTTTCGTTGGATGGATGTTTACATCGACTTCTGCCGGAGGGATGTCAATCCGCACCGAAGCGAGCGGGTGCCGACCCGTTGGAAGCAACGCGTGGTACGCCTCTTCAACCGCGTGGGTAAGCGCCTGGCTTCGTACGACCCGACCATTCACCACAAAGGTGGTGTAAGTCCTGGTGTTTCGGTGGACAACGGGAGAAGTGCAGATACCGGTGACACGAACCGCGGTCTCGTCAATTAGCGGGAGTGTCAACAAGTGCGGTGCGACGACAGCGCCATAGACGGCAATGGCGGCTTCAAGCAGGGACCCGTCACCAGTGGTGGAGATTGACTGGTGCCCATCGATGACCAGTTGCCACCGGATAGACGGTGCGGCCAGAGCAAGTTGGGTGACAATCTGGGAGATGGCGCGTGCCTCGGCTCCGTGGCTCCTTTGGAACGCCAGTCTGGCCGGGGTGTTGAAGAACAGGTTTGCCACGGACACGGTTGTTCCTGGTGGTGACCCCGATGCGCCATCATGGATCGTGGCGCCCCCTTCGACCCGGTGCACCCACCCGCCATGCCTGTCTGGGGTCCGGCTCAGGATTTCAACCTGCGCGACTGCCCCGATGCTAGAGAGCGCTTCACCTCGGAACCCAAGAGTCCGTACGGCGTAGAGATCATCGGCGTCATCGAGTTTGCTGGTTGCGTGCCTAGCAAGGGCCAGGGGGAGGTCATCAGGCGCGATCCCGACGCCGTCATCGCGGACGCGGATCAGTCCGAAACCGCCGTTGTTAATTTCGATGGTGATATTCCGCGCGCCCGCGTCGATCGAGTTTTCGGCTAGTTCTTTCACTACCGATGCCGGACGTTCCACAACTTCACCGGCGGCGATGCGGGCAATGACGTCGGCATCGAGTTGGCGGATTCGACCCATTTGTGGCTCCAGAACCTGTGAGCAATCGGTACCCGGCAAAGGCGTCCAGTGCCAGTGCAGGTGGTTGGACGCTGACTACGCCGTGGCGGCCGCGTATCCGATGCGTGACAGGACGAGTGCATCTATGTCGGACGCGAGCTGGTCGGCGTTTGAAAGCAGGTTGGCGATCTCTGATTCGCACGCACTTGAGTAGTGTGGGTCGTTCGTGGCACCGAGATTGACCCGGACATTCATGATGCTGGCACGGATTGCTGCGACGGCCGACCATGCCGCGACGGCAGCATCCGAGATGACCATCGGGTTTCCATACCGAGCCATCACAACCGCCAGATCAACCACCCTTCGCGCACGGCGTGCAACTTCCATCGGTGGAATGGTCGCCAGACGGGATGCCTCGCCTATTGCTTGCCGCCGTAATCGTCGCGCCTCGGGGGTGTCTCGTGGCTGCCGGTATGCACCCATCACCGCGTCGAAAGCCGCTTCGTCCGCTGTGATTTGCGAATGTAGTGCGCCGACAAGATCGTCCGCTTCTGCAAGGGCCGGGGCGGTCTCGTTCTCGAACTCCGAAAACGCGTCTCGGCCCACGGTCAGGCGGCCGACCATCGCGACCAGGGCGGCGGCATGGGCGGCACTGATTGCGGCGGCACTGCCACCCCCCGGAACGGGAGCGGAAGATGCCAGGTCATGGAGGTATGCACGAAGGGCCGGGCCGTGGTCGTTGCGGGCATTTCGGTCGCCGGAATTCGTCATGATTAGAGGGTAACTTGGAGAGGTCCGGAGTTGATCCTCGGCTGGTCGGCTTATCAACAGTGGAGGTCCGCGAGTGCCTGGTCGTATCGTTCGCCTGACCAAGGGAAAGTGGGTCGCACCGGGGCGCACGGAATCACGTTTGGATTTCTGATGCCCGGAGAGCCGTCCGTCCAGATGCGCGCAGCCATGGTCGCCAGGCTGGCGGGTCGCGTTGCTGAACTCGCGTCCGACCTGCAGGTGCTTGCCATGCTTCTGCAAGTCCCGCCTGAGGATGATGCATCGCTCGCCGAACTCTCTGAAGTTGATCCCGGAACAAGCACGGTCGACGTGGCAGCTCTTCAGGGATCCCCGGCTCAGCCACATGAGGTCCTCGGTCCCGTCCAACGGGCAGACCTGGTTCCTGAGGCCGACGATCCATTCGTAAGGGCAGCACGGGCGATTGAAACGCTGAGGGGTGCGCTCCGCCCTGACGAGGCGAAGTCGGACCGCCCCCACTCGGGAGCAATTGGATAGGCGTGCATTTGGTGCGGCTTCTGTCTCCATCCAACGGGTTGATTCGTCTTGTTCGGGGAAGGCACATCACCGAGCGGAGACAGGCTGCGTCGATGATCCTCGGACTTCGGTGCTGATAGCTACCCTACTTACCGTGGATCCCGACAGTTTGCAGGAACATGTTCAGCTCGATCCGTCTGCGGTAGGTCCAGACGGAGGCAATGTCAACGATCCACCTGCGTGTGTCCGTCGGGTCTGGTGCGTGGTGGGGCCGACGGCGACTGGCAAGACTGCCTTGTCAATCTCGATGGCGAACGAGGCGCCTATCGAGGTTGTTTCGGCGGACTCGCGGATGGTTTACAGGTGGATGGACATTGGCACTGCGAAGCCGAGTGTGACCGAACGGGCGAGTGTCGCGCATCACCTCATAGACATCGCCGACCCAGACGAATCGTTCACGGTTGTCGATTGGGTTGCCCAGGCGAGAGCCGCGATTGAGCGCATCTGGGCACGCGGGCGCCAACCGGTTGTCGTGGGTGGGACCGGACTGTATTTCCGTGCCCTCTGTGATGGTCTGGAGATTCCTCCAGTGCCGCCTGATGAGGGCTTGAGAAGTGTCCTTGAGGAGCGGGCGCACAGAGAGGGGTGG
>DDYL01000211.1:15782-20073 GCA_002347925.1 Chloroflexi bacterium UBA2235 | reverse complement strand
CGGGTCATTCGTGCGATCGAGGTGACGCAGGCGACTGGCAGACCATTCTCGGCGTGGCAACAGCGATCTTCCCCGCCGTTTGAGGTGACATGGGCGGGGTTGGACTTGCCTCGTGACGTTCTTGACGTCACCATCGACAATCGGGCGTCCAGTCAGGTTGGGGCTGGTTTGCGTGATGAAGTCTCTGGGTTGCTTGCCCGGGGATATTCTCGGAGTTTGCCTCCGATGCGTGGGCTTGCGTACCGCGAGATGGTCGAACTTATCGACGGTGCGACGAACTTGGACGAGGCGATTCGCCGTTACCAGTCAGTGACCCGCCAGTATGCGCGACGCCAGCAGTCTTGGTTCCGTCCTGACCCGCGCATCAGGTGGTTCGACCCGCGAGATCTCGACCCCCGCGAGGTCGTGGCACACTTGGCAGATGGTCAGCCCCAACAAAACTAAGGGTGGCGCACATTGATCGCCTTTGAGAAGTGGCACGGTGCGGGCAATGACTTCGTGATTGTTGACGACCGCGGGGAAACCGGTGGCCTCGGTCGCCTTGACCTCGGTGGCTTTGCGCGACAGGTGTGTGATCGCCATTTCGGCGTTGGTGCAGATGGGCTTCTCATTGCCGTAGCTGGGGAGGGTGTTGCGGTCGCAATGAGGATGTTCAATCCCGACGGCAGTGAGGCCGAAATGTGCGGAAACGGCCTCCGTTGCTTCGCACGCTGGCTTTGGGGTCGTGGAGAGATTGGGCTTGGATTTACCAGGATTGGAACCGGTGCCGGGCTCCTTGGTGTAACCGTCGCCGATGGTGGCGCGGTAAGTGTCGACATGGGATATCCGATCCTTCACTGGTCAGACATCCCGGTCCGCACCGACTTCCAAGGCACCTCCGGCTGGGTAACCCTTCGCCTACCGGGCTGGGATGCGAGTACGCTTGAGGCGACAGCGGTCTCCATGGGAAACCCGCACGCGGTGGTCTTTGTTCAGGACGTGTCCAAGGTGCCTCTTGAGGAGATCGGGCCACTATTAGAAGTGCACCAGGTCTTTCCACGCCGGGCAAACATCGAATTCTGCGAAGTCGTGTCGAAGACCAAGCTCCGGGTTCGGGTGTGGGAACGTGGCGCAGGGGTAACGCTGGCATGCGGAACTGGCGCTTGCGCCGTGATGGTTGCAGCGCGTCTACACGGTTTGGTGAGCGAGACCGCAGTTCTTGAGCTACCCGGAGGCAATCTGGAAGCGACATGGGCGGGTTCGGCGTCTGATACCGCACACCCGGTTCACCTGACCGGGCCGACGGAGAAGACATTCACAGGCGAATGGAGCCTCTTGCTGCCCAGGCGGTGAGCGTATGTGGTCACTGACAGCGTGCGAGGATTGTCGAACGCTGCAATCGTCAGCGTGAAAGAAGGGGCACCAACGATCGTGGTAGAGCGACGGCTAGGTCGACGTGCAAGTTGGGGTGCAGGCCTCGCCGAGGATGCTGCAGGCGAACGCGATGACGGATCGACGCAGGCAGGCCCTGAACGTGCCGTGTTGGCGGCTGTCGACATCTCCCGGCACACGACGGCGGCACGGTACGGACGTTCGATCACATTGCCTTTGCATGAAAGCTTGGCGGAACTCAATCGCCTGACCGTGACGGCAGGTGCCGTTGTCGTTGGCATGGTCACGCAACGCCTGGACCATCCGGAACCCGGGACTTTTTTCGGCAAGGGGAAGATCGAGGAACTTCGCGACGTCGTCCGTGAGGAGGGCGCGGATCTCGTCATCTTCGATGATGAACTCTCGCCTACACAGCAACGCAACCTTGAAAAGGGCGTCGGGTGCAAGATTGTTGATCGGACAGCGCTGATCCTCGATATTTTTGCGCAGCGCGCCAGAACCCGTGAAGGTCAGCTTCAGGTAGAACTCGCACAGTTGCAGTACCTGCTTCCACGCTTGTCCGAGCTGTGGGTACGGTTCTCCAGACTTGGAGGGGCGTCGTCCGGCGGCGGTGGAGGAGGACGAATTGCAACGCGCGGTCCCGGTGAGACCCAGTTGGAAGTCGACCGACGCGCAATCCGTGAACGCATTGCGATGCTCAAGGAGCGGATTGTCGGTGTCAGCGACCACCGGCATCGTTATCGCGAGAGGCGCAAGCAGGACGGGATCCCGGTGGTGGCCTTGGTCGGCTACACGAATGCAGGAAAGAGCACCCTTCTGCGGCAGCTCACGGGAGCGGATGTACTTGTTGAGGACAAGTTGTTCGCGACGCTTGACCCGACCACCAGGAGGGTGTCGCTTCCGCGCGGGCAACAGGTCCTGCTCACAGACACGGTCGGATTCATCCAGAGGTTGCCAACGTCGCTCGTGGCGGCATTTCGGGCGACCCTTGAGGAAATTGATCAGGCGGATCTGCTCATCCACGTTGTGGACTCCTGCAGTGCAGCGATGTCTGCGCAGATTGAGTCGGTGGGTCGGACCCTTGACGAGCTCCACATTGGTGCGAAGCCGATGGTGACCGCATTCAACAAGGTCGACCGCTTATCGACCGAGGAAATCGAGGCTCTTGGGATGGACAGTTTTCCCAACCCGGTGCCAATTGCGGCCGCGACCGGGGAAGGCGTGACCGCCATGCTTTCCCGCGTCGAGATAATTCTCGATGGGCAGGCCGACTCGATTCCGGTGACTGTTCGGCTTCCATACGCCGCCGGCGACCTGATCCACCTGTTCCGTGAACGTGGAACGATTGCCCATGAAACGTATGACCCCGACGGAACCCATTTGCATGGAATGTTGCCCCGTCGGTTTCTGGATGCATTCCGGCCATACCTCGTGGAGACGCGCTCGATACGCAGGGCGTGACCTAGCGTTGGCCCGGAGTGAAGGTCGGCAAGGAGATATGCTGATCTCGAGCAGTCATGCACGGGCTGATTTCTTTGGCAGTATGGACCTGCCTTCTTGCGGTGGTGTTGCTTCTCCATGCTTCGTGTCCGCAGTCTGTGGAGGCGAGTAGGGCGGGGGCTGCGTCTCCTCGCGTAACGTTCATCCTCCAACTTGCCTCCGGAGCGGTCACGGGTTTGTCGCCCGACACGGAGGTTGATGTGGAAGTGCGTGCGGTGCCGGTGTCGACCACGATTGACGCAACGACGGTCGTGCTCCTGACCGACCCATCGCACCTACGGGTGATTGGTTGGGTAGGTGGGAGAGAGTTCGATCAAGTGCTCCTGCCCGGCACCGATCTCGGTAGTGGGCGATTCCGTCTGGATGTTGGTCGAACCCAAGGGCCGTGGCCGTCAACTCCGGTCCTCGTTGCGACGTTCACCGTCAAAGTGGGACCCGTGGCTCCAACATCGACCACGGTCTCGCTCGTTTCTAGTGGCTCGGTCAGGACGAGGGTGGCTTCGGACCAGGTTGAAGTCGCATACGATGTCGTCGCACTTGAGCTTGGCGGCCTGCGGGGGCCTGGTCCGTCGCCGACACAGGTTTCGCCCAGTCCGGTTGTCGTGGCGCCGGAACCACGACCGGAAGTGCCGGCGCCGCGACTGGCCCTGGTATCGCCTCCGCCAGTCGCCGTTCGGACACCGGTTACCGGAGTAACGCTGGCGCCGGTGGCGTTGCCTGCAGTTGCGCCTCCGACGGCGTCCTTGCTGAGGTCGGTGGCCGTGTGGTCAATCCCTGCGGGTTTCGAACCGGGAGAGCGTCCGGTTGGGAAGGCATTTTCGGAGTTCTATTCCGCACAGGAGGGCATGCGGTTACTCGGGAGGCCGATGGGTGATGCGTTTGTCACCGGACCGGGAGGACTTGACGTCCAGTACTTTGAGAAAGGACGGCTTGAATATCACCCGGAGGAAGCTTCCCCGGGATGGCAATTCCTGCTCGGATTGCTTGCTTCGGAGTTGATCGATCGTGCGGTCGAGTTGCCCGTCGGCGGCGATGCGAGCTCGATGACGTACGCCGACCTTGCGCGGTTGCGAGTTGCCGGGCTTCGCATTCCACCTCCCGAGGGGTTTGGTGGAGGTTTTGCAGTGCTCGACGACGGCAGCGTGTTCGTCCCCTTTGACGCTTCACTTGCCCCTGGTCCAGGACACGCCGTGCCTCCGATGTTCTGGGCGTTTCTTAACGCGACGACCGTTTTCCCCGGTGGTTGGCTCCACGACGTCGGTCTGCCACTGACCCCGGTGGCGGAGGTCATCGTCTCGAAGGGCCCGGAGACCGGTCGCCGGATCCTGGTGCAGGCTTTCCAGCGGACGATCCTGACGTTCGACCCGCTAAACCCATCTGACTACCAGGTTGAGTGCGCCAACGTCGGTACGGATTTCGT
>DDYL01000211.1:5695-15739 GCA_002347925.1 Chloroflexi bacterium UBA2235 | reverse complement strand
ATTTCACAGACGCCGTTGAGATTGAGCTTTCTTGGCGGAGGCACTGACTTTCCTGGTTACTACGCGTCCCCAGGGAATCCACGCGGTGGGGCGGTCACCGGCGTTGCGATCGACAAGTACATCTATGTCATAGTCAAGGCACGGTTTGACGAGCGCATCTACTTGAACTATTCCCGCAAGGAGATCGTCGATCATGTGGACGAGATCCAGCACGACCTCGTTCGCGAGGCGATGCGCCTTACTGGTGTGGCCGGCGGTGTCGAAATAACCACGTTGGCCGACGTGCCGTCAGAGGGAAGCGGACTCGGCTCTTCGAGTGCGGTAACGGTCGGGCTCCTGAAGGCGCTTTGGGCGCATCAGGGAGAGACCTTCACCGCAGGCGAGCTGGCGGCGCAGGCGAACCGCATCGAGCTGGACGTTCTCCACCGGCCAATGGGAGTTCAGGATGCGTATCTTGCAGCGCTCGGCGGCATTCGACACATTGTCTTCGGCCCTCGGGATGCAGGAAAGGTTCAGTGGGAACGTCTGGACCTTCCACTGGACGCGGTGTCACGCCTTTGCGCGAACTTGATGCTTTTTTACACGAACCGGACGCGGAACAGTTCGACGATCCTGACGCGGCAAGTTGCCAACATCAGTGACCGCACGAATGTCCTCGACGCACTTCGTGACATGGCGATAGGGGCAGCTTCACTCCTTCGGGCCGAACGGTTTGACGCGTTCGGCGAGCTCCTCCATGAAGGTTGGATGCTGAAGACTCAACTTGCTGACGGGATCACAGACTCGGATGTCGATGACCTCTATGCGCGTGCTCGTGGAGCCGGAGCGATAGGCGGGAAGATTGCGGGGGCAGGTGGGGGCGGTTTCCTTTTGCTCTACGTGCCGCTTGGGTCGCAAGACGCGGTTCGGCGCGTAGTCGGTGCCGACCTCCGTGAACTGCCTTTCAGGTTCGAACGCGATGGCACCAAGACCATATTCAACGTTCGTCGGGACCCGCATTTCTAGCTGGAATGCGGAGGCCAAAACTAGGCCCGTTCACAGGTAAGATAGTTGGTAGACGTAACAGGAGGATCGCGGGATGAGAATGGGATGGCTTGGCGCCGCAGCGGGTCTTGCGGCGGTCGGTGCGGTTGTAGCCGCGCGGCGGATTTTCAATGCTCCGGATGACGGCCCTGATGGCGCGGTTCCACACACGCATGGCACGGGTGGGTTCACCCCCCGGGAGGGTCTAGACCCCACGCTGCTGGAAATCCTGGCGTGCCCAGACGACAAGCAGCCAGTTATCTACCAGCGTGAAGGCGATGCTGAGCGCCTGACATGCACATCGTGTGGGAAGCGCTATCCGGTCCGAGATGGCATCCCGGTGATGCTGATTGATGAGGCGACCGTCGGCCCCCTTCCAACAGAGGCTGACATTGCCGCTGCCCACGCCGTCCGGCCCGAAGGCAAGCCTGCAATTGTTGGCAGTTCAATCTAGGCGAACGATGACGTGCGATCCCCCGAAGGAGAATTGGCCGGATAAGTCCGGCTCTTCCCCAAGGCTTTTTCGGGGGTCCAGCAGCCTGTGCGATCGACTTTCTGGTTACATTCCAGTGTCGTCCATGGTCCTATTGTGTGCATGATGTTCATACTTGCGTTACATTCGTGCAAGTGAAGCGCGAATACCTAGGGACGCTGAACCAGGCGGACCCGATCTACAACATCCTTTCGCACGATGTGCTCCCGCAACTTGGCGTGACGACGAACGGCCAACGGTACCGGGTTTTCCGCCTCGGTGGTTCAAATGCGGTCTTTGAGTACGAGGAGCGCGAGTCTGGACATCGGGTAATCGGCAAGTTCTATGGCGAGTCGGGCACCCGGGCTTCGCCTCGCGCGGTCGACAGAATGTGGCGCGAGTACCGCGCGGTTGACCACATGCGGCGGGTAGGTCTGGATGGCTACCCCCACCACGTCATGCGCGCGCTCGGCACGGCCCCGGACCAGGGAGCGGCAATCTTCCTGGAACACCTTCGCGGAGAAACCCTTGGAGTTGTTCTCGATGGCGTCGCGCGCGAGGTGCGCCCGCCTTCGGCGTTGTACGAACGGTTGACCGCGCTTGCCTTCTTTCTGGCGACGATGCACAACCGCACTGTGACCGACGACCTGGTCGACTTCCACGACGATGTTCGGTACCTGGGGCTTCTCTCCGAGTCACTCAGGCACCATCGACACATGGGTGATCAGTCCCTTAGGGAGTTCGGTTCGCTTGGTGATCGGTGGAAGCGGTTTGGTCCAATGTGGGAAGATCATCGGGTCTGCCTTCATGGGGATGCGACACCGGCAAACTTCCTCTTCACCGACGGTATGTGGGTTGGAGGCATTGATTTTGAGCGCAGTCACTACGGTGATCGCGTTTTTGACGTGGGCAGGATCGCGGGAGAACTGCAACACGCATTCATGCTCAATCAGGGAAATCGTCGCGGCGCTGAGCCGTACATCGGACACTTTCTCTGGGAGTACTCGTGCCACTTTCCGGATCGCGAGGCGGCCTTCGCGCACATCTGTGCCCGTGTTCCGTTTCACTTAGCGACGACGTTACTCCGGGTTGCGCGGAACCCGTGGATCACAAACGAGTACCGGACGAAGCTCATCGAGGCCGCCCGAGACGCACTCCGTTCGCTCTAATTTGATTGCATAGAGCTCCATAACTTCGTAATCGGAGCTTGGGAGTGCTCACCGATCCGATGATGGCAAGTTGCTCGAAGGCACCCACTCGCAGGATTTGAGGTTGGTTCACACAGATGGTTGCGGACGGCGTGCCTGCAGGCGAAATTGACGCGATTCTCTTCGACATCAACGGCACAATCCTGGACGTCGAAACCGAGGATTGGGGAAGGACCACGCTCCGCGGTGTGAACCGTTTTCTCCGGTATTACGGTGTCCATCGTCGGACGTCCGAATTAGTTGACATCGTCCGTGGGGCGCTGCGCGCGCAAATTGAAGCCAGCCACGAGAGGTATGCGGAGTTTGATGCCGTGCGCTTGTGGGCGCGCGTGCTTCAAATCCTTTCTGAAGCGGAAATCGAAGATGCCGCTGAGGGTGTTGATGCCGGTATCGATGACGCCGAGGAGATGACCCATTCCCGGAGGCTCGCTGATCCGGTCACGGTCGACTTGCCCAAGGAGCTTTCTGATCCGGGTTTACCGTTGCTTCTCGCCCAGTTGCAGCGATCTCTTTCGCGTCGGAGACTGCGGCCGTACGACCGAGTTGCAGAGGTACTGACCGAGTTGCGGACAAGGTACCGGCTAGGGATCGTTTCTGACGCACAGTCGGCTTATGCCCGTCACGAACTCACCGAGTCTGGTCTCTCGGGCTTTTTCGAAATCGTGGTCGTTTCCGGTGATCACGGCTTCAGGAAGCCAGATCCCCGGCTTTATCAGATTGCCCTTGATGCACTCGGGTCAACGCCATCGCGCACGATATTTGTTGGTAACGACATGCACCGCGACATCTTTGGTCCTGCCCAGATGGGGATGAAGACGATCTTCACACCCACGAGGTTTGGGGACAAGGAATTTCCCGGCGCTGTCCCTGATTATGTTGCCCGTAGATTCGATGACGTGGTGGACGGTGTTGCACATATCGAGCGTTTGGCCGGACTGGGTGTCCGCGCTCAAACTGCCAATTGATCGGGTCTGGTCACCTGCGCAACCCACCCCACCCAAGGAGCACGTGCGCGACCGCAGCGCTGAGGTCTCTGGCGATCCCTGAGAACCCTGCCAGGGAGTCATGTGATGCAGCTTGAAATGCCGTGCCATCGGCAAACGCCGCCAAGCCGGCGAGTGACGCAATCGTGAGCTCGCCTTCGCCAGTGCGGACGAGTATGGTCCGGCATCCTGCTGTAGCACCTGCCTTAAGATCGGTGACCGTGTCTCCGATGAAGACGGATTGTGCGAGCGAGACCCCGAACCGAGAAGCCAGCGAAAAGAACATTCCAGGTTCCGGTTTCCGGCACGCACAGCTGATGGCAGGCGGATGCGGGCAGTGAATGACGGCATCAATCCTGCCCCCTGAAGACGTGACTGCCCCGACCATCCTTTCGTGGATGTCTTCCAGTGCCGACGCGCTCATTACGCCACGGCCGACGCCACTCTGGTTGGTGACAACAATGACGGGGTCGGGAGTCGACGCGAGTGCCCGAAACGCATCGAGGGTTCCGGGCAGGAATGAGAAGTCCGGCCAGTCATTCACATAACGTCCTGGGCGATGCTCGTTTATGACGCCATCGCGATCGATCAGGAACGCCGGGTGAGAAGCACCGAAGTCTCCCGACATCAATCGGTTCGAAATTTGCGCTATTTTCGGTTCTGGGGCGGACATGTGGCTCTCCGGTTCGGAGGATATGTTCCTGGATCAATCGCCATCAGGTTCTTGTCCGATGCGGTCAGTCACCCCTTCAGAGATGCAGTGGCCGTTCGATACTCGAGAGGAAGGCTTGCGTCACACGTCATCTCGGTAAAAGCGTTTACCGCAGTTGCGTTGGTCATGGCCGTCATGCATCCGGGAGCCAAGGAGGGCACCATGGTTGAAGTCTCCAGAGGTAGGGCACGGGCGATTGACGTGATGGAACCGTCAGGGACGACGGGAGATTTTGCAACGGTCGTGCGGGCAGGTAGGTCGTACGCGGGGCCGGCGCAAGCAGCCCGGGTGGCAGCGTTGGCACTGCTGGTCAAGTCTGGCCAGTACCGTGTCCCGGGTGTCAGCTCGTCTGGGTCGCCACTGCGTGCGTACCGGACGGTCGGCGACGAGTAGCGCACGAGGGTGCCCGAAAGGGCACCCATTTCCTCAGGCAGTTCGGTGCTCAACCGACCGGGTGCATTGCCTCGATGTACTTCTCAGCGGCAATCGCCGCGGTGGTCGCATCACCGACGGCTGTGGTCACCTGTCGCGCCAATTGTGCCCTCACATCGCCGGCAGCGAAAATCCCCGGAATCCCGGTTTCCATATTCATGGTTGTCACGATGTGACCGCCGTGATCCCGATTGACGCCCGTGTCAGCGAGGATGTCGCCGTTCGGTTGGAACCCGATGAAGATGAACACGCCTCCGACGTCAATCGTGGATGTTTCGCCAGATTTGACGTTCCGGACCCGAACCCCGGTCACCGATCCTTCGCCGGTAATCTCTTCCACTACGCTGTCCCAGATGACGGCTGACTTGGGGTTCGCGAAGAACCGGTCTTGAATAATCTTCTGTGCCCGAAGCTGATCCCGTCTATGGATCAGGATCACCTTGGATGCGTACTTCGTAAGGTATGTCGCCTCTTCGACTGCTGCATCGCCCCCGCCAACGACTGCCAAGACCCTGTCGTTGAAGAACGGACCGTCACAGACGGCACAGTACGACACGCCCCGTGCGTTGAGGCGATCCTCGCCAGGCACATCAAGCTTCACCGGGCTTCCGCCCGCCGTGAGGATTACGGCACGTGCGGTGTAGTTGCGTTCCGTCGTCTGCACGACCTTGACCACACCGCCCTCTCCGGTGGAACGAACCGACTCAACATCGGCCATGATCACTTCGGCGCCGAAGTGTTCGGCCTGTTCCTGCATCCGGGCTGCGAGTTCCGACCCTTCGATTGACATGAACCCCGGATAATCTTCGATAAGGTGCGTGTTGAGGATCTGTCCGCCGGGCACCGCCTTGTCAATTACCAAGGTGGTCAGTCTGGCGCGTGAGGCGTACAGGCCGGCGCACAGGCCGGCTGGCCCGCCACCGACCACGATGATGTCGTAGTCGAAGCTGGCTGTGGATGTCGTTCCGTTGGATGGTGTCAGCGCCATCAGAATGGGTCTCCCGGTTGCAGATGGATGGCCGTGGTCACTTGACCTTCGAGATTGCTTATACCAGTCTTTCCTGCAAGATTGGGATGCGTGCTGTACGAAAGTACACGAGCTGACACGTGGGCTCTGGCATGATCTGGGTCTGTAATTTGGGCGGGCCTTGGAGCGATCCAGTGATGGGATCACAACTCCGGAAGGGTGGCGGGTTGCGGTGAGGACTGATCGGATTCACGTCGAGGGCATGAAGTTTTACGGCTTCCATGGTGTGGACCCTGCGGAAAAGGTCCTGGGACAGCGGTTCATTGTGGACCTGACTGTGGAGCGGGACTTGCGGAAGGCTGGCGCATCAGACGACGTTGCTGACACGGTCAGTTATGCCTCGCTATTCAAGCTGACTCGGCAGGTGGTCGAGGGTCCGAGCCTGAACCTTCTGGAAGCGGTGGCAGAGGGCATTGCCCGGTCGATCGCGCTCGTCTTCCCGGATCTTGAGTGCATCCGGGTGCGGGTCCGTAAACCCGAGGCTCCTGTGAAGGGGAGCATCATTGACTGGGCGTCCGTCGAGATAGAACGGACACCGCGCATCGACTATCCGTGAAGGATCCTGGGCAGTGGTGAAGATTTCGCGTGGCGTGACGACCGGACGGGAGGCTTGCAGTGTCAGATCTAGCTGACGCGGAATCAGGGGTGAGGGGGTCGACATCTCTCCCGCGCCATTCGGTGCGTGTCCTGAACCCGTTCAATGACAAGCAAACAATCACGGACCTCATAGCGCTCGGGGTCTCTCGTCGCGAGGCAGAGTTGAACGTCCGACGCGGCAGTGGTCGAACACTGCGGTTTGACGGCGTGCCTCCGGTCTTGGCGCAGGGCATCGTGGCGGAATTCGGGAGGGTTGGCGGTGTCGCGAATGCTGGGCCAAGCGCATACCGGGGCCACGGTGCTCCAGATGATGCGCTCGACCTAATCCTGCTCGGTACCGTGATCCAATTCGAGATGCTCGCTGGGGCACTCGCGGCCACTGGTGGCGGGCTCGAGGGTGCTGTTCACCAGGCACTGGCCTCGACGACATGGGGCGCTGGTGTCTTGCGCATGGGACCCCACGCGATCGACCTCGGGCGACGTGTAGGCGTGATGGGGATCCTGAATGTCACCCCGGACAGCTTCTTCGACGGTGGGCGATATTTTGACCCGGACCGTGCCGTTGAACGCGGATTGGCGATGGTGCAGGAGGGCGCGGACATCATTGATGTTGGCGGGGACAGTGCCAACGGTGAGGCGGCGGCGATTGATGCGGCGGAAGAGATCCGGCGTGTCGGGCCGGTGGTAAAGGCCCTTTCTCGACAAGTTGCGGTTCCCATCGCTGTAGACACACACCGCGCCGAGACAGCGGCGGCGGTGCTGGATCTCGGCGCGACATTGATCAATGACATCACGGGTCTTTCAGACCCAGAGATGGCTTCGGTGATCGGTCGTGGTGACGCAGGGGTCTGTGTAATGCACATCCTGGGAGTACCCAAAAGTTTCCCTGCAAAATGGCACTACCGGACCGTTCTCGGAGACATCATCAGGTTTCTGGAGACGCGAACAGACCTGGCGATTTCGGCGGGAGTACGACGTGACCGCATCTGCATTGACCCAGGAATCGAGTTTGGGAAGCTGATCGGTCAGGACCTAGATATATTTCGCAGGATCCCCGAACTGCACGTACTTGGATTTCCGATACTCATTGCAGCTTCGCGAAAGACGATGATCGGGAATGTTCTTGGTTTGGCTTCAAAGGAGAGACTCGAGGGAACGGCGGCGGTCAATGCGTTTAGCATCGCCCGCGGGGCCCACATCATTCGGGTCCATGATGTTCAGTCCATGGTCCGGATTGCCCGGATGAGTGAGGCGCTTGTGGGATTGACAATTGACGGGACACCCATGGAACGGTGCAGGTCGGATGGCAAGATAGTCGACGTTGAGGAGACCCTTGGATAGGGTGACGTCCTAGCCGGGATGCCGTCAACTGACCCCATAGATTTCGCGGTAACACTCGGCATATGTGGCAACCGACGTGACATATTCGCGCGTTTCTTTGTAGGTGATGGCGGCGACAAACAAGTCGTCATCCCGCCGATAGTCACCGTTCGCCCACCTGAGGATTGGTCCGGGCCCAGCGTTATACGAGGCAATGGCGAAAAGCACGTTGCCCCGGAACATTTCGATGAGTTGGGCCAGGTGATGGGCACCAAAGGGCACCGAAACATACGGACGTGTCATGTCGTCCCAATTCCAATTTGGCCAGTTCAATTCCCTTGCGACGCTTTCTGCGGTGGGACGGATGAACTGTGTCAGTCCCCGGGCGTTGGCAGCCGAGGTGACCTCGGGGCGGAACCAACTCTCCTGCTTCATGATCGCCAAGACGAGATACGGGTCGACGGTTGACCGTGCTGCGCTGGCACCAACAAGTCTCGAGTAGGCAAGTGGATACGCCAGTTTTCGGGCGACATTCGGGATCGCGAGGAGTGATGCTTCGCCGGCATCGGCAAGGATACGCAGCAATCGATGTCCAAGGGACATTGAAAAGGGGATGTGGCCACCGGATTGGACACGAGCCGCGACCGAGGCGACGACGGATGGAGAGAATTGACGAAGTTGGCAGACTTCTCGCGCCGCGTCTTCGGCTTCCTCAACAAACCCGGTCGCGAGCAGCGAATCAAGGCGGTTCAAGGGTTTTGCCAGGTCGGCTGCACCTAGTCCGTTTCGCACGTCGGTGCCGATCAGGGCGCGCTTGGCGAGCCAGTCCTCCCATGATCGCCAGTCGCTTTCGTTCAGTGCCCCAGAGGCGATGAATGCGGGAAGCGTGGAAGGTGGTCTGGCGGGACGTCGGCCAAGGATCACGCGCGCCCGGTAGGTATGAAATCCGACTGGTCCGAGGTCCGCGGCGCCATTCATTGCGCGGTTCCCCGAGGCGACATCTCCGAGTTCTGGCAACAATCGGCCAAGTCGGTAGAGGGCGCGCGACGCTTCGCTGGAACCCGGGAAGTCCGTTGCGAGCTTCGTGTAACGAGTTGCGGCGCCGGCGAAGTCTCCACTATCACGGCGGCTCTCGGCGNNGAGGGCATTTGCAGCGACTGCCCGCATCGCGCGGATGCGTCCGCGATTCGGGTCGGTCGGCGAGTTTGCGAGGAGCCAATCGAGTGCGTCCCGAGCGGTCGACCACTTCGAATTTGTAATTGCAATACGTGCACGTGCCCAAGCGGGGACTATCGACGAACCAAGTTCGTTCAGGGCGAGGAATGCGGTCGGTGTTTCGGGCCATTCCGCGACAATTCTCCAGCGGATCTGGTTTGCAGTCTCGTTGTCACCTATCGCCAGTGCAGCCGTGACCGCGCTCCACGCAATTTCGGCGATTTCTACGGGAATACGTCCAACCATGACGGCCGCATCAAGCGCTGCGATGGCGGTCGAGGCAACTCGGACACTATCTCGAGCCTCGATGTACCTACTGTTCAGCGCATTGAGGACGAGGAGGCGCCCGGCTTCGGTTGCAGTATTCGTTGGACCCGACGCGGCGAGTTGGAGTTCCTGCCAAGCGTCGCTTGATTGGCCCAATGCAAACAGGTGGCTTGCAATTCGTACCCGCAACACTTCAGGATGGGCGGGGTTTGCCACATACAAGGCTTCCCGGTACGCGGTAACGCAGTCTGGCCGCTTGGATGGTCCAAGCAATTCAAGCGATCGAGCGCGAAGGCACCTGGCGGTGTATTGCTGTGGATGTTCGGGATACGCGTCAATCCATTCGTCCAGGATTTCAAGTGCCTGTCCGGGATTGCCGTCCGCAAGGAGTGTTTCGGCTGATCCGAGAGTTGCAAACGCTCGCGTATCCCGGTCGCGCGTGCTCATCGCCAAACCGTGAAATGCGAGGTAGGCGTTGCGGTAGTCCCCGTCCAGACGCATTGCCCTGCCTTCAGCGAGGGGACTGGGTGCGGTCGGTTGTGAGGTTCCCTCAGGAGAGCGTGTCTCGGGGGATGAGGTCGGTGAGGAAGCCGGCTTTGGTGTTGGGGTCACCGTTGTCCCGGCCACCGCGTCAGAAAATGGTTGGCTGGCGATGTCCGACACGAGGATTACCGAGGCAATCCTTCGGAGTAGCGCGCGCCTGGATGGCTTGCTAGAGGACGGGATAGAGTTCAGAAGGGGTCCCATCAGGTCAGGTCGTGAATGCTTTGCCAGTTGAATCGCGACGG
>DDYL01000211.1:0-5675 GCA_002347925.1 Chloroflexi bacterium UBA2235 | reverse complement strand
ATGGGTGAAGCGAGACGGTGGCCGTAATGGAAGTGGAACGGCCACTCGGGGTCAGCGATTGTTCCGAAGTTGCCGGCGAAACCGGCGTTTCAGCCAACCTCCTCGCACAAGGACAAAAAGAAAATGGCCAGACATCACCTTCCGGTGGTGACTGGCCGTCAGTTCAGGGTGGATGGGTGCCGTCAGGACGCCTGGTAGCACGCGCGATGGTAGTGCGCCATCCGGCGACCTGGCATCTGCATCACCGGAAGGTGTTCCCGGATGATGATTGGCTTGGTGCAGGAGACACAAACGTGCCCGCTCGGCTTGTTGCCGGCTTCACGGTCGAAAATGGTCGATGAGCGTGCGGTTTTACCGAGGCCGCCCTTGCTTGCTGCCATGTCAGGATGTCCTTGCGCAATCAGTTTGTTGTCAATAGTAGCAATGGCCCGACTGAAAATCGCGCCAGTGGTCCTATGGTACGCTGAATCAGCAGGCGCGTCCGCTTGACGGGGTCTCATGACCGCGTTGGGGTTCGATGGGCGCACAAGGCAAGCGGGGAGTGGCGCAGCCCGGTAGCGCACCTGAATGGGGTTCAGGTGGTCGGAGGTTCAAATCCTCTCTCCCCGACCATAGTTCGCACGATTTCCCAACGTGCGAGGCGATTGTTGATCAGTCTCCGAATCCATCATCAACGATCACGGGCATTCCGCTGTCGAGTGATCTGTGGATCGCTTCCAACGCACTGACAACCCCCATGACGCGACGTGCTGAAGTGAGCGGCTCGATGCCCGCCCTGATGCAGTGGGTGAAGTGTTCGAGTGCGTGTCTGAACGACCCGTAGATTCGTCCATCTTGCTCGTACACGGTGCTGTGCTTCGGATGACGCACCCGGTCCGTTTCGAAAACCTCAGTGCCTTCCCTGCCTCGGTCCAGGTACGCGACACCGTTTTCGCAGATGACGTGCATGTAGTCGTCAGTGAAGGACGGGTACGTGTTCGGGTGGATCCATGATGCCTCGAAACTCGCGATGGACCCGTTGGCGAACGTCACTGACGATTGGATGGCGTCATACGCGTCAATTCCGTTTCGGTCAAGGACTCCGCGTGCACCCTGCGCGTAAACGCGGACGATGCGGTCTCCGGCGAACCATCGGACAAGATCAAGGTCATGCGCCGTCAGGAAATAGGCGGCGGACGTCCGCGACGCCCATCGGAGCATCTCAGTTGGGACGTGGATGACGTCCGACTTTGCCGAGTGGGCGACGACCATCTTGCCCCACTGGCCGCTGCGGATCGCATCATGGATCGCACGGTATCGAGGAATCCACCGCATGGAATGGTTCACCATCAGCCAGCGACCTGATCGACGCGAGGCCTCAGTCATGGCTTTCGCATCGTCGGTCGTCATTGCAAGAGGCTTCTCGACGAGGACGTGCAACCCGGCCTCAAGCGCCCGGACAACCGGATCACGGTGCGCGAAATCCGGCGTCGCCACCGACACTGCGTCTGCGCCCGACGATTTAAGAAGGTCATCAAGCGATGTGAAAACCGGAGGCCTCGGGATTCCGAAGGTGCCAGCGAGCCTTTCGGCGGCGTTAGTGGCCTGTTGGATGTTCAGGTCAATGAGGCCGACCAGGTCCACATCGTCCTGCTGTCCCCAGAACCGTGCGTGACGTTCGCCGAGCAACCCGGTCCCGACCACAGCAATCCGGAGCCGGTCCCGGGCCTCAGAACCCGGAGGGGGTGACTTATGTTCAACGCTCATTGGAAGACTCCTCAAGGATCGATTTCGGGAACAAGGCGCGCAATGTCGGTTGGGAACGGTGCCTTTCGGGCCAAGTCTGCGCGGGGTCATCCGCGTACACTAGTTCTACGATGGGTCGCCGTATCGGGCTGGTATTTGCCGCGCTCTCGCTTGGGTTTATCCTGGCGTTGATCTTCTTTCCAAGTTTCAGAGAGACGATTAGGCGGACACCACCAAACCGCGCTGGAACTGGGAAGACCAACCCAGTCTTGATCGGCGCAATGGGATACCTCGGATACGTGAACGAGGGTGATGTCTACGTTATCGACATTGCCCAAGGGTCAACAAGCCGGGTTACCCGCACCGGAGGCGCGTCGCGTCCCAAGGTATCGCCGGGAGGCCAGTTTGTTGCGTTCAGTCGCAACAACACCTTGGTGATTGCACACACTGACGGATCGGCTGAATATCAGGTTCCCAACGGATCCAGGCCAGAGACTGCCCGATGGTCGTTCTATAACACCGCGTTGGTCTACACGACGGCTGACGGTGCGCTCATGACGTACGACCCGCGCGTTGGAGAGAACGGCGCCCGGCAGATTGACCCGCCTGGGAGCGGGGTCGGGACTACTGCAGTATGGGCCGCGAGTGGTGCCCGGATAGCATTCGAGCGACGACGCCCGGTGCGTGATGGGTATAGCCGCGAAGGCATCTGGGTCGTGGACACGACGACCAGGAACCCCGTCGCGTCTCCGGTTTACATGACTGCGGGGTCGACGGGGCTCCGGTTGTGTTGTTGGACGGGAAACGACCAATTCATCCTTTTCTGGCAAGTCCCGCTCAGTGAGGATGCCCCAGGGGCCGTGGGTCGGCTCTTGATCGCGGCTGCGTCGAGTTCAGAACCCGTTGAATTGACGGCTTCCAGCCTCATGCTCCGCGCTCTCGTGGGAGCAGGCGGAACGGGCGCGGTCACGCCGATGATCGACGGCGGCGAAAAGCCGTGGACAAGCCGCAAGAAACTTGTCGTTACCGAACCGACATCGGCGCCGAATGGGCAATTTCAGGTCAAACGTGTTGTCTTGGAGGCGTCCGAGCAGCTCTCCCCGGGAGCGCCAGCCTTGCCACTCAACGGGACGACCATTGCCTACAGCGTCGGCCCGAGTCTGGCGTCGGCAGGAAACGACGTCTCAAGGTCGCTTGCAAACCGGCGGATATGGGTTGTGGGTCTCGACGGCAAGCAGAAACGATCGCTACTGCCCGAGGCCACGGTGCCACAAGGGGTTTCAGATGATCAGCCGGAGTGGGCCCGCGACGCCAAGACGATTGTCTATGCCCGACGCATCGGCACCGGATCCGGAAATCCCGGAGGTGGCCGTGGTGGCCAGCTCGAAATTTGGGTGGCGTATGCCGACGGCAGTAATGCCCGCAGGCTTGTCGGTGGTCTGAATGACCCGGGTGCAAACACCCTTGGAGTGGTCGAGTACGACCTCGTCTATGACTTTCAACCGTAGAGCGTCGGGTTGATCTCCCCCCAGTCCGGTCCTTGGAGGCGAGCCATGCGTGTTGGGCATCTCATAAGGGGCCGACTTACCGGAGATGCCCGGTGACACACATCATGGTTGGCGATGGAGTCTTGCCTTGGTGGCTTTCTGGTGCCGGCATCCTGGCGTCCGTGGTGCTGGTGACAATTGCATCGCGCCAGGTAACACGAACCGGCTCAAGGCGGGCAATCCCCGCAACCGGCGTCATGACTGCACTCATGGTGGTGGTGATGTCGATTGAAATCGTGCCGATCGGATACGAGCTCCACGGCACGGTTCTCGCCGGAATCATCCTCGGGCCGTGGTTTGGAGCCATTTCTTCACTTCTCTTCAATGTGGTGCGGGCATTCCTTGGTGATGGGGCCATCACGAATATTGGTTTGAATACAGTTGTGACTTGGTTGGAAATGGCTGTTGGGTCGATGGTGTTTTCGCGCCTGCGTCCGTTTGCCTACCGTGGGAGGGCTAGTCTGTGTGGCGGGATAGCGACTGCTGTCAGCCTATCCCTTTCGACCCTGGTCTTTCTCGCGATCATTGCGCTTTCTGGTGTTGAACCGGCAAGCGCGGTCCACACTGGATCATTTGACGTGGCTACAGGGACATTCGACCCTGACATCCGCTCGGGTGGACTGGTGGAGGTTCATCTGCCTGGATCTGGCGAACACCCGGAGGCGACTGTCGCGGGATTGACGCCATTCACGTGGTTTGCGTTCGCAACCCTCTTTCTTGGCGCACTTGGTTGGGCGATCGAGGGTCTAGTCACGGGTGTCACCGTGGGCTTCATTGCACGGATCAGGCCGGCCCTGATAGGTCTGGCGGCGGGGTCGGATGGACGGGGACGACCCACGGAATGAGACTTCCTTCAGTCGACCATTCAGCGACCTCCGGATCTAGTTGGCTACACAGGGCGTCGATATCCGACAAGGTGTCGCTACCACTTACCGGCTTCGGCGTTGCGGCTATCTCGGCGTCACCAGTGCCGCTTGTGAGTGTGTACGCAGTATTGATGATCGTTGCATGGTCGGCATCTCTCCCGCTAGCGCGGATTGTGATGGCAACCATACTTCCGGTCCCGATGGTTGGGCTGTACGCCCTTTCACACTGGCAATCAGATTGGTCGGTCATTGCTGTCATCCTGGCAAAGGGAATGGTCACGGTCGAAGCGTCACTCTTGCTGATGCTGACGACACCGGCTCCCGATCTGCTCGCCGGTCCGACACGGTGGCTGCCGGCAATCCTCAGCCAGAGCCTTGTCTTGACATACCGCGCCGTCTTCACGCTATGGGACCGGTTGGCGAGCGTACAGAGAGCGATTCAGGTGCGGGGTGGGATAAGGCACCGGCGAGCCCACGGGTTCCCGTGGGAGGCGTACGGGACACCCCTACTGAGATTGCCCCAGGTTGGCGGGATAATCGTTGGAATGGCCGTCATCCGTGCAATCGATCTCAGCGCATCGTACGAAGACGCGTTGCGACTCAGGGGCTATCGCGGCCTGATGCATCCGACCCGACGGGACGGTGCGCGCCGGTTCCCCGCGGCCTTCATCCTCTGGGGTGGATGCGCGTCAATCGTGGGCATCGCGGCCGCGGTGCGTCTGATGGGCTGGGACCTGGCTGGATGAGTTTCCGGCGCCCGACCTTCAGATCATTTCGCGCGAGGTGCGCACGAGCATGAACTCTGGGATTGATGGAATGCCTGGTCCGGTGGTTGCCCCCGTTGTGGAGGTCGATGATTTGCGGCACCACTTTGAGGACGGGACAGCCGTAAGGACTGGCGATATTCGGCTGGAGGTCTACCCGGGGGAGTGCGTTGTCCTGATCGGTCCAAACGGGTCCGGCAAGAGCACAATCCTGAATCACATACTGGGATTGTCCAAGCCTTTTGGGGGAACTGTGCGCACCCTGGGGAAGCCATCCCATTTATTGGGGGACAACCATCGGGCCAACATCGCCGCCGTTGTTCAGAACCCAGACGACCAACTCATCGGTCCGACAGTGAAGGACGATGTCGCATTCCTTCCGGTGAACCTTGGGATCGCCCGCGGGGATGTTGCACGATTGGTGGAGTCGAGTTTGCGTCGGTTTGGGCTATGGGAATCTGGTGACCGAGTTATCCACGCGCTATCAGTTGGGGAGCGAAGAAGGCTTGCGCTTGCCGGTGCCCTTGTGTTGTGCGACGGTGAGGGTTTTGGCCCGAAGCTGATTGTTCTCGATGAGCCATTTGCGGCCTTGGATCCCGTCGGCAGGAAGACGCTGACTGAACTGATCCTGGACATGCGCGCCAGGCACGGGACGGCGATCATCCTCACAACCCACTACTTGCAAGCAGTACCGGATATCGCCGACCGGGTTTACCTTCTCGGGCAGGGTGGCCAGATATTGAGGGCTGGAGCACCACTGGAGGTGATCTCTA
>DDYL01000044.1:4091-4890 GCA_002347925.1 Chloroflexi bacterium UBA2235 | reverse complement strand
AGGGAGTTCGATTGATGACAGGTACGCATGCGCGCGCGCGGGTGGCGGTCGTAACTGGAGGTGCGAGCGGCATCGGCGAAGCTACGTCCCGTCGTCTCGCGACCGATGGATATCAGGTCGTGGTCGCTGATCTCGACTTTGAACGCGCGACGCGAGTTGCGGAGGAAATCAATGCCATCGCAAACCCGTCAATGGCCGGGGGAGACGGCACTGCGTTTGGCGTCACCGTTGACGTGAGCAGTGAAGCGAGTTTCCGTGAACTGGTTGCCACTGTCGTTGACCGCTTGGGATCAATCGATGTTCTCGTCAACAACGCCGGGATTGCAGGAATGTCCGCACCCTCGTGGAAACTGCCGGATGGCGAGTGGGAGCGCGTAATCGGGATTGACCTCTCTGGCGTGTACTACGGATGCCGGGCGGTGCTGCCGGGAATGATCGCGCGGGGCTGGGGCCGGATTATCAACGTGTCGTCAATTGCAGGGAAGGAAGGCAACCCGAACGCGGTGCCCTATTCCGCGGCGAAGGCAGGAGTGATCGGACTAACGAAGTCGATTGCAAAGGAAGTTGCACAGACCGGTGTCCTCGTGAACGCAGTGACGCCGGCGGTGATTGCTACGCCGATCCTCGAACAGGTTTCGGAACAGCATGTCAACTACATGGTTTCACGGATCCCCATGGGACGCACTGGACGGACCGATGAGGTGGCGGCGCTGATTTCGTGGCTTGCATCTAACGAATGTTCCTTCTCAACCGGTGCAGTTTTTGACATTTCAGGCGGGCGCGCGACGTATTGAGGCAA
>DDYL01000044.1:0-4019 GCA_002347925.1 Chloroflexi bacterium UBA2235 | reverse complement strand
AAGAAGACCCGATTGGCTCTCGCGGGGCTCGGAAGCGTCTCCCAACGGGGGATCCTTCCGCACCTTGCGCAAGCCGATGCACGTGAGCGTGTCGAGTTGGTGGCGTGTTGCGATGTCGTTCCGGGGCGCGCGACCGAAACAGCCCGAGTCTACGGTTGGTCCGAAGCGTACGACGATTACGACCAGATGATCGCGCAAGCCGATGTCGACGTTGTCCTTGTCGCCACACCGATTCCCGCGCACTACGACCAGATCATGAAGGCGCTTGGGCACGGTCGGCACGTTTATGCGCAAAAGACCATGACGACAACCCTTGCAGAGGCAAATGCCGTCATCGAACTTGCGAAGACGAAAGGTTTGATGGTGGTTGCCTCACCCGGCCAAATGCTGAACCCAACGCTTGCGTCGATTCGCGAGTTGGTGAGAGGCGGGGGCCTTGGAAAGGTGTACTGGACATTTTCGACCAACGCAGGTGGCGGGCACGAGCAGGAAACCTTCCGTACCGGCAATGACGTGCTTCGAAACGTTGATCCGACCTGGTACTACAAGGCGGGCGGCGGACCGGTCTATGACATGGCGGTGTATTCGCTGCATACCTTGACCGGGATTTTCGGGCCAGTGCGCCGGGTGACGGCTGTCTCTGGGATAGGTCTCCCAGTCCGAAACTGGAAAGACAAAGAGATTGCTGTCGAGATGGACGACAACACGCTCATGCTTCTAGATTTCGGGGATGCAACGTTTGCACTGGCTGGTGGGCAGAATTCCCGCATTGCACCAACAATTGGGTGGGGGAGGCTCACGATTTCCGGCACTCGAGGGACCGTGGATTTCGGTGGCGGCCTTGGCGGCCTTGAGGTTGTCAGCGATGCGGTCCTGCCGGAAGCATTTGGAACGCGAGGGCCTCGTGTCTTCATCCCTTCGGCCGGACTGCCAGGATTGAAGCACGTAACTGGTGCCCATGCGTCTATTCAGGAACCACACGTCTACAATGACATCATGCACATGGTGGAGTGCCTAGAGACTGGTTCGGACCCAGTGCCCACGGCGGCACATGCCCGCCACGTCGTCGAGATCATTGAACGCGCATATCTGGCTGCATCTACTGGCCAGACGCAGGATATCTCTACAGATTTCTAGATAATAGTCACAAAATAGAGCACACAATCGTGCGCTACGTGACGGAGATGAATCAGACCTTTGCACAGACCGTGCTGGCGATCTTGCCGCTTATCCTGGCCTTTTTTCTTGCTCAGAGGTACTACATCCAGGGGGTTGTCGTCACTGGGGTCAAGGGCTGACGAGCCTCAGCGCGTGCGATTTCCGTTGTCAGTCTGCATACCCCGCGCGCGCAATCGTTTCGTTCCACGATGCTGCAATCTCGTTAACCGCTCGCTTTGGGGTCATTTCGCCCCGCACCATTGCGTTCAAGCGGGTCAAGAGTGCGTCTTCCATTTCGGCTGCGTTAGCAAGAACTGGCATCGGCGCTCCGGCATCCGCATACGAACGGGCAAATTCTGCAAACAGTGGTTCGGCTAGAAACCCGCGTCCGATAAGTGATCGGCGAACTGGCACAAGCGCTGTTGTCTCAGCGATCAAGAGCATCGGCTCTGGTTCGATGAAGTACGAGATAAGTGCATGAGCCTGGTCGGTGACCCGAGATTGGCGCCCAACGAACCACCATGAGTGCGTTGCCATGGTCATTCTCGAAAATGGTGAGTTTCCTGGAAGGTGATATCGGGTTCCGCCAGGAACAATCGGCTTGCCAACCCGAACCGACGCAACGGCATCCGGAGATGAAATTCGAGCCTGCTGTAGTTCGCGAAGGGTAGTCCAACCTCCAACCGTTGACGGGTTCGCGATGTCGGGCTGCCAGATGCTTGACGTTCCCAACCGAGACCCTAGGTCGGTTGAACCCCGGTCTGAGAGGAACCGTGCAACCTCCTCACCTTCGGGTCCGGCAAGTGCCGCCTGTCCGTTCTCGATTGCGGTACCTCCGATCGACTTGATGAGGTTCAGGAATTCGATGTGGAGGCCCGTCACGGCGAACGGTCTTCGTTGCGGGGGTCTGTTGCGCGCAGATGCGGATGGGGCCCGGGTGCAAGCTTCTATGACTTCCTCCCAAGATGTGGGTAGCTGTCCATTAGTGAGGTTGAGCATTGGGCCTGTCTTCCATATATAACCTCGCGGGTTCGCAAGGTAAGGAAGTCCCAAATACGAACCTCTGAACGTCACTTGATCGAGGCTTGCCGGATTTACGTCGTTTCCAAAAAGTTGCCGCAAGGTCAGTTTCGACACCGTCGCCGAGAGGTCGTTCAATCCGACCGGTGCGACGTTACCGGTACCGGCAAGCATTGCATCTGACGGCGTACCTGACGCAGCTAGGGTTAGCACCTTGTTGAACGTGTCGGATGGGCCGGAGAATGTCCTGTAACCACGGACAGTGCTGTTGCGAGTGCCATTGCTTGTTCCACCGATTGGTGTCCGCCCGCCTACCCCGGACATCGAACCCATCGTCCCACCGCGCGTGAACTGACGTGGAGGGTTTATGGAAGGCGGCGTCATCCCCGCGAGTTTCACAGTGATCATCGGGAATCGCGCTCGGAACGCAGGCAGTAACTGGTCGCGGAATCGCGCGTCGGTGGTGGCGTTCAGGCCACCGATCCAAATTTCGAGCGTGCACGGTGGAAGCGACCGGCTAGCTGGTTGAGCAGTGTCGCCCACGAGTTGGCCGCACGCGGTGATCAGGGCACTCGAAAGGGCTAGCTCAAGAAGCCGTCGCCTTGGGAAGCATTGCTTCACGGCTTGAGCATGACACTCGATCTCACGTGTGTCAATCGGTTTGAGTACTCATGAAAAAGCGCGTCGCCTCATATGGCCGCCGGAAACGATTTTTCAATAAGTCTTTCGGCGCGATCCGGAATACGCGGCAAAAACAGGTGACATCGGCAAAAGGGTTACGAGTACAGGTGGACAAGGCGCCACGATGCGAGTAGGGTGACAAGTGGGGCGCGTCCGCGACGACGTCGCGACGCACTCTCTGGAAAAGAGGGGGAACCTATGCTGGATGAGACCCGCATCACGCGGAGTGGCGCACTCAAGCTGAGCGCCATGACCGCAGTCGGGACCGCAGTGGCTGCGGTCGCCGGGACCGGCGTTTCCATTGCAGGCGCGCAGAAGACGTACGGCGAGGCGCCGTCGTTGGCTGCGCAGGTGGCGTCCGGGGCATTGCCATCGGTGGACAAGCGCCTGCCGGAGAACCCGTACGTCGTGCCACACAAGTGGCTGACGGTGGGCAAGTACGGTGGCACGCTCAACATGGGGTGCGACAACAACGAGTGGGGCACCTCGGGGTTCATGGCGGAGCTGCAGTACGGGCACTCGCCGCTGCGGTACCTGCGTGACGGCCTGGAGATCGGGCCTGGCCTGGCGGAGAAGTGGGAATCCAACGCGGATGCGTCGGAGTGGACGCTGTACTTCCGCAAGGGGCTGAAGTGGTCCGATGGCCATCCGTGGTCGGTGGACGACATCCTGTTCTGGTGGGAGGACCAGGTCAAGGTCGAGGAACTCAAGGAGTACCCGCCGGACGAGGCACGGTCGGGCAAGGGCACCCTGATGACCATGACCAAGATCGATGCCACGACCCTGAAGCTGACCTATGACGCACCGACGCCGTTGACGGCGGACCGGCTGGCGATGTGGGTCAACCGGATGATCGGGCCCCGCTGGATGGACCCGAAGCACTTCCTGCAGGAATACCACATCAAGTACAACCCTGCGCTGGACAAGGCGACGTGGGTTGACACGTTCCGCGAGAAGCAGCAGTTCCATCGCAATCCGGGTCCCACGATGACCGGGTGGATGCTGGAGAGCTACGAGAAGGCGCAGTACACCAAGTGGGTGCGCAACCCGTACTACTGGTGCGTGGACTCGGCCGGCAACCAGTTGCCTTACATCGACCGTATCGAGCACATCAACTACCAGGACACCGAAGTCTTCAAGCTGCGGATCACGAGTGGACA
>DDYL01000133.1:25442-32697 GCA_002347925.1 Chloroflexi bacterium UBA2235 | reverse complement strand
GGCCTCGTGAACCCGTGGATCCACCCGACCCCGGCGGTTTACGATCCGGAGACCTACTACTGGGACAACCCGGCAGCGCATTGATCCTGCATGCCAGATCGTTCCTAACCTGACAGCTCATGCGACGGCACCGGTGGTACCACCCATCGGTGCCGTTGTTTGATACCCGTACCGCTTTCCGGGATGGGCGATTTCCGTCATGCATGATCGCGTCAAGGCTAGACTATGAGGGTTATTCGGTCGTAACGACCTTGCCGTTATAGGCTAAGCCGGTCGCTTCACCTCGCCACTATTGCGGATAGGTCACCCACATGATCACGTTCCTCATACGTCGGTTGCTGTTCATGGTCGTCACGGTCGTGTTCATTTCGATGATCAGTTTCGTGTTGATCGAATTGCCGCCGGGATCCGCACTTGATGCCAAGCTCCAACAATTCCGTTCGCGGGGGCTGAATGTCACCAGCGATGTGGTGAAATCCCTCGAGGAACGGTACGGGATCAATGATCCGATCTATACGAAGTACTGGAAGTGGATATCCCGCGCCGTGTACGGGGATTTTGGCCAGTCCTTCTATCTCGACCAGCCCGTCAGTTCGCTGATCGGAAGTCGGATCTGGTTCTCCATCGGGATGTCGACGGCCGCCCTTCTCTTCGCGTGGCTGGTCGCGATACCCGTTGGGGTCTACTCCGCCACTCACCGGAACTCGTTACCCGATTACCTCATCACCGTGATGCAATTCCTCGGGGTGGCAATCCCCGAGTTCCTTCTTGCAATCGTCCTCATGTTCATCGCCAGTTGGTACTTCGGAGTTGAAGTCGGGGTCCTGTACTCGAAGGCGTACCGTGACGCGCCGTGGGGGGTCGGGAAGCTCCTCGATCTCCTGTCGCATCTTTGGCTTCCCGTCGTGGTGATCGGGACCCACAGTACAGCCTGGCTCACCCGTGTCATGCGGGCTAACTTGCTTGACGTGATGGGTGCACAGTACGTGCAGACCGCCCGGTCCAAGGGTCTCGGTGAGCGGGTCGTGGTATGGAAGCATGCGGTCCGCAATGCCCTTCACCCGCTTGTCATGGCGCTTGGTGCGACGCTTCCGGCACTGATCTCGGGTGAGGTCATCGTGTCAATCGTCCTGAACCTGCCAACGACCGGCCCACTCTACGTGCAGGCGCTGATCAACAAGGACATGTACCTTGCGATCACGTTTTTGTTGTTCCTGTCGATCCTGCTGGTGGTCGGCAATCTCCTCGCCGATCTCGCGCTTGCCTGGCTCGACCCCCGGGTCCGTCTCGAGTGAGGTTTGCCGTGGTGCATCCGACTGAAACTGGAAACAACGGGGGATTGCAATGGCGACCGTAGAGGCAGTCGCGGCAAGTCAAGCCAGTGCGTCGACGAGGATTGCCGAGGATGTGTCCCAATGGACACTCATGCGATGGCGCTTTGCCCGCAACCGGCTTTCACTGTTCGGCCTGGTTGTGCTTGTACTGCTGTACGTGGTCGCGGCGATAGCGCCGTTCCTTGCTCCATATCCCTACAACGCGATCGACACCGAGTACATCCACACCCCTCCCACCCCGGTCCGCTTCCTGAACGGGCAGCTGTCAATCTGCCCCCTGACCCAGTTCATGAGAGACTTCCAGTGGGAATACACCGAAGACTGTGACCGGGCGGTGCCCATTGAATTCATGGTCAAGGGTCACCCTTACACCATCTTCGGGGTTCCATTCGAGACCCATCTGTTTGGCGTCACCCAGTTGCCTCCGCCAAGGACAACACCGGTCAAGAAGACTGAAGCCAAGGCCAATGATCCATTGGCAGCCTTCATGGGTTCATCCGGCGAATCGACCACGGCTGATGCCACCCAACCGCCACGCGTTTTCCTGCTGGGCAGTGATATTCAGGGGCGTGACATGCTCTCGCGCATCCTTGAGGGTTCACGGATATCGTTGACCATTGGTCTTGTCGGGGTTGCCCTCTCCGTGGTGCTTGGTGCGATCCTCGGGACTGCGTCGGGCTACCTTGGCGGACTGTTTGATGATCTGGTGCAGCGCTTCATCGAGATCATCCAGTCAATGCCGACCTTGCCACTCTGGGCAGCGATCGCGGCTGCCCTGCCTCCTACGATGCCGGTGCCACAACGCTATTTCCTCATCACCATCATCCTGAGTTTCGTGAGTTGGACCGGTCTTGCCCGTCAGGTCAGAGGCAAGGTGATGGGGTATTCGTCGCTGGATTACATCGCGGCTGCCCGCCTGGCAGGATGTTCGCACTTGCGGATCATCCTGACGCACATGCTTCCGAATGCGTCGAGCCACATCATCGTGGTCAGCACCCTCGCGGTTCCCAGCGCGATCCTCGGGGAGACGGCCTTGAGTTTCCTTGGACTGGGAATGCTTCCCCCTGCGGTCAGTTGGGGAGTGCTCCTGCGTGATGCCCAGCAGATCCAGTCGGTTCTGCTCCACCCCTGGCTGCTGATCCCGGCGTTGCCGATCATCATTACCGTCACGTGCTACCAGTTCCTTGGGGACGGTCTCCGCGACGCCGCGGACCCGTACAGTGGCTAGGATGTTCCGCCCACCCGCGCCTGCACCGTGTCAGGCTCTACATCCAACAAGGATCCGATCATGGTGACCATCCCGCGTCCGGCATCTGGGCACGACTCGACCACTGCCGCCGTCGATAACGTGGTTGACGTGCGAAACCTGCATGTGGAGTTCCACACCAGCCTCGGCACCGTGCGTGCCGTCAATGGGGTTTCCCTTGGTGTGCCTCGTGGAAAGACACTCGGTGTGGTCGGTGAGAGTGGATGCGGAAAGAGCGTCACCGCCTTCGCGATCATGCAGCTTGTCGCCACGCCTGGAGTGATCGCTCAGGGTGAGATCATCCTGCGTGCACGAGGGAAGGATCCCGTCAATCTCCTGACCTATGGCAAGGCAAGTGACGACATGCGGGCAGTCCGTGGCCGGCACATCGGCATGATCTTCCAGGAACCGATGACCGCACTCAACCCCTGTTACACGATCGGCAACCAGATTGCCGAGGCAATCCTGCTGCACCGTACCAGCGATCCTGCCCAAGCCGATGCCATGGCCTTGGACATCCTCTCACGGGTCGGATTGCCATCACCCTCGCGGCTGATGACGACCTTTCCGCACCAGTTGTCCGGTGGGATGCGTCAGCGTGCCATGATCGCCCTCGCGCTCTCTTGTGAGCCTGACCTGCTGCTTGCCGATGAGCCAACGACCGCACTTGATGTGACCACCCAAGCCCAGATTCTCGATGTCATGCGCGAACTGCAGCAACACATCGGCATGTCCATCATGTTCGTCACGCACAATCTTGGCGTTGTCGCTCAGATGTGCGACGAGGTTGCCGTGATGTATCTCGGTCGCATCGTCGAGCAGGCGTCGGTTGACGAATTGTTTGACAGTCCGAAACATCCGTACACGCGCGCACTGATGCGCAGCATTCCGCAACTCGGTTCTGGTCGGAAGGGCCGCCTTGAGGTGATCCAGGGGTCAATTCCCGGACAGTTCTCCAAGTTGGCGGGATGCCAGTTCCATCCGCGTTGCCCGGATGCCATTGCCGGGGTCTGCGATGTGAAATCCCCCTCACTGCTCCCAATCGGAGACGGGGCGCACGTGAGCTGCTTCCTGCACCATGACCCATCGGGCAGCCCGAGGTCCCCCGAGGCGGTTGTGGCACACGCGCAGTCAATGACCGGCGCCGGTGGCGCGACGGTTACCTCCCCGAACTGAGACGGCATCTCCCGGACCATGGGCCACGAGGCCCTTCAGGTGACGGGGGAGTAAGGGCACCAGGAATGAGCCAGACGCAATCTTCATCCAACCAGTCCGGCAAGGAGAAGCCGATCCTTCTCGAAGCCCGTGGTTTGAAGAAGCATTTTCCGATCAAGGGTGGGCTATTCGGGCGAACCGTCGGGCAAGTCAAGGCCGTTGACGGCATCGATCTGTTCGTGCGCGAAGGGGAGACCCTCGGCCTCGTCGGGGAGAGCGGTTGTGGCAAGTCGACCGCCGGTCGGACCATGATCCGTCTGTACGAGCCGACGGCGGGCGAGATCGTCTTCCATGACCCGGAACGGGGCCAGATGCACATCGAGCGGGCCGGTCTTGCCGATCTGCGCCGTGTCTGGATGAACATGCAGATGATCTTCCAGGACCCTTTCTCGTCGCTAGACCCCCGCATGTCGGTTGGGCGGATCATTGGCGAGCCCCTGACGGTCCACGGCATCGCCCACGGGTCCGAACTCCGCGACCGCGTCGGGATGTTGTTGTCCCGAGTCGGCTTGCGTCCGGAACATCAGGCGCGCTATCCGCACGCGTTCTCCGGCGGACAGCGTCAGCGAATCGGGATTGCACGTGCCCTGGCACTGAACCCGAAACTTGTGATCTGCGATGAACCAGTCTCGGCGCTGGACGTGAGCGTCCAGGCGCAGGTCCTGAACTTGCTCGAGGACTTGCAGGAGGAGTTCAACCTCACCTACTTGTTCATTGCCCACGACCTCTCGGTTGTCGAGCACATTTCCGACCGGGTAGCGGTGATGTATGTCGGGTACGTGGTCGAGGTTGCGCCGACCGATGAGCTGTTCCGCCGACCGTTGATGCCGTACACCGAGGCACTGATCGCGGCGATCCCACCTCCGAACCCACGGCGCCGGTCGCGCCCGATCAAATTGCTGGGCGAGGTTCCCAGTCCGTCAAACCCTCCTGCCGGTTGCTATTTCCACCCGCGTTGCCAATACGCGACCGATCTCTGCAAGGTTGAGAGACCTCCTCTTCGCGAGGTCACTCCCGGGCATTACGCGGCGTGCCACTACGCCGAGACCCTCTCGCTCCGTGGCATCGACGGTGCGGTATCGCCAATCGGGCCGGCCACCTCGGCATCGGTGGCGCCACCTTCTCTCCAGGCATGAACCGACCACAAGTCTTTGTCCTGTTCACGATCGATTGTGAGACTGCCGGCCGTGGGAGCCCGCTTGGGCCCGCCGACTGGGACGTCAGCGGCCGGGTCATCGATGCGTTCACCACAACGGTGCTGAACGGCGGGTACTTGCCAACAGTGCTTGCCACCCCTGAGGCCGCCGATGCTCACTCGCCGCTGTTCCAGGACGTTCCTTCGGGGGGCGGGGAAGTCGGATTGCTGATCCATCCGACGACCCTGCGAGACACGCGCCACCGGGGTTTTCTTGGTGGACTGCCCTCAGCTGCGCAAGCGGAGACCGTGCGGATTGCGGTTGATCGGTACGCGGGTCACCTTGGGCGACGACCATTGACCGCCCGGTCGACCCATTTTTCCGCCAACGATGACACGTTCGCCGTACTCGCCGATGCGGGGTTCAGGCAATCGTCCATCAGCAGTCCGGGCCGGGTAATCGCCAAGCACCACGCGCGATGGGACGGTGCCGTCCGGGCACCCCATTTCGCCAGTGCGTCGAGCCGACTTGAGGTGGGCCACCTGCCAGTCCTCGAAATCCCGGTGACGACCGACGATTCACAGCGGCGCGACGGCGTTGCCCCGGAATTGCGGATTGAAACGGGGACGGTCCCCGAGTGGCAGGCCCCCTTGATCCGTGCCCAGTTAGCGAGACAAGTAGATGATCGGGAAAGTCATCTCGTACTGGTCTTCGTCACGACGACCCGCAGTCCGTTCCATGATCGGTCCGATCGCGTCCGGCAGACGCTCGATGCTCTCATCGAATTCCTTGACGAACTTGAGGAAGAGTTCGAGATGGTCCCGACGACGCCGAGCCAATTGCATCGGACGATCGCCGGGTTTGCCTGAACCTGCCCAAGGGGCACCCGGCCCGTATGCTTCTTCACCAGACGTGGCACATTGATGCCAAAGGACTTTTCAATGACAGAGAATGGAACCGGTTCCGGCGATGTCCGCGAGACGCCAAAGTTCACGGGTGTGCGGACGCATCGCGATGAAAAAGGCCGGTATAGCGTCCGGTTCGCGACGGACTGGCAATGGTTCACCATTGATGAGCCGATTGGCGATCCCGACGGCGTTCGGCGAGAGGGCATTGGAGCAGCTCCGAACGCGGCCGACCCGTCGTCCGCACTCACGATGTGGGTGACACCGTTGGAGACCTCGGTGACCGTTGATGACCTTGCCGACCTCCGTGAAGGTGTCGACCAGGGTCTCTTGAGCCTTGAGGGAAGCCGGATTCTTTCGACGGAGGATCTCGTCCTTGACAATCTCATCAAGTTTGTACGGGTCTATACCTTCCGCGAGGGCGACGCCACCCGCAAGCGACAGCAATGGCTGTTGTACGTCGACCGGTGGCTCATGTGCCTGACCTGGCAGGGATCGAGTGTCGAGGAATACGACTACTGGTACGCCATGGCGAACCACACCTTCATGACGATGGAACTACCGCCGGAACTGTGGTTCGCGACCGATCGCGACTTGGCCGGGCTGAACCGAGAGCCCGAGATCCCGCACGAGACCGTTCACTGAAGCCGTGACCGGACGGCCGTTCCCAAACTGGCTGAAAAAGCACATCGCCCGGTTGGGGGGCAACCGGGCGATGCAGTGGGCGAAACATCAGCACGAGGGGGTGTGCGTGATGCGACCTTGTCCACCGTGTGGGGGCACGTTCACCGCGATGGGGGATCGCTTGTGATTGTGAACTCAGTCACAATCTTTATACCACCACCCGCAGGACGCGGCAAGCGCGAATATATCCTGCAACGTGTCTGCAACAGCCCACCGATCAGCCCGACGTGGGGCGATGATCTGGACGACAGACGAACGCGATGTTCATCCCGACTGGTGAGATGACGCAGGCCGGACAAGAAAGGTGCCCGGCTGGCGAACCAGCCGGGCAAGCGGCAGTCGGCGCTGCTTCACGCCCCCCAATGCATGTAAGTGGCGCTGCCGGAACAGATCCAAGGGTTACGCAATCCCTGCCTGTTTCGGCATGCCGAAACTGAAACTGGTCTGCAACGTATTCATACCGTCTGGGCCTGTCTGGTGTCAATTCGCCAATGAGCCGACCGCCCTGATGCACCACAGGCCCGCGGTTGCTTCGTATCTCAGTGATCAGAACAGCCATCGACATGGCGCACCCCGAAGAGTGACTCTGCGGTGATGCGNNTGCAGCAAGTCGGCATCGCTGGAAGTCGCGAGATCTGCAGGCGCAAGTGGCAACACGAGGTACCGGAGATCAGCGGAGGCGTCGTGCACGCGGACGGTCACGTGGTCCGGAATGGTCGTGCCGAAATCGGCGAG
>DDYL01000133.1:15144-25428 GCA_002347925.1 Chloroflexi bacterium UBA2235 | reverse complement strand
ACGGCGCGCGGTTCCCGTACCGTCCTGGCCCGGTACTCGTGGGTCTTGTACCAGGCCGGGGGGACCCCCAGAAGCGGCCTGGAGTGGCACGAGCATAGGGTGCACACGACGACGTGATGGATGTCCGGGGTGTTCGCGAAGAACCCGACACGCGGTGCCGTGGTCGGAACCGGGTAACCCGCCTCGGCACAGGCACCGTGCGGGTCGTCAAGCAGTCGTGCCTTGAAGTCCGGGTCGCGCCACGCTTTGAGGACGACATGAGCCGCCGGAGGGATGCCTGGAACCCGCAACGCCACGGCGTTCTCGAACTCATCGTCGGAGATCAGGCCACTGGCGACCACAAGGTTGCGGACCGCGAGGGCGAGGTAGTCGGGATTATCTTGCAGGATGCCGGCCTCGGCGGTGCGTGGCTGGTGGGCATGCGGAGTGTTCATCGCGTTCCTCGTGCCTTCGGAGACCCCATGGATGGGTCTCACGCTTGGTCAAGCCAGTGGTCGTACAGGTCGATGTCCAGGGTGTCGGCCCGGGATCCGGTGTAGTCAGTCCAGAGGTCTGTCTGGTTGAACCGCACCCGGTAGAGCGTCCGCCCAGGCATGCCGTCGCGTCCGTACGCGAGTTCCTCCGGATCCGGAAAGGTCCCGATGACCGTTACGATCACTCCCGTCCGCCCGCGAACATACGCCGGAGTGCGGAAATGTCCGGGAGGGAACGCACGACGAACGCGCACACGGTCACCGATGGTGTGCTGGGTTGCAGTGGTGGTCATTGTCGTCGTCTCATTCGCGGTCGTGGGCGTTCAGGCGCGCAAGCTCATTTGCGAGCCCCGAGACCGTCAGGACCCCCTTTTCAAGGAGGAGGCGGGTCAAGGCATGGAGCCAACGGTGGTAGTAGGTCGCGTCGGCGTATTCCGCCGGACCCAGGCTTTCGATCGCCCGGCGCAGTTCATCTACCCGGATGGCCTTCCGCGCGGAAAGCAGATAGACCAGCGCATCGGTTCGCTTCTCCCACTCATCTAAGTCGTGGGTGGAAGTGTCCACTGGTCCGGCCGCAAGCCCCCCAACGTCGTGGTGGCGCCTCGGTTCACCAGATTTGGTGGCGAATGTCCCTGCCCTGTGACTTTCCGCTGCCGTCATGGCGCCAACTCCGATCCTGCCTGGAAACGCGTGAGGAGTTTCCCACACTACCGCGGGTGTGTCCGTCGCGATAGACTCCCGGTCCAGCGGTCACCGGCCTATCGTGCGCCGGAAGGGGAACGGGCATGTCGTCGATGGATTTTGGACTCTGCATTCCGTGTTTCGCCAATCCTGGGGCGGCGTTCTTCCGCACACCACGCTGGTCAGCGCTCGATCCAAAGGCAGCGGTTGAAGCGGGCGTGCAGGCAGAGCGTCTCGGCTACGACTCGCTGTGGATGGCGGACCACTTCATCCATGGAGTTGACGGCGGCATCCTGGAGGGATGGACCACTCTCAGCGTCCTGGCTGGCCGGACGAGCCGCATCCAACTCGGCACGATCCACATGTCCGATGCCTTCCGGCAGCCAAGCCTGACCGCAAAGATGACATCCACTCTTGATGCACTTTCTGATGGCCGGTTCATCTTTTTCTTCGATGCGGGATGGGGTCTTGATGAGCAGCGCGCGTACGGCTACCCCGACCGACCGGCGAGTGAGCGGCTTGAACGCCTTGACGAGAGCCTGGACCTGATCACCCAACTCTGGTCTGGCGCAACGGTCAACTACGCAGGCAAGCACTTCCACACCATGGACGCGGTCTGCCTGCCCAAACCGGTGCGTCGCCCTCCGATCTGGTTGGGTGAGGTTCGAGACGACGCATACCTGGACATCATCGGCCGGTATGCCGACGGTTGGAACAGCGTGCCGGTCTCTCCACAGCAGTTCGGTGAGCGATGGGCGAAGGTGGCGGCGGCCTGTACCCGCGCCGGACGTGACCCGGACGCGCTGACCCGCAGTCTGGAGATCCAGATCCTGATCGCCCCCACCCGGTCGGCGGTTCGCGAGATCCTCGAGGAGTGCGCCGCCCTGCCCATCTCTCCGCGCATTCCTGCGAATGCCACCATCGTCAACTACCTGAATGCTTCACCGGCCGATGCGCCGCCGTTGCCCGAGGATGTTGCGTCGCACTGGCTGATTGGCACCCCAGACGAAGTCCACTCCCAACTTGAGGCATATGCCCACGAGGGGGTGTCCCACCTGATGCTGTGGTTTGCGGATTTCCCATCCCATGACGGGATGCGCCTGTTCGCTGACGAAGTCATGCCCCGTTGGCGTGCCTGAACCGACCCGAGACCGGTCCGGTCAAGGAAAATTGACATGTCTGAAAAGCGTCCCCACGTCGTCGTCGTCTGCAACAAGGCAGTCCGTGATGTCTACCTTGACCCGGTTGACCTCGCCCGTCTGGAGGGGTTTGCCAGTTGGGAATGGGTCCGGGCCGAAGGCGGACCGGAGTTCCAGGCCAACGCTGACGGAACGGCCCGCGAGTCAGTGCGATCACATCTCCAGGGGGCTGACGCGGTGGTTGTCTGTCACGGATCCCCCCGCATCGACGCCAACCTGCTGGACAGTGCGACGCAACTGCGGTTTGTCGGGGAACTGGAGGGGGATCGATTTGCGGCCCGGTTCGACGTCGAAGCGGCTTGGGAACGCGGGATTACCGTGGTCGACACCACCAACGGGTCGTCGTACCCCGTTGCGGAATGGGCCCTGGGTCTGATCATCATCTCGTTGCGCAACGCAGGTGAACACTTCCGGCATATGATCGAACCCAAGGCGCATGACAGTCGGCACCTCACCCGCCGCACGCGTCACGGGTTCGTGGATGGCGATCTCTGGGGAAAGACGGTTGGTCTGATCGGTTGCGGGCACATCGGGAGGCGCCTGATCCAGTTCCTGAAGGCATTCCAGTGCCGCATCCAGGTCTACGACCCATACCTGCCCCGCGAGATGGCCGATGCGATTGGTTTCCGTGCCACGTCGCTCAAGCACGTCATGTCAGACTCGGACGTGGTCGTCTGCCTCGCACCACTTACGCCCGGAACGCGCCGGATGATCGGCGCCGAACAACTTTCGTGGCTGCGGTCGGACTCAGTATTCGTGAACGTGTCGCGCGGTGCCGTCGTCGATCCGGATGCATTGATCGAACGGTTGCGCGTCGGTGACATCGTGGCCGGCCTTGACGTCTTCGATCCGGAACCGATCCCGGCAGATTCGGAGATCAAGCGGTTGCCGAACGTCTTCCTTTCTCCACACATCAGCACCACGTCAAGCACCAGGCAGGCCTTCTTCCGATTGATGGTGGACGAACTGGATCGCTTCTTTCACGGCCATGTCACCCAATTCGATGTGACCTCCCGCACCCTCGCGAACCGCCGGGGTGGTCCAGCTCAGTAGCTACCGACCAGGTTCCCAATCACTGGATACCCAATTTGAGGAGGCTTGATGTCCACACCCAGCACGCCACTCCGCGTCGGTTTTGTATCTGCCGACCACTTGCACTTCTCGGGACTGTTGCACCAGGCCTTGGCATGCGATGAAATAGTTGTCGTCGGCATGGTCATCGATGACGATGAGCACAGGACATTTCTCGCCGAACGTTTTCCGAGCGTGCCCATCTTTCACACGCCCGAAGCGATGCTTGCGGATGGGCGGCCTGAGGCGCTGATCACGAACCGCAACAATCGCGACGCGGTCGCGGATGTGGAGTTTGCAGCGCGTCACGGCCTTCACGTGATGAAGGAAAAACCGATGGCGTCGTCTCTGCAGATTGCCGAGGCAATGCAGTCGGCTGTCGCTCGCGGCGGTGTCCGCCTGATGATCAACTGGCCCACCACGTGGTCACCGGCATTCCAACATGCTCACCATCTTGCGTCGTCCGGCCGGATCGGGAACGTCTGGCAGGTTCACGCTCGCTTCGGCCACCAAGGTCCGCCCGCCAACTTTGCGTCAGGAGACCCAGTGTCCCGCATAGGTTGGGGATGGTTGATGGATCGCGACCTCAATGGCGGTGGGGCGGCAATCGACTTCTGTTCCTATGGTGCAGTGATATCCCGATGGTTCATGGGCCAACCTTCGCGGGTGACCGGGGTCGGTGGCCGGTACGTCCGTGAACACATGACCGTGGAAGACAATGCCGTGATGGTCCTGAGTTACCCCCGAGGCCACTCAATCTGCGAGGGGACGTGGTCGCAACCCGCTACACCCACACCTTTGCCAATCCTGATCTACGGGTCGGAGGGCACGATTGCCATCCCACCTAACCAGAACCGTGAGGTGCTGGTGGCCATGGGTGACGGTCCATGGAAGCAGACCGTTGAGACTGTGGTCGCCCCTGACTTGCCTGCGCACTTCGCGTCCGGGCCCGCGTACTTCGCACACTGCCTGAAGAATGGGCTGCCATTCGAGGGAATCGTCAATCCGGCAATCTCGCGGGATGCGCAGGAAATATTGCAGGCAGGTCTGCGGGCGATGGAGACTGGGGCCTCGGTCTCATTGCCATTACCTGCATTCGTTGGCTAACCGGGGTCTCGCTCCGGGTTCTGTGGATCCCGCGTGAATCGGCCCTCATCTGGGGTGTCCTACCGCGGGATCCGTCGGCCGGCCCTTTGAAGTTACGCCTCCCGCCACGGACGGGCGGTGGCCCGAACCCGGTCGAGGCGCCGTTCGTCGAAGGTGGGTTGCATCATGGAGGCGTAGCCCGCCGGTTGCAGTGGTGACGGCACGCCGATCACCGCCTGTACCGTGGGGTCGGTGTAATACCCGGTGTACGTCTGGACCAGGAGGCAGTCGAACCACTCCGGTTCGGATGCTTCTACCTTGTGGAGGATTTCATCCTGCACGTCCCCGTCAAGGTGCGCAAACCCAGCGTGGGCCGGGTCGTGAACTGCTGTTGCGATGGAGATGGCCCTGAGGACACCGAGGATTGGGGCGCGCAGTTCGGTGCGTTCGGCAAGGTAGGTATCGACGGCGATTGCTGCACCGGTTGCGTGCGCGGGAGGCATCTGCCCATCGCCGGGCACAAGCCGGTCCTGCACCGACCGCAAAAGCGAGAGTTCATCAGCGGTCAGAACGGTGCCGTTTGGTTGGTCTGGTCGGGATCCGGTGGCATTCATCCTGCGACCTCCTCGAAGTGATCGACAAGCCAGTCGGCCGTGCGGCGCGCGAGGGCCTGGATGGTGGTTGTGGGGTTCACCGGTGCCGACGTCACAAAGATGCTTCCATCCACGATGAAGAGGTTTCCGACATCGTGGGCGCGACCCCACCGGTCCACCACAGAGTTGGATGGATCGGTGCCCATGCGCGTGGTACCCATGAGGTGCCACCCAGCCACTCGCGTGAGCCGATCATGAGTGACCGTATGGGCACCGCTTGCCTCAAGGAGTTCGGTGGCGCGGGCGATGCCATGGTCAAGCAGTGCCCGGCTGTTCTGACTGAGGGTGTAAGTGAGTTTCGCTGCCGGGATGCCGTGCGCATCAGTGTTCGTCGTGGAGAGGGTGACACGGTTGTGGGACTCCGGAAGGTCCTCGGCCATCACGACAATGGTCAGGCCGTGGGAGAACTCCTTTCGGTGTGCCTCGTGGTGGCCCTTCCCCCACGGCAGCCGCCTGCCTGGCCCCCTACCGAGGGCGGCGCCCACCGGTTGGCTATCTCGCACGAGTTGCAATTGGTACCCGCGCAGTGCGCCCCTGGCCGGGTCGGTCTCGTAGAACTCCTGGCTGTTTATGAGCGCCCCGACCGGTCCCTGATGGGAGTTCAGGTGCTCTTCGAAGACGCCACGCACCACCGCGACCGGATGGAACATGAAGTTCCGCCCGACTTGGTCGCTTGAGTTCGCCAGCCCGGACGGGAACCGCGCCGACTTCGAGTTCAGGAGGAGACGTGGCGTGCCGATCCCGTTCGCGCCGAGGACAGTCACACGCGCACGCTGGACCTGCAGATGCCCGTCGCGGTCGTAGTAGGCGGCCCCGGCCACGAGACCCCGGTCATCCAGGACGAGCTCCCGGACTCGGGCGCGCGTGATCAAGGTGGCTCCGTGGCGGATTGCGTCCGGCACGTACGTCACGTGGGCACTCGACATCGCACCGATCGGGCACCCGATGTCGCACGGGCCGCATCCGTTGCAGCCAAGTCGCCCGGTGCCGTGTGGGCGGGTGATCAGGGCGGCATCGGAGGGCCACCAATGCCACCCGAGCTTTTCCAGACCTCTCACGTAGGCCTCACCCGTCGCGTCAAGCGCCGGAGGCACGAAGGTCCGGGGTGTCCTCGGGGGGTTCGACGGGTCACCATTCAAACCGGTCACTCCGATGTACGCATCGTTGGCGTCGTAGTACGGCTCCAGTTCCCAGTAGTCGAGGGGCCAGTCATCGGCAACGCCGTCCAGGGTCTTCACCCGGAAGTCGGACGGGCGGAACCGCGGGATATGGCCCGTCCAGTGGATGGTGCTTCCGCCGACCGCATTGAACATCAATGGATCGATCGGGGAATCGGTCACATCGACCGGGTAATCCTCGGGCAACTTCCGGACGTTCGGGTCGCGGTTGAACGTCGTCTGGCGGAACCGTTCCCAATCGGCGCGGTGTTGCGGGTACGTTGATGGATCGATCCAGTCGCCTTGTTCCAGGATGACGACCTTCCGTCCGGCTCGCGCGAGGGCCCAGGCTACCACCGCCCCCGAAGCGCCCGCACCAATCACGAGTACGTCGGCTAGATCGGTCATCGTCTCTCCTTATCAAGGTGGCTAAGTTGTCTAGGTTCCGTCAAACAAGCGCAGACCAGGGATCTCGACTCGCGTCATGTAGAGGGACGCAGTCGCAACATCGGTGATCACCAAGGTCCGCCGATCCGGGCCACCGAACGCGACGTTCGTGACACTTGCGCCGGGGACGGGCACGTGGTCGGTCTGGCGTCCTTGGGGATCAAGGATGTCGACGCGGGATCCGTTGTAGTGGGCAATGTAGAGGTTTCCGGCTTCATCAAATGCCATGCCGTCCGGACCCGGCGGATCCTCAAGTACGGCGAAGACGGTCCGGGGTCCAACCGTGCCATCACGCCTGATCTCGTAGCGGAGGATCCGGTTCGGACGCGTCTCGGCCAGGTAGACCGCCGATCCATCCGGTGCGACGGCGACACCATTGGGGAAGGCCATGCCGGTATCCAACTGCTCAAGGCGTCCATCCGGAAACGCGCGGTAGAACCCCCCGATGGGGTTCTCCAGTGAGGAACGCCACGGATCAGAGAAGTACAGGGTGCCGTCGTTTGCAAACACCAGGTCGTTCGCGCCGTTGAGTTTGTGCCCCTGGTACGTCTGGACCCATGCGGATAGGGTGCCCCCGGGCGTGTACTTGAGGACACCGTGCCACTGGTCTCCCTCGTCGGCGATGTACAGGGTCCCGTCAGGGTGAAATGCCAAGCCGGCGGGAATGCCTCCGGTGTTCACCACCTCGGTGACCGTACCTCCGGGTTCACAACCGTCAAGGCGGTTGATGCTTGAGGTCAGCCAGTTGACAAACCAGAGGTTGCCGTTCCGGTCGAATGCCGGGCCCTCCGGTGAGTTGAATCCTGAGATAAGCAGTGTCGGGGTGTCGCGCACGATCCCTCCTTCGTGGGTGGCCGCATCATATCGCGCAAGTGGGAGAAGTGTTCTGGCCCGTGAGGAGCGCGGCTAGCTCACATTCACTTCCGTGTCGTAAGGCGGGCCAGTTCCCGGAACCCATCGTCAAGGGCTCGCAGTGCCGTCCTGATGGTTGGGCCGGTTCGTTCGGGGCGCCCGGCAAAGACGGCGATGCCAACATCCGACGCGTCGTCGTGTGGCCGGATCACCACGATCTCCTGCTCTAGTCTCAGCATCGCGGCGATCGCCTCGATCAGGTCGAGCCGTGGTGGCGCGGTCCAAAGGTGGCGATACACGGCGAGGATTGGTGCGAGGGCACCAAATGATGCGCTCACGGTGCTTTCCGCAATCGGCCGATTGGCGTGGTTTCGTCCAAGGGCCGGAACGCGGTCAATGACCAGTGGCCGGGCGTCATCAACGACTCCGGGGGACGGCCCGCCCTCGACGATCACGAAGATCATGTGCGGACACGTGTGAGGGCCGGGAGGTACCGATCCGTCCGGGTTCAGGAACGGGGCAAGGGCAACCCCGCAGTCCGGACACGTCACCAGCGGGCACCCGCTCCGGCAGTACGCAGTACCGGCATCGGACGCGAGTTGATCGTCACAATAGGGGCAGGCGGTGGTTCGGCGTCGCGATCTTCGCGATGGCATCGGGTGAGCGTACCAACGTCATGCACGGATCGGTGCCACGGCGTACGCTACCCCAAGCGCAAGGGAGGCGCACCCGATGAACATCCTGATTGAGGAACTGACCCGCGAAGCAGCCCGCCAGGCATACGATGCCGGGGCGACCGTGATCCTGCCAACCGGATCGATCGAACAGCACGGCCCTCACCTGCCAGTTTTCACCGACACCTTGCTGGTGACGCATGTCGCGCGCGAAGCGGCACGGTTGGTGGCATCCCGCCAGTCTGGCCGGAGTGGCCCGCCTCCCGTCCTCGTCGCCCCAACCCTGCACACTGGGGTTTCGCACCACCACCTTGCATTTGCAGGCACGATGTCTCTTCCCGCGACCGTCTATGTTGACGTCGTGTCGGAACTGGTACGCGGACTTGCCGGGCATGGGGTCGCGCGCATCCTGATCCTCAACGGGCACGGCGGCAACGAACACCCGAATGGCACCGTAGTCCAGCGCATGGTCCACGATGAGGGTGTCCCGGTCGTGATCGCGAGTGCGAGTTACTGGACGCTTGCCCGGGACGCCATGCAGGCGCTCGGGGTGTACACGCGATACGAGCATGTGCCCGGCCACGCGGGAGACTTCGAGACCGCCCTTGTGCTGGCATTGCGTCCCGACCTTGTCCACCTGGAAGCGCGGCGCGAACCATTGGCAATCCTGCAGGGACTTGCGCATTCCGCCCGTCCCGGAGCGTTCGCGCGGGCCGGAGGCACAACCGACAACGCTGCCGGCGCCGATGGAGAGTTCGGCAAACTCATCCTTGAAGCGGCCGTGTCGTCAGTCGCGGATTACCTTGAGGCCTTCGCGAAGGTGCCGCCGGCCTCCGGGTCATAGGGTGGTCAAGGTGTCCCGTGCGAGCTTTTGGGGACATCCAGCCGGGGCCCTTGTGGCATCTGGACAGCCGTCATTCGTGCCTAACCGGCCACAACGAAGTCGAAAGTAGCCACGAGCACGCCGTTCTCGGTCGCCGTTTGCTTCATTAGTAGGCGCGGATCAAAGATGCCATCCCGGGCGTTACGCGCTTCGTCCGGGAAGTAGACCTGCGTAGTCAGGATGGGTCCCCCCGGCGTCTGCACCTTGACGTGGATGTGGCGGGTGCGTCCGGGGTAAAGGCCTGGAATGACGGTTTCCAGTCGGTATCCTCCGTCCGCTCCCGAAAACTGGTGGCCACGCAGCGCGTAGCCACGGTTGTCGTACGCGCCGTTCGGATCCGCTTGCCAGAAGTCGAGCAACGCTTTTCCGAATGGAATGCCACTGCGAGAAACGACCTTGCCGCTCAGGGAGAGGCGTGTTCCAGACGCCGATGCATCGACTAACGATGGCCGTTCGGGTGAGTTCGCCTTGAAGTACGGCCCCTCTTCCTGCGGGGGTGTCAGTTCGTCGTCCTCGTCGGCCATCGACGGTGTGAGATCACGAAGGGGAGCCGCGCCGCGGTCGCCACGACCGATCGCGCCTCGGCGAGTTCCGGCGGCGAACGCCACACCGCTCACCCCGGCCAGCGTCATGGCACCGATCCCGGTTGCGATCCAGAACCTCCGGGTTCGACTCGATGGGGTTGCCTGATTTGTTTCGACCGGGTCCGTTTGCGCGTCGGATGAAGGCGTTCCTGGGTCGGGAGTGGCCGGGTTCGGGTCGTTGTCAGCCATGGTTCTTCTCCAATCGGCCGGTTCTCCGGCGGACTGGGAATAGTCTTTCAGTCCCCGGTCAACCCCGTGATAAACCTGGGTGAACGTTCCTCACGTGCCCGGGGACACGCGATCGCGCACGGCTGATGTTGGTACAAGTGGCTGTGCTTGTCAGATGATTTCTCGCCTGACCCGTCGCCATATGTGCTTGACGAACCAGTGTGGCACCGTCGGGACCGTTCCAATGGTCGTGGCAGTGTTGGTGGAACGTTGGGCGTGCGATGACCGGCCTGACCCGCTGATCATAGGTATGACGGTCAGCGTCAGGTTACCGATCAGTCCAAAGTCAGTGAGTG
>DDYL01000133.1:10613-15110 GCA_002347925.1 Chloroflexi bacterium UBA2235 | reverse complement strand
GTAGGCGCGCCAGAAGTTGTGACGGTCAGTCGGCACATGACAGATGCGTGGCCTCGTGTGCGGCTGGCACGACAACCTCGAGGCGGCTCATCATCCGGATCGGCAAGGCCTTGTACCGCCGCGCCCCAGAGGTCAACACGGTGTTAAATAGCGTCCCACGTAGGTGAATCGACTCAACCGTCGCGATGAATTTGCCATCCCCGCGGTCGTCGTCGGCTGTTATCGCGGCACGCCCAGCATCCACTCAGTCCATGCCCCCCACCCGTGCGGGCAATGAAGGCGTCAAGACTGGGTGCGATCAAGACCGAGAGGTCAGGGGGCCTGCCTATTCGGTCTCCATCGCCAAGGTCACGCGTGCGGCGCGGCAGTGATGCGCATCGAGGCTGTCCACGTATCGCCGGGAGGCAGGACGATCAATCCGTGTCCATCCACGTCGTTTGCGGCCAGGTTGAAGACGTCACCCGGACATGTCCACGGTTCGAAACAGATGCCGTCGCCCCAAGGTGCCACGAAAACCACACAGTAGGGTTGGTTCGCTGTTGCGTGGACGGTGGCCTGCGTTCGGTTGGCCTTGTCGATCACGTGACCGGACCACCAACCATCCGCGTCAGCATCAATTCCGGTGTAGATGCCGTTATACGCTCCCCGTTCGACCGGTTGACCATTGATGAGGTCCCGCACACCTGAGACCGGGGTTGTCGTCTCGGGGTGCCCATCGCGATGCGACCAAGCCAGGGTTGCCGGGACTTGGGCAGTGCAGTCTCCCATGGCGCCGTCTGGCCCAAGCGGTGTCCTGATGTACGGATGCGCCCCGTACCCGAATGGCAGGCCGGCATCGCCAGGGTTATGGACCGTGAAGTCAAGACGAAGACCGTCATTGTCAAGAATGTATGTGGCACTTACGTGGTACTGGTGCGGATAACCTTCCAGTGTTCCGGGATGGTCATCCGGCGTGAAGACAGCGGTCACCGACGCATGGACATCGTCGGCTACCTGGGCAGTGACGCGCCAAGGTAGATGACGGACGAACCCGTGCATGTCAACCCGTCCGGCCCCTTCACCATGTTCCGGGTCATCCGGTCGGTCCGGCGGTCCGAACTTGTATGCAGTTCCTTGGTACGTGTAGCGTGCGCCCGGGATGCGCCCGGGGAACGGCCATAGCAGCGGAGTTCCCCACCACGTTGGTTGCACCCGAAGGTCGTCCAGGGTTGGCGGGCCCATGATGGTGTCCACGAGGCGGGTGCCATGCCCCGGCACCTCGACCGGCAGGTGCAAGGCCAGCAAGTTGAACCCGACTTCCGTCCAGATGTGCGCAGCTGCGCCGGTTCGCGTGTCGGTCAGGGCAAGCAGTGTGGCGTCCTCGCGGACAATCGGTTTGATGGCGTATCGGCTCATGGGTCGGCATCGTAACCGGAATGGTGTGCGGCCGTCTCACTGTGCAGGCCGGTGAAGGCTATCCTGCCTGTGGAGGTTCCGGTGCACGCACCAGAGTGGCAGGGATGGGTTGCGCTGGCGCTGCTGGCCGCGGCGTTTCTCGGCGCCGGGTGGTGGCTCTTCTTCTCACCGCTGCCGGGGGGCGCAGGCGCCGCACCCTCCAGGACCTCGCCACGTGCGCGTCAATGGGTGAGCGTGCTGGTCCTTTCCGGTGGAGTTCTCTTCATCGCCGGGGCACGCTGGGATGAAATCTGGCACCGGAAGTTCGGTGGCTTTGGCGACGACTTCCTGTGGCCACCCCATTTGATGATGTATGCCGGCCTTGGCCTGAATGCGGTCTTCGCGGTTGCCGGTCTTGCGGTCGCGGGCGGTCTTGCCCGCCGACCCCAGGCGCGGGATGGTCTGCCCGAAGGCACCGGATGGTTGGGGATTCGCCGGCAGGTCCGGGCCGAGCCGATGATCGGCTTCCTGGGCCTGACTGCGATGAGCCAGATGGCCTCCATCCCCACGGACCTTCTGTGGCACCAGATCATTGGGCCCGACCTGACCGCATGGAGCCTGCCGCACCTGTTGCTCGCCATCACGACCGGGGCCGTCCTTTGGGCGGGCGTCGGGTTGAGTCGGGCATCCGCGCGGGTTTGGCGTGGCCGTGCCGACATCGTGACCGTCTGCCTGATTGCGGCGAGCCTGGTGTCCATGATGCAAATCGGCACGACCGAATGGGATTGGGCGGTTGACGTGGGAAGTCGCGCGATCGTCGATGCCCGCCCGATCTGGGCGTGGCCGGTGGTCTGCGCGTTTGTCGGGAGTGTCCACGCGATTGCGGCACGGACAGTGACCGGACGGATTGGCACGGCGACTGCAGTGGCCGGGATTGGCGTCGTGGTTCAGGGGATCACGGTCATGGTTGGGCGCGAGGTAGTGCCCCCGGGTCCCGGTATCGCGTCGGCGATGTCCGTGATGTTTGGCGCCTTGGCAGCCGATGCGTGGTGGTGGCGACGACGTCGCGCGTCCGACCGCGTCGTTCCCTCGTGGCTCGTCCCTGTCCTCTCCACTGCCGATCTCTGGACCGGCTACATTGCCTGGTTCGTGGGGTTCACTCTCTTTGGACTGCCATACCTCGCGGTCCGCACCACGCTGTCTTCCGATCCGATGTGGTGGATCCTGGCGGTCGTCGTCGGTTTGCCCGCCGGCGCCGTTGCATCGGGCCTGACCCGGGATGTGGCGCGTTGGCTTGCGTGGCAGGGAGCAGGGCTTGGCACGTTGCTTCCCCCCGCGTCCCGAGCGGTTCCCACTCCGAGAGGTGGACCTGCCGTCAGGGTTGCGTCATCGAAGGGCGCCTCACGCAAGCGACCACCCTCACGACGTGGTGCGTGACAGTTGCCCGTTGTGGATGGAATACGCACGGATTCCATCCATGGTTTGCGAACCCGCGCGTCCGCAGGCTCAGAACGGACGCAGCATCCGGGTGACATAGCTCAGGACCCCGACATCCAAGACGTCCTTGATCGCCAGCGATTCCGCGTCCGAGACCAAACCTTCGGACTTGAGCATCTCGAGTGCCCGGTCACTGGCGTCACGTTCGACCGCGATTGACATGGCGCGCATCACCCGCATGTTCGTGAAGGTTCCGATCACCGGAATGCTCGCTGACCGCACGACGGTGCGGGTGCGTCGGGAAAGCGAGCAGATGGTGCCTGTGATACGCAGTGCGGGGTCGTTGGTCGCGTCCTGCACGGCGTGGCCGACTTCGTGGGCGGCGACACCGATGGCCAGGACGGTGCGCGCGTGCATGACCAAGCTAGAGAGATGCACGCTCTTTGTCTGCGTGTCGTAGTGGTCGTCGAGGTCTTCAGCCTCTTCCTGTATCTGGACTGAACGTAGGCCATGGGCATCAAGCAGTCGTCGTGCAACTTGCGCTCCCGTCAGTCCGCATGTCGATGGCACGGTTCCGGCTTCCGCGACCACTGTCTTCGGACGGTCTCCCATCACCATGGCGAATGCGACCGCGCCGATGACGAAGATCAGCTCAATTCCAAAGATCGCCATGGCATTCCTCCCAGGCCACACGTCTGATACCGATGAACGGGACTACCTACCCGATCCCATCTCCGCCGGCATTTCAGAATACCGCACGTTCATGATGAATGTGAGCGTTTGAAATCGGTGATTGAACTACGTCTACGTAGGTCTGATGGGCATTCTTGTCCAAGGAGAAACACCAAGTACTTCTGCGGTCAAGTTGATGGTATGCGAGCCTCCCGGTTCATGGAGTCCGCAGCGTCAGGAACGACAGCTCATGTGGGGCGCCAAGACGCATTGGCGGTCCCCAGTACCGGATACCCCGGCTGACGTACAGGAGTGAACGCCCCTGCCTGTAGAGGCCGGCGACGCGATGGTCCACCAGGCGTACCAATATGGTGAATGGCCAGATCTGTCCGCCATGGGTATGTCCCGAGACCTGCAAGGTGACGTTCAGGGCCGCGGCTTCATCGAACTGTCTCGGCTGATGCGCCAGGAGGATGACCGGGTGACTGTCGTCGCGTCCGACAAGTGCATCGGCAAGTCGGGGTGCGAAGTCGTTCCCGAAGCGCCCTGCCATGTAGTCGGGCACGCCTGCGACGTCGAATGTGGCGTCACCGGCCCCGATGGTTCGACGGTCATTCTCAAGGACATCGATACCTAGTTGGCGCAGGAAGGCAACCCATCCCGGCGCGTCGGAGAAGAACTCGTGGTTCCCGGTGACGGCAAAGGTCCCGAGCCTTGCGCGGAGGTCACCAAGTGGCCGGACCGCATCTGCGAGCGCCGTAACCGGGCCGTCGACGAGGTCGCCGCACAGGGCGATGATGTCCGGATTGAGCGCGTTGGTGCGGTCCACGAGATCGCGCACGTACGCTGGCGACGTTCCCGGAGCGACATGCAGGTCCGAGATGACCGCGATGGTCAGGCCATCAAGGGGGCGCGGCCATGCATCCGGGCGGACTTCGACGCGGCGAACCGGGACGGGGGTCGCGCCGTTTCGCAACGCCGTGACGATGGCGGTCATGCCGATCACGACGGTCA
>DDYL01000133.1:5050-10587 GCA_002347925.1 Chloroflexi bacterium UBA2235 | reverse complement strand
CGATCCCAGCCATGTGAAAGCGATCCAGTGCACCCTGCCGGCCCATGGTGGGGGCAGCGCCCGCGAGAACGCCAGAAGAACCGAAACTGCCCCGGCAGCCATTGCCACCACCACCACGAAGGTGACCTCCGGCGGCAAGACCGGATCCCGGACGAGTCGCACATAGGCATAGCCGTGCAAGGACCCCCAGACCGACAGGACGACCGCAAGGAACCCGATCAAGCGAAGCCCACGCTGATCAGAGTGATCGTCCAACCGCGACGATGATGCAAAGGAGGCCCAGGACTCCCGCCGGAATTCCACCCTTGAGGTCAGAGAGGTCGGCGTGTACCTTCACCGCGCCAACCATGAGGATGGCGAGGCAGGCTCCGGCCACCGGCGTGAGTACGGGCAAGATGCCACTAGCCCACGGCAGGATCATCCCGAGCCCGCCTGCCACCTCGGCGGCGCCGATTGCGACGGGTGCCCATGTGGGAAAGCCGGCAACCCATGCCATTCGCGCCATGAGCTTCTCGCGCGGAGTTGCGGCCTTCATGCCACCGGACGCGATCATGGCGAATGCGAGTAGTCCCTGAACGATCCAGAGGCCGATGTCGCTGTAATCCATTGACGGGTCTCCGTTCCTCTCCTACGTCCGTGCCGGGAATGGGTGTGCCCCGTCCCGTCAAGGCAATGCAACTGATTGTTACTACGTTAATAATATCGGAAAGGTTGATGGTCGTCTGCGCGCAGCACCATCGGCCAGACCAGCGGCAATCCGGGGATGGCTGCACGGAATCACGTTGCCCGTCCGCCGGGTCGGGAAGTCAGGGATATGACCACGGGGTCCCACCGGGCCAGTAAGGCCTACGCGGAGCAATTTCGAGCGTACACTCTTAGGCCGGTTTGGGAGAACCGTGAGCCATCTTCTTCATGGAAACCCCGAAAGGCGTCCGATGTCCATTGCGACTCTGCCCGATGATGCTCCAAGCTCCAGTGCTGTCGATCTTGTGGGTAACGGACCGCCTTCCGATGGCCATTCCGGCGTTGCCCGCGAAGCTGAGGTTCCCGTCGTGATGACAGGAGGCGAACTTCGCCGGGACGTGATCCGCCTTGCGTGGCCCGTGGTGGTCGAACAACTGCTGTCCACCGCGGTCTCCATCGCGGACGTCGCGATCACCGGTCGCCTTGGGACCATCGCGCTCGCCGGGTCTGGGGTCGCCTTGCAGGTCTTCTTTGTGGTGCTCAGCGGATTGATGTCGGTTGGCATTGGCACCACGGTCCTCGTCGCCCAGGCGACCGGTGCCCGCACTCCAGTCCGTGCCGCCGGTGCCCTGCGCCAGGGTGTCGTCTTCGGTGGTGCCCTGAGCATCATCCTCTCCATCGCGGGAATCGCGCTCGCGGGGCCGGCGGTTGCATTGGGTGGGGCGACGGGCGAGGTCGCCGATACTGCCACGTCGTTCCTTATCGTGTCGATGCTTGGCTTGGCGCCGTTGACCATCCAGATTGCCGTTGGCGGGGCGATGCGGGGTGCCGGAGACACCCGCACACCGATGATTGCCGGAGCGATTGTCAACGTCATCAACATCGTGGGCGCGTGGGCCCTTGCCTTTGGTGCATGGGGCGCGCCCGATCTGGGCATCGTTGGGGCCGCGTGGGGTGGAAACATCGCCCGGTTGGTTGGTGCCATCCTGATGGTGGTGGCCCTATTCCGTCCATCCACACCCGACGGTATCCGCCTCGGAAAGAGTGCGCCTCTCGGACATTCCGGCTGGAAACCGAACCTGGACATCGGTCGACAGTTCCTGACGCTCAGCCTGCCCGCGGTGATCGAGCAATTGTCGTTCTCACTGATGTTCCTCGTGTTCGGTCGCATCCTTCTTTCGCTTGGGACGACCGTGCTTGGCGCGCAACGGATCGCCTTCGGGACCGGTTCCCTTGCCTGGTTGCCGGCGATCGGGTTGATGATTGCGACGACCTCGCTTGTCGGCCAGGCCGTCGGCGCCAAGGACTTGGTTCGTGCCACCGCGGTGACGCGGTTTGCCCAACAGCTCGCAGCTGGCTGGATGGTCATTGTTGGCGTGCTGTTCGGCCTGTTCGGATCGGCGATTGCCGGGGCGTACACGACAGATCCCGCCACCATCGAGGAGGCGGCCCGCGGGTTCTACGCATTCATTCCGGGCATGCCGATCATCGGTCTCGGATTCGTCCTGGGTGGCGCCCTGCGGGGTGTCGGAGATACCCGCTTCCCGATGATCACTTCGATAGTGACCGGGTGGTTCATCATCCTGCCGGTTGCATGGGTCTGCGCTGCAGTGCTCGGTTGGGGTCTGGCCGGTGCAGTCGCGGGCTTCGGCGTGTCGTCCCTGGTGAACTACGCGGCCCTATGGTGGCGCTTTTCCAAGGGCGGGTGGCAGAAACGCACGGCCGGTATGCCACCGATGCCCGCCGTCGTTCTGGACTAGGCGTTCAGCCAGTCTTTGCGCGCCAGGACAGTTCCCACCCCCAAGGTGCATCACACACCATGAACGGTGGGAATGGTCTTGCCTGGTCGACGGGTCGCGCCTAGCCCGTGGTGCGGTGGACAGTCGCGTCGTCCGCGATCTTTCCAACGCAACGGCGCACCGGTTCGGGAGTGGAAATCCGCAAAGCCTCACTGGTTCATTCCCATGCGAGGGGCCCGGAACCAAGCACTGCGCCTACGCAGGTCACCCTATGGATTGGACACCATGGGATATCGTGCGCGATGCGCGGATCGGTGGTTGCCGCCATCCCACCGTCTCATTGCATTGCCGTGCACGCAGTGGCATCCGATGACGACGAGATGGCCCCGGTGGCTTGGTGAATTCCCGTCACCCGTTGCGCGGGTACCATGCCGACGGTCCCGGGTCAGACCCCGCGGGGGAGAAGTTGGACTGCCCGGGTACTTTGGAGGGCACGGACATGGTGGTTACTACTGTGTCGATGGCACCGGACGTCCCGGATGAGGTTGCCGGCGGGGTTCTCGATACCTTTGAACCGGGCGTTTACGATCCCGGCCTGTACGTCGCAAACCGGGTGATTGTCCCGATCTCGGGTCACGATGCGTGGGATGCCAACAGCGAAGGACATCTCGAGGCGTACGAGACCGAGGGGTTTGTATCGATTGCGGGTTTCTTCACCACGGCTGAGGTCGGGGACGCGCTAGACGGAATGGTGACCCTGATTGACGGGCAGGTGCCAGGGTTCCGGGGTGTGCAGTTCGAGGCGGGTGCCCGACGCATCCTTTCGACATTGAACCCTGAATCCAAGCAGGACTACGTCCGGAAGTTGACCGGCTTCACCCAGTACGACGCGCGTCTGCATGCAATCGCGACCCATCCGCGCCTTCTGGCAATGGCGCGCCGGATGATCCGTGCCGAACCAGCCATCTTCGAAGACAAGGCCCTTATCAAGCCACCGCGCCTCGGACGCGAGAAGCCGTGGCACCAGGACCATGCGTACTGGAACCTGCCGCTTGATGCACGGGTCGTGACGGTATGGATCGCACTCGATGCAGCGACCGAGGCCAACGGGTGCATGTACCTGATCCCTGGAAGCCATCGTGAGGGCGCGGTCGTGCATTTCAAGCGTCGCGACTGGCAGATCTGTGACACCGACGTCGAACGGGCTCGCGTCGTGGCGGCGCCCCTTGACCCGGGAGGGGTGCTGTTCTTCAACAGCTATCTCTTGCACGGGACTCCGGCAAACGCGTCGCCAATGCGACGGCGCGCTCTGCAGTTCGTCTACGTACCTGCCGAAGCTTCCCGGATCACCCCGGCGGAGCGCCTTGCGGTCTTTGGCAGTGAGGGCAAGGACGTTACCTGTTAGGGTGTTTTACTGACTGTCAAGAAGCTGATGCGGGGACGGCACGGAACACCGCGACGTCACTCGACGCAATCGTGACCGACGTGGTGTAGGTCGTGCCCGAAGTGATGGTGAAGGCGGTCTTCTGGACCGCCTGCGGCGCGCTTGCATTGAAGCGTGCGTCCGGCACCGCTGCCATTGACGCATACCGGTAGAGGTTGTAGGCCACACCAGGTGTCAGGTTGGAGACGGTCACCGTGAGGGTGACGGGCTTCGATGCCGGCCTAGCCGTTGCATTGTCCGCCAAGTCCGGGGTCTCGCTGCTGGCACTGGACGTGAGGCGGACCGGCAACGTGACGCGATCAGTGTCCAGGACCCCGGTAATCGCGATCCCGTAGTTCGGTGTGTCGCTGGCGAGCGAATAGACTGGCCCAGCCGGGGCGTTTGCCTGTTGCCGTGTCGCTTGGAATGTTCCCGCCGGGAATGAGAAGAAGAACGGGGGTACGGTGCTTCCCGGGTCCGTCCAGATGCCGTGGTCCTCGATGGTAATCACGTCGGAGGCGAGGTACGTCGCCGGGTTCGAGATGGCACCGCGGGACTGGATCCCGGTGACGGTGACGATGTGATCGTATTCGGAGTTTCCCGCGTTCGGGCTGGTCGCTCCGTCAAACTTGTAATTATTTGTATATAACCCGATGACCACGGGGTAGCCTCGGGCGACATTCCCCTTGACCCACGCGAGGAATGGAGTGGGGTCTGGTGATTGTTGCGGTGTCCATGCGTTCGCGGTGAGGTGCATGCGGGCCGCCGTGGCCACGTCGTTCACGCCAATTAAGAGTTGGGAACTCTCGAGGTTCTGTGCCACGCCGGGGCTGGCCAGTGCGCGGGCGTCGTACTGGGAGATGTATTGGCCGTAAAACATTCCTGCCTGGATGAACGAGACTTCCCCGCAATAGCCGTAGTTGGCATTCCACTGGACCCTTGCCGGGATAGAGTTGCTGACGGTCACGGACAGTGGTGTGGCCGTGGCCGTCTGCCCGCTAACGGGTGTTTGGGTTTTGGTGACCGTCCGGGTAGGCGTGGTGCTCCTAGTGGGGGATGTCGTCACCGTTCTTGTTGCGGTGCGTGTCACAGTCGGTGTCGCTGTGGGGGTCCGGGACGCTGTCGGGGCAGGGGTACGTGAAGGTGTGACCGTTCGTGATGGTGTCTTCGTGGGCGTGGGGGTAATCGTACGCGTGACGGTGGCGGTAGGTGCCCGCGTGGACGTCGGGGCAATCGACGCTGCACTCGTGAGGGACGCTGGAGAAACGGCCAACGCAAGTGCAGACACCACCAAGATGGGGGCGATAGCGAAAATTCGTCTGGTCGAGATGCGACTGCCAATCATGCTGTAGGCACTCCTTTACCAGTTGGTGCCCCGACCCGTCCCGATGGCGCATTTTTGCGGCCTATTGAATTAGTGATGCCAGCATTCGTTAATACAGTTCTGTCAACCTTTCATTCCCCGCAGTTTCCGCCCGCCCCGCTTCCAAACCGCGTGATTTCTTCGTCCCCTACCCGTTCAAGGATGCATGGTGGTGACGCTGGAGGATGACCAGAAGTCGGCCTGCGGTAGCGCTGACCGTAGCGGTGGCGTGCCGGAGTTCATTGCTGATCCCTCGGCTGGTTCCCCACGCAAGGCGTTCCCCGTGGAGCGGGTACGCGAGACCGGTCGTCGTGATCCCGTCGACGTG
>DDYL01000133.1:4383-4998 GCA_002347925.1 Chloroflexi bacterium UBA2235 | reverse complement strand
GAATCTCGCTCATTGGCGAGATCAGTCGGGTTGGGATCTCCCGCAGCACCGGGTGGCCGAGCAGCCCGACGTTGCCGAACAGGTGGTCAAGGCGTTCGTTTCCGTCACTGGGTGACCCGGTCGCACCGGCAATCGAGACCGACGTCGCGCCACGGTTGACGGCCTCGCGGATCGCGAGTTCGAGGTCCGTCGCATCCTTCATCGTCGGGTGCCTGTCGAACGGCACACCCTCAGCCTCAAGCGCATCGATCATTTCCTGGCCGAGGGAATCAAGGTCTCCGACAACCAAGTCGGGCCTCACTCCGCATGCCCAGAGGTGCCCTGCACCCGCATCGGCACCGATGATGATCCGGGCCCGTGCAGCCTCCCGCCGCAACCAAGCGTGATTGTCCAGGCGAAGCTGATGCACATCAGACTGTGTGGTGGTGGAGATGGAGCCTCCGGCGACCACGAGAGCGTGCATGGTGGTGCCGGTGCACGAGCGAAGCGTATCTGAATCAGGGGCGATGGGGCGTTCAGGCATTCTGGTGGTGTTGGGCACCCCAATCCCATCCGCCTGATCACCGGTTCCGGCAGTCTTCACGCCAGCGCCGTTGCCACCAACGCCGGAACATC
>DDYL01000133.1:973-4319 GCA_002347925.1 Chloroflexi bacterium UBA2235 | reverse complement strand
GGTCGTGACCGGTGCCGTCCCGCCATCCATCCAATCCATGAACTGACCGATCACGGCGGCGTGCCCTTCGAACGGCAGCGAGACCGTAGGCACTTCCTCGACGCGCATACCCTGGCTTCGCGTATGTTCCTGGATGCGCACCACGTGATCGCGGTCGAGGACGATCGCCCCACCCTCGCACTCCAGGCGATAGGCCTCGCCGTGCCACGTGTTCTGCCAACCGGCAGCAAGGCCGCTGCCTTCATATTGCGCGTTGATGCCGCCCGTGAACTGCATGGTGTAGAGGGCTAGGCACTCGCCCTTGAAACTCGGTGCACCGGGGTTCCACTCGCGACCGGCAATCGAGACGCAATCCTGGCCGGTCAGGTGGCGCAACTGGTCGAAGTGATGGATGCTGCCCTCAACCAGCAGCGCGTGCGCCATCTCGTGACGGAACGGCGCCCCCCACGAAAGCGGTTCGCGGTAGTCGGCGGCAAACCGGGCCACGGCATACCGCACGGCACCGACCCGGCCGGAATCAAGCACCTTCTTGAGAGTTTGGATACGCGGGGTGTAGCGGTAATTCTGCATCACCACCATGCGCACCCCGGCCTGATCGACGGCCCGCGCGATTGCACTGACGTCCTCCCACGTGCCCGCTATCGGTTTCTCCGAAAGGATCGGCAGGCCGCGACGGCACGCGTTCTCCACCGCTTCGCGATGGAATTGGGGGGGTACGACAATCGCCACCGCATCGGCATCAACCGTGTCGAACGCCTCGGTCATCTTCGTGAAGCATTGGTCCGCACGCAGTCCGAGGTCGTGACGTGCAACCTCAAGGACGTCGGCGTTCACATCGACGATCCCGGAGATCTGGACACGTTCCCCGTGCGCGGGCAGGAACCGTCGCAACCAGTTTCCGGCCATGCCACCCGCGCCGATCACCAGCCACTTGTGGGTCTTCATGTCAATCTCTCCCCTATTCTGGTGCGGAAGTGTATGGCCTCTTGGGAGGCGTCGTTACCACGTGCGTCGCGGTGGCGGGTAAGCGGTGTTGCGACTTCCCGCTCCCGCCGCAACGGGGCTTGGGGGGAAACGCTCGCCTCACAGCATGAGATTAGCCGGTCGGGAGTGATGCGATAAGCGTTGCAAGCGATGCTGACGCGTCCGCGAGCACCGGCTCTCCATGGGTCGGGATTGCGATGGTCGGTGCATGGGTCGCAAGGATTCTTTCCAAGGTGGGCCGGAGCGTGTTCCGCTGCCACTCGTGGATGACGTCGTGCGGAATTCCCGAGTCCCCGACAATCGATTCCACCGACGGCACTGCCAAGCCGTGCGCTTCCGTTCCGGCGTTGCGCCCGATGACAGCATCACCAAAGACGACCGCACCATGCGAAGGGATGACGTAGATGGTTTCGTCATTGTCCTTCCCGCCGGGATATTCAAGGGTGTAAGGAATGAGCCCGGCTGGCAGGGTCTTGTCATCCAGGAATGGATCGGTCACGTGTACGTCCGCGTACAGGGCACTCCCGATCGGTGCCCAGACCGTGACCCGCGTACGGTCCCGGTAGCGCTCAAGCAGGTCGGACGCGCTCCGCTCGTGCCACGGGCAGGTCAGGAGAATCGCAAGGCCTCCGTCCGGATGACGTGCCACGTCCCGGTCCAGTGCCTTCCAGAAACGGTCGCGGTTGACGTCGTCAATTGGCAACTGGGGATCGATGAGCGTTATCCCGCGTCCATCTTCCACGAATGCCGACCCGACGGTGGCGTCGGTTCCGTTCGGCCAGCCATCAGGCCCGCAATCGGGATGCGTCGTCCGCCAGTACCAGAATCCGTCCGAAATCCGCGTCACGGTCAATGTCATGGTAGTCGTCTCGGTTCACCGACAGGCGCCCGGTGTTCGTCAAGCCTGTCACTCGTGACATTGGAAGCCACACATAGGGAGTGGGAGTGTTCCACCCTCACGCAACCCCTCGCCATGCCCTATGAGGGAAGGTTGACTGGCGCACCGGCATCGTCATCGGGGCCGATGTCGAGATGGACGAGGTCCTCATAGGTCTCCCGACGGCTCACAAGGCGCGCGGTCCCCTCACGGACGAACACGACAGCCGGTCGTGGGAGACGGTTGTAGTTGCTCGCCATCGAATGGTTGTAGGCGCCGGTCGACTGGACCGCAATGATGTCACCCGCTTGGGGGTTTGCAAGCGCGACGTCGTCGATGAGGGTGTCGGTCTCACAGTGCTTGCCCGACACGCGGTAGGTGCCAGTCGTTGGTGCCGCCGGTCGGTTCGCAATCATCGCGGAGTAGACGGCGTCGTAGAGTTGCGGTCTCGGGTTGTCCGACATGCCACCGTCAATCGCAACGAATGCCCGGTGCCCCGGTGCCTCCGGGATCGGGACCGACTTCGTCGCACCGACGGTGTAGAGCGTCGTTCCAGCCTCACCGACAATCGACCTGCCCGGTTCCAGGTGGAGGTGCGGAACCGGCAGGTGCCGTGACGCCAATCCATCGAGAAGGGCCGAGGTCAGGCGTTCGGCGAACTCGTCAACGGGAGGCACCTCGTCAGAGGGAAGGTACCTGATCCCTAGCCCGCCTCCGAGGTTCAATTCCTCGACGGAAAGGCCGGTTTCATCACGGATGGCCAGCGCCAGATCCAGAACGGCATCGAGGGCGGCAAGGTGCGCCTCCATGTCCTTCAGGTTGCTGCCAACATGCGCGTGCAATCCCGTAAAAAGGAGCCCTTGGCGCCCGAGGACTTTGACCACAGCCTCCAGGGCGGCACCTGAGGTGATGTTGAAGCCGAACTTGGTGTCGTTCTGTCCGGTACGGATGCGTCGGTGGGTATGGGGGTCCACTCCCGGTGCCACGCGGATCCAGACCTCCTGGCAATGCCGGCGTGCCTGGGCGGTGGCATCCAGGGTCACGATCTCCAGGTCATTGTCCAGGACAATCCGCCCGACCCCGGCGTCAAGGGCCTCATTCAGTTCACGCGGGGACTTGTTGTTGCCGTGGAAAACGAGGCGCCGCCCTGGAAAATTGGCCACCCGTGCGACGTGAAGTTCCCCGCCCGACGCGACGTCGAGGTCGAAACCCTCCTCGTCAATCAGTCTGGCCATCGCCGGGGTGAGGAATGCCTTCCCCGCGTAGGCAATGGTCACGTGCGGATAGCGCGACTCAAAGGCCGCCCGGTAGGTGCGGCAACGATCCCGGATGTCGGCTTCGTCGAAGACGTAGAGCGGCGTCTCGAAGTGCCGTGCCAGGGTGACGGTGTCGCACCCGCCAATCTCGAGGTGACCAGCGTCGTTGATTCGTTGGGTTCCAACAAGAAACATGTGCCCGAGTATAGCGACGGCTTCGGTGTCCAAT
>DDYL01000133.1:0-892 GCA_002347925.1 Chloroflexi bacterium UBA2235 | reverse complement strand
TCCGTCCGATGCGGCGAACCCCGGGCCAGACCCGGACCAACCGACCCGCCGTGGGGGCAAGCGTGATCCTTGGCATCGTGCAGGAAAAGGGTGGTGTCGGCAAGACAACCACCACGATCAACCTCGGCGCCTGGTTCGCAAACCTGGGCCACCGGGTCCTCCTTGTAGACCTCGACCCCCAGGGCAACCTTGCGCGGGGTCTCGGTGTCTCCGGGACGCCCGGCGCCATGTACCGTGTCTTCCGTGACCCCTCTTACGACATCCTCGAGGCGGTCCAGTCGACCGGATTCGACCGGCTTGACGTCGTGGCGGCCGACACGTCGTTGGAAGCTGCCGAGATCGAGCTCATCTCCGTCCTGTCCCGCGAACATGTCCTGCGACGAAAGTTGACGGCCCCGTCGGTCTCGGAACGGTATGACCACATCCTGCTCGACTGCCGTCCATCCGTCGGTGTCCTGACAATCAACGCGATGGTTGCGTCTGACCGCCTGCTCGTGCCGGTTGAAACCCAGTACTTTGCCCTCGAAAGCGTCCACACGCTGATGTCGGTCGTGCAGACCGTCCAAGAGACCCTCAATCCGGCGCTGACCATAGCGGGCATCGTCCCGACCAAGCACGAGCCACGGGTCCGTGTCTGCCAGGTTGTCCTCAAGGGCCTGGAAGAGCGGTATCCGTCCTACCTCACCCGCACCATCATCCGGAAGTACGTTGCGTACCCCGAGGCACAATTGCGTGGTGCACCGATCCACATTGCTGCCCCCGGGAGCGAGGCCGACGACGCCTACCGCGCATTGGCACTGGAAATCCTTGGCGAGAGCCCGGCGAGTGGACCAGACCCAGTGAAGACGCCCCGACGATCCCGGCGTGATGAGGCGGGCGTTGCCCAACCAGG
>DDYL01000144.1:6915-8763 GCA_002347925.1 Chloroflexi bacterium UBA2235 | reverse complement strand
ATCCAATGGAACGACATCGGGTGAGGTGGTGGCGATGACGGTGGCAACCAGCTCCTCGTACGCGGTCTCCTCAGCCGTTGGCACCACCAGAAGCGGCGTCTCGGCGACGGGAGACCACTTCACCTGCGACGCTTCGGCGGGTGCCTCCACGGGTCGCACAAGCGTGGCGACGGCCGACGTCCCGGAGACCGCACCCCATTCCGAGGACGAATGATCGAAGGCTTGATCGCCCGGCCTGGCGCGTCCAGTTGCAACGGTTCCACCTGGTCCCTCGGCCCGGATGCGAGTTTCCATGCCCAGTCCACCGGTAGCCTGGCGACGCTGCGGGGCGTCCGGGGCACGTGGCGCAGGCGGCTGTGCTGATGGGGGAACAATGCCCCCGCCGGACGCGATGGACAAGCCAGCGACTGGCGACTGGCGTCCCGGTTGTGGCCCCAATCCAGGCCGGGGTTCGGCGCGGGACGCGAGGCGCTGGGCAATCTCCGCGGGCAACTGACGTGGAGGGCGGGTCGCGTCCGGCGCCGTTCGGGTGGTTCGAGGCATGTCCGGGGCGGGGCGAGGTGGGCGCGGCGGTTCAGGGATATACCGGATCGGTTCGCCGAGGGCACGGCTTTCCAGGTCGGACAATAGGGTGAGCGAGTGGGTCAACCCGGACAGCCAAGACCCCAGGCGTTCCTTCAGGATTGACCGCAGTCGCATGCGGTTGTACATGCGCGCGAACAATCCGGCTGGCCGGTAGGAGAGTTGCACGTGAACCCTTGAACCGGTTTGACGTTCGCGTTCGTTGACGCGGGGGCCATCAGCGGAGGGAACCGGATTATCACCCAGGATGAACCACGACGGGAGAGGCTGGATTCCGGTCGGCAGGACGGTCAACCGCAGGCGCCACTCGAGGAGGTAGCCCCCAACTGACGGGGATTCGCATTCCAAGGTGCGACCGAACTCGACATCGGTGACGACCGTTCGCCATGTGATGCGACGCGCTCCGAACCCAAACGGAACGCCAACGACTGCCGTCTCCTGACGCATGTCGCCGACGGATGGGACGGGTTCGGGTTGGCGTGCGTTGCCTCGGAACGCGGTGACGGCATCGAGGCGTGGCAGGATGCCATGGCGTCGCCAGGCGCGGGCGGGCGGGTCACCGGCGGCAAGCCAGTCCGGCCAACGCGTGCCATCGAGCAACGCTTCCCAGACCGCGGGGGCGGCAAGGGGCACATCCGCCGACGCCTCCAGGCGCGTTACCAACGTCGCCTCGCCCATCGCTTGCCTCTCTCATCGCCAGCACCGGATGGACCGAATCCATCAGGCGCCCGTCGTGCCCGTTGTCCACGCGCCGAAGAACACGGCGGCCGCGCCTTTCACGTGGAAACTCGCACCGGACGGAACGACCCGTCAGGGGCCAAAGTTGCAAGGAATGGCGGTCGGCGGTGCGCGGGCAGCGACGCGAATGTGAAGCAGGGCGGAGGGCGATGGGGTGGTTGGCATGCGGTCAGGCGCGCAAACGGAGGAGACATACCCCGATTGGCACGAGGGGCCTGGGCGAGGGGACGCCAAGGGCCGGGGGGGCTAGAGGCCGACCCTGAGGGTGCTGTCAAGTACTGACTGTGCCGCCTGGTAGGCGTTGCGACTTGCCTGGAATGCCTGCCGGCCAACGATGATCGCAGTCATCGCCTGGGAGACATCGATGCCGTCGGTCGAGACGGACGTGAAGGATTGGGCAAGGTCCGGGTTGAGGGAGACACTCCCACCGACCGGGAGACGGTAGGCGTCGACTGCGGGCACGTTCGCACGCGGTGCCCCCTCGGTGGCACTGGAAGGCATCGACGTCACCGCGCTTCGCTGGGCATC
>DDYL01000144.1:4442-6880 GCA_002347925.1 Chloroflexi bacterium UBA2235 | reverse complement strand
TCCCACCTTAGCATGTCCGCCCCTGATCCTGGGTCCCCTCCATGATGAAGCCCAACCTCTCTCCTCCATGGCAACTGGAAAGGGCCAAGCGAAGCGTCTACAGGTCAAGGGGCGATGGGCCAAGCAAAGCGTCCGGAAGTCGAGGAGCGGCGGGGCGATGGCGGGTGGTAGGCGGCCCTCCCGCGCGGACCTGTCGGGCGCGGTACCCTGTCCAACTGGAAACCAGACCGGAGAGGCAGGACTACGACGATGAGTGCAGGCACATTGGCAGGCAAGGTGGCGATCGTCACCGGGGCGGGGACAGGCATCGGACGGGCAAGCGCCATCGCGCTGGCACACGCGGGCGCGAAGGTCGCCCTGAGTGGCCGTCGCCCGGGCATTCTCGAGGATGTCGCGAAGACGATCCACGACCACGGCGGCGAAGCGATTGTCGTGCCGGGTGACGTGTCCAATCCGGCCGATGTGGACCACCTCTTCGACAGCGTCGCCGCGAAATGGGGACGCCTGGACATCCTGTTCACGAACGCTGGCACGAACACCAAGCACCGGAATATCCACGACATCACCCTGGAAGACTGGCAGCACGTGGTTGCGGTCAACCTGTCGGGCGCGTTCTACTGCGCGCGCCGGGCCTTGCCGGTGATGCGTGCCCAGCGCGAGGGAACCATCATCAACCTCGTCTCGATGGCTGCCAAGCGGGCCGGTGCGTTGCCGGGCGTGGCGTACAGCGCCTCGAAGGCCGGTCAGGCCTCACTCACCCAGTCGATCAATGATGAGGAGAAGGCCTACAACATCCGGGCATGCAGCATCTTCCCGGGCGAGGTGGACACCGACATCATGGATGCGCGACCGGTTGTGCCCTCGCGTGAGTCGCGTGACCTGATGCTGAAGTCCGAGGATGTCGCAGCGGCGGTCCTGTTGGTGGCGTCGCTTCCGCAGCGCGCGCTGATCGAGGAGATCATGATCCGCCCGACGCACGTGCGTGACCAGTCAAAGGAAGTGCGTCGCGCCGACTGATCCTGGGAGGGCCGACGTCCGGATGGTGCGGCTCGGACGCTTCGGGGGCTTGTGGGTGGGCGGTGATCGGTGCAAGCGATCCGCAGGCATCCTTGCCGGCCCACTCACCTGTTCCGTCGCACCGGGGGAGGCAACTCTCACCCCTCTGCCGTCGCAACCAGGACGGGGCAGGGTGGGGGGCACTTGCTGGTGCGCGACCACTTGATCCTCTCCCGGTTCCGACAGGGATGGGCGACAAATAGGAAGGATGAGACCGATGAGTACCGACAACCCCGTGCGCGTTGCCCTGCTAGGTTGCGGGGCGATTGCGCAGGCACACTTGCGTGCGATTGCTGCCAACCCCGGCGTGGTCGAGGTTGCGGGCATCTACGACGCGGACCGTTCCCGCGCTGAGGCCCGCGCTGCCGAGTTCCACGTGGCGCACATCTACAACACGTGGCACGACGTCCTTGCGAGCGACGCCGACGTCATTGCGGTCCTACTGCCCCATGACCTCCATGCGAAGTTCGCCGTCGAAGTCCTGGAAGCCGGACACCATGTGGTAGTCGAGAAGCCTCTGGCAACCACCCTTGCCGAATGCGATGCCATCCTGAACGCCGCCGCCAAGGCCGGCAAACGGGCGCATCCCGTCCACAACCGCATCTACGACCCCGGGACCGATGCGGCCCGCGAATTCATCAAGTCGGGTGCGATCGGCGACATCTTCCTGGCGCAGACGGTCGGACTGGAACCCCCCCAGACCGTCAGCGTGCGCCCGTGGCTTGGCACCAAGGCCGGCGGAGGTGGGGTCCTGATGGCGCAGGCGGTCCACCCCGCGTACCTGTTGCGCTGGATCCTTGGTGACCTCTCGGAAGCAACCTCGATCGCCGGCGCGCGCAAGGTCCTGGACATGACGTCCGAGGACACCGCCATTGCCGTCTACCGCTTCCAGCAGGGTGCGATTGCCGAGATGACCGGCACCTTCGGCATGAACGTTGGCCCGTGGAACCACCGCGTGACCTTCTATGGCCCTGATGGCTACGTGGAGATTTGCAATCGCGAGGGTGTCCGTGGTCTCTCAGAGAAGCACTTCGGCGACCGCGAGATCCACCCGTTACTGCCTGATCTGGAGTGGGGCACCGGGTTCGCGCGGATGTGGGCCGACTATGCAAATGGATTCCGCACCGGTGCGCCGACCCGCGTGTCCGGTCTCGACGGTCGCGCGGCGGTCGAGATGATCCTCGCGGCCTATGAATCCTCGAAGTCGCGACGCACCATCGACTTCCCGCTACCCGCCTGACCTCCGAAGCACCTCCATCCCACCGGACAGGCCTCGGCAAAGATGGGAGCCCGACCGACGCCGGCCCTGTCCTGATCCCAACACTCCCACGAGCAGTGGATCACGGATGAGCGAAGCGCCTATAAATCAAGGGGCGATGGGG
>DDYL01000144.1:4217-4353 GCA_002347925.1 Chloroflexi bacterium UBA2235 | reverse complement strand
CTGTCAATCATCCCTGACACCCTGTCCCGCCTGCGGTCGCGTCGTGCGATCGTGGCCGGGCTTGGCACCGTTCTTGGCGGAGCCGCCCTCGCGGCCTGTGGTGGCGAAGCGGCCCCGGCCGCTGCCCCAACCAAGG
>DDYL01000144.1:0-4108 GCA_002347925.1 Chloroflexi bacterium UBA2235 | reverse complement strand
CCCCAACCAAGGCAGCCGCGGCTGCACCGACCACCGCGGCAGCGGCCGCGACCAAGGCACCGGAAGCGACGAAGGCCCCCGAGCCAACGAAGGCCCCGGCGGCTGCACCGACCACCGCGCCCGCCGCGGGAGCAGCCACGCCGACTGCCGGCCCGGCCCCAGCCCGCACCGCCAAGGGCGGCCTGCGCAAGAGCGCCAGCGGGTACAAGGGCACCCTCAACCTCTGGGTGCTTGGCTACACTGCCGGCAACGCCTTCGCCAATCCCTTTGACAACGCCATCGTGCAGTTCCAAGCCGACAACCCGGACATCAAGGTCGAGATCATCGGCTACCCACCGACCGACGAGGGCTTCACCAAGCTCACGACCGCTCTCCAGTCCGGACAGGGTGTTGACCTGCTCCGCCTGCCATCAGACCGCCTTCCCGGTTATGTGAAAGACGACCTCGTCGAGGCAATCGACACCTACCTCACCGACGCCGACAAGGCGGACATCCTGCCGAACGTGCTGGATGTGACCCGCATCAAGGACAAGAAGGCGTCGGCGTGGCCCCTGTGGGTCGTGCCGATGGGCATTTACGTCAACAAGACCGTCTTCGCCGAGGCCAAGGTGGAGTTGCCTCCAAAGAACTGGACGTGGGACCAGTTCGTCGACGCCGCCAAGAAGACGACCTTCAAGAATGCCAAGGGCGAGCAGGTCTATGGGTGGAGTGGCTTCGTCGATGCCGGCGTTGTCAACACCTGGGCGCTGTGGATGAACGAGGACCCGTCAGTCCGCCCACTCACCGCAGATGGCAAGTTCGGGTTCGACAACCCGAAGGCCATCGCCGGCCTCGAGCGGTTCATCAGCCTCGCACTGACCCACAAGGTCACGCCTCCCGACTTCGGCAGCCAGAAGGACGCCGACATCAAGGGGGCGTTCCAGAACGGCCAGTTGGCGATGACCGTCGATGCGACCGGCCCGGCTGCCCAGTTCAAGGGCGCCAAGGTTGATTTCGAGATCTATCCGCATCCGACGATGAATGGCAACAAGCTGACCGTCGGTGCGGTTGGCCTGATCGCGGTCGCCAAGACGAAGGATGAGACCAAGCGCAAGGCGGCGATGGACCTCGGGCGGTACCTCACCAGCAGTGAAGTGCAGGAGGATGTCCCGGCCGGATCCAACGTGCCGACGGGCTTCTACCTCGCCCCGGGCGCGCGCAAGTCGGTCAAGATCAACGACCCGCTTGACAAGTTCCTCCCCGTCCTGCCGGACATGTGGTCAACCCCGCTTGTTGCCGACTGGGCAAAGTTCACCCGCCTGTTCCATGTGGAGTACCAGGGCATCATCTCCGGCAAGGTCAAGGCCGAAGAGGCGATGAAGCGCATCTCCGCCGAGGCGACGTCACTCCTCAAGAGCTGACCGTGATCGTGGCGACCCTGGGCGCGCGGATGGGCACAACGGACGGCGGGAACGCCGTCCGGTCCAGGGCGATGGGGGCAGCGTCCGGTCCGCGGGCATCCCTGCCCCGCGCCTCGCGCCGTTCGGGTGTCGGCAAGGCCAAGCGAAGGGTCTATAAGTCTAGGGGCGATGGCGATGGGGTGGCGCGGTCCACCCGATCACCCTGGCCGTTCCGCCTCATCGCCCTGAACCGCCCCGCTACGGAGTCGCGAGCGAATGCAACCGGTCCCGGCGACAGTACAACCCGGCACTAGCGAAGCGCCGATCCGTCAAGGGGCAATGGGGTGGCGAGCGGGTGCCACGACGCGGGAGTACGTCCATGACTGACGCGCGACGTTTCCTGCGCGAACACGGGTGGTCGTACGCATTCATCGCGCCGAGCATCATCACCTTCGCGTGCTTCACGTTCGCACCGGTGGTGTGGTCCGCCATCATCTCGGTGGAGAAGTACAACCTCCGGACCGGCGGAACCTTCGCCGATCCCATCTGGATGAACTACCAGAAGGCGTTCACCGGACTTGGCGGGATCTTCGTGACCTCGATAGGCAACACCCTGACCTACACGGTGTTCACGGTCACCACGAACATCGTGGTCGGCCTTGCACTGGCTAGCCTGATCCAACCCCTGCACCGGCACGTGCGGACCTTCTTCCGGGCCGCGTTCTACCTGCCGGCCGTCACCAGTTCGCTGATCGTCGGCATGACATGGGCGTACATCTATAACGCCCAGTGGGGCTTCGCCAACTACCTGCTGCGTCTCATCGGCGTCGAACCGGTGCGATGGCTGTCGAACCCGGACATCGCCCTCGGCAGCATCACGGCATCGGCAATGCTGACGATCCCGGCCACGGCAGTCGTGCTGTTCAGCGCGGCGATGGGAGGCATCCCGACCGAGTTCTACGAGGCAGCCGACCTTGACGGCGCATCGCCGGTGCAGAAATGGTGGTGGATCACCTTGCCCCTGATCCGGCCCACGACCCTCTACCTCACGGTCATCTACACCATCGCGAGTTTCGAGGTCTTCGAACGCATCTACGTGATGGTTCCCAGCGGTGTGGGGCGGTCGACCCAGACGATCGTCACGCAGATCTATTACTCGGGATTCAAGGACTTCGATCTCGGGGTTTCGGCGGCGCAAGCCATGATGCTGTTCGTGATGATCGGTGCGGTCGCCCTGGTGCAGTTCCGCGTGCTGCGAAGCAATGTGGAGTACTAGGCGATGACGACGACCGCGGTCGAGCGAAGCGACTTTCAGTCAGGGACGATGGGGGCACCGTCCGGTCCGCGGGCATCCCTGCCCAGCGCCTCGCGCCGTTCGGGTGTCAGCATCGCCAAGCGAAGCGTCGATAAATCAAGGGGCGATTCGTTGGCCAATCGAAGCGACTTTCAATCAGGTGCAATGGGGTGGCGATAAGACGCCCTCGCACGGGACCGATCGGGATGACGGTCACCCGAAGCATCGTGACGTGGTCAGTGCTGATCGTCACGACCGTGATCGCCCTCTTCCCTATGTACTGGCTCTTTGCGAATGCCCTCACCCCGATCACTGCGACCCCGCCACTGACCCCCATCCTGGTGCCCGCGTGGAAACTGGACAACGTGATCCGGTTGCTGACAACGTCCAAGCACTACACGCGATGGGTCGTGAACAGCCTGACCGTCTCCCTCGCTGCCACCCTGTGGCACGTGGTGTTCGACACCTTGGCAGGCTACGCATTCGCCAAGCGACGCTTCCCGTTGCGGAACGTGCTGTTCGTCGCGCTTGTCAGCACGCTGATGGTGCCGATCCACGTGACCTTCATCCCGCTCTACCTGATCAGCCGCAGCCTGGGGATCATCGACTCGATCTGGGCGATCCTGCTTCCAGCGTCGTCACAGGTGTTCGGCATCTTCCTGATGCGCCAGTTCATCCAGACCCTTCCGGGCGAACTCGAAGACGCCGCCCGCATCGATGGGTGTTCGGAGATCGGGGTGGTGCGACACGTGATCGTGCCGTTGTCGATGCCGGCGATTGCCTCACTGGCGATCTTCACCTTCGTGAGGAACTGGAACGATTTCCTGTGGCCCCTGATTGCGGTGAACCGCCCTCAGGAGTTCACCTTGACCGTCGGCGTGGCGAGTCTGCAGGGCGAGTTCATGACCGACTGGGGGATCATCTTCGCCGGCGGTGCCGTGGCGTCAATCCCGATCATCATCTTCTTCCTGCTATTCCAGAGGTACTTCCTGGACGGCTTGCGCCTCGGCGCCCTGAAGTAGGCCGACGCCCGCTCCGGCGCCACACTTCACCCGCGCGACGCGAATGTACATCAGGGTGGGTGGCGTCGGGGTGGTGAAATACACACCGCCTCTCTCCCCAGTCGCGGGGAGAGAAGCGGCGATGGGGTGGGGTAGGGGTCCGGTACTTATCCCCGACCCGCCAGGACTGCTTCCACGGCGTCAAGCGTGGCGAGCATGTAGCCGGTGGCGTGGGCGCGTCCGCGGTGACCCCACTCGGAGTCGTCGACCATGTGCGGGACGTGATCGTCAATCAGGAAACCGGTGAAGCCATGCTTCTTGAAGGCCATGAAGATCTCGAAGAGGCGCATCTGCCCCTCGCCGAGGAAGCATTCGGCGAAGCGGTCGGCGGGACCGACGACATCGCGGCAATGGCAGTAGAGGATCTTCCCGAG
>DDYL01000180.1:25706-42613 GCA_002347925.1 Chloroflexi bacterium UBA2235 | reverse complement strand
CGTCGGATCCGGGCAATTGCAGCGTGCCATGACACCGGGAAATCAACAGAACATTGTCACCGGGACCATGGCGCAACGACTCAAAACCTGACGCAAACCCTAACCGCCGTGTAACGCACGCTTCCTACATTGAGGAGGAAGAAAGCGGACCGGCCAGTGTGATCCGGCCGCGCCACATGCGGGGGCAGGATGCTCGAAATCCAAGGTGTACGCGTCGTCTACCCGAACGGATACCAAGCTCTCGCGTCGGTTGACATGGCCGCGCGCAACGGCGAGATCGTCGCCCTCATCGGTCGTTCAGGTGCCGGCAAGTCAACATTGCTCCGCACCATCAACGGTCTGCAACGCGTCACTGAAGGGCGCATCCTCCTCGACGGCAAGGACATCTCGGCAATGGTCGGCAACGACCTCCAGGACCTCCGCCGGTCCGTCGGGTTTGTGTGGCAGGAATTCAACCTCGTCGACCGTCTGCCAGTGCTCGACAACGTCCTGTGCGGGCGCCTTGGATACAACCGCGGGGTTGCAAGCCTCTTCCGATATTTCAGCAGCGCCGACCGCGAGATTGCCGTGCGGAGCCTGGAGCGGGTCAACCTGGTGCACCGCGCCACGAACCGCGCCGACCGGTTATCCGGCGGAGAGAAGCAGCGGGTTGCAATCGCACGTGCCCTGGCCCAGCAGCCCCGCGTCCTTCTCGCCGATGAACCGGTGGCAAGCCTGGACGTAGAACTCTCGTGGCACGTCATGAGTGACCTTGTTCGGGTCGCACGCGACGAGGGGGTCCCGACCATCCTCAGCATCCACCAGGTCGATCTTGCCACCGCCTTCGCCGACCGAATCGTCGGCATCGCGCAGGGTCGCGTGGTCTTCGACGGCACCCCGGAAACCCTGACCGAGGACGCACTCGACCGCATCTACCGATTTGATGTCCCGGCCGAACTTCGCGCAATGCGACGGCGCGAAACGGCACCACGCGAAGCGGTGGCAGTCTGATGGCCCAGTTGCGACAAGACCAGCCTGTCGGCATCAATGCAACCTCCCCGCTCCAGATCGGTAATCAGTTGACCGTAACCGGGGATGCACCGTCCGCGCCGGGCGTGTCCCGGCCGGTAAGCATCGATCCAACCGCCCGCGAACGCCTCCTGGAACCGTTTCCACGGATCACCGGATCCATGGTCGCCACCGTGGCGATTGCGGGCCTCGCCTACACCTGGGGCCTTGCCGGGACGCGCGCAAACCCAATGGAACTGGTGGAGGGCATCCCGAATATCGGCCGGTTCATCGTGAGGCTCTTCCCGCCCGCCTGGGACTGGACCAAAGTGGCACTTGCCACACCGGCATTCACGCTGCCTTTCGGTGTGGTCGTTCCACCAATCGGTGCCGTCGGCGAGACGATCAGCGCACCGACCGTGCTGTTCGCCCTCCTTGAGACGATCCAGATGGCAATCATCGGCACATCCATTGCTGCCGTCATGGCCATCCCCTTCGGATTGCTCGCCGCCCGGAACATCACCCCCCACCGGTACGTCTACATGGCCACGCGGTTGCTCATGAACGCCAACCGCGCCATCCCGGAACTCATCTTCGCCCTGATCTTCGTCTCCGCCGTCGGACTGGGTCCATTCGCCGGGGTTCTCGCCCTCGGCATCGGCGAGATCGGAATGATGGCGAAACTGTATGCCGAGGCAATCGAGTCGATTGACCCGAAGCAGGTTCAGGCCGTCACTGCGACCGGTGCGACCCGCCTGCAGACGTTCGTGTTCGGAGTGATCCCCCAAGCGCTTCCCCTTGTCGCCTCGTATTGCCTGCTGATGTTCGAACGCAATGTGCGGTCGGCGACCATCCTCGGACTCGTCGGTGCCGGAGGCGTTGGGTTCGTGCTCAGCAAGTACATGGCGCTCTTCCAGTACTCAAAGCTGATGGGTGCCCTCGTCCTGATCATCACCGCGGTCACGCTCATCGACCGGGCAAGTGATTACCTCCGTCGCCGACTGATCTGACCACCACCAAATATTTCCAAGGGAGAGAAACCGCATGACCGTCTCACGCACCCGTCGCGCCCATCTTGCCGCCCTCGGGCTGCCCGCTCTCGGCCTGCTCGCCGCCTGCGGATCCGAAGCCGCCATGCCTGCCAAGGCCGAACCGACCAAGGCACCCGCAGCCGCTGCGCCCGCACCGACCACTGCCGCCGCCATGCCGACCGTCGCCCCCACCGTGAACCCACGCGCCGGATGGCCCGCCGAACTCAGCCTCGGCCTCTTTGCCGGCGACGACCAAGCCAAGACGCTCGAATCAAACCAGCCAGTCGTGGACTACCTCTCCAAGAAGATCGGCCTTCCGATCAAGTGGACAACCGGTTCGAGCTATTCGGCCGTCATCGAGGCCATGCGGTCAAAGAAGGTTGACGGCATGATCGTCGGCCCGTTCTCCTACTTGCTCGCCGTGCAGGAGGCCAACGCCGAGGCCCTCGCGGTCGAGATCAGCACCCGTGGCGAGGTCTTCGACCCGAAGATCAGCGACTACTACTTCTCCTGCATCTCCACCAAGAAGGGCAAGGGGATCAAGACCGTCCAGGACCTGAAGGGCAAGAGCTTCTCCTTCGTGGATCCGGCCTCCACCTCGGGCCACCTCGTCCCGAAGACCTACCTCAAGAAGCAGGGCCTCGATCCCGACAAGGACATGAAGCCCATCTTCGCCGGCACGCACCCGTCGTCCATCCTCGCCCTCTGGAACGACAAGGTTGACGCCTGCGCCTCAACCGAGGAGAACCTCTACCTCGCCCGTGACGAGAAGCAGATCGAGTTCGCCGGGTTCGCCGACAACACCGTCGGCAAGGTCCGCACCGCGGCGGAGGTCCAGGCCCTCTTCGAATCTGCCAAGGACGGACAGATCGCAATCATCCGCATCTCGGACCCGATCCCGAACACCCCGTTCAACGTCCGGGCCGACCTGCCCGCCACGCTCAAGAGTGCGATGAAGGAAGCCCTCCTCGCCGCCAAGGATGATGCCGAGTTCGTGAAGAAGACCAAGCGGTGGTACACGGACCCGACCCAGAAGCTCGGCCTCAAGAACCTTGACGCCTTCTACAACCCGCTCCGCGAGATTGCCAAGGAACTGGAGCTTGACCTCAAGGCGATGAAGTAATGGGGGCAAACCCACTTCCGAACGGCGCGGGATCACGGACGCCAGAGCTGACATCCCGCTCCGCTCCATCCGAGGTATCGGCCCTCCCGGTCAACGGCGACCGGGAGGCCGGCACCGGCCATAAGGATGAAAATCCGAAGCGCTTGGGGACCGCGCCGCTGATTGACCCGACGGCGCGGGTCCGGAACAGCGTNNTCATCTATGCGACCGTCGGCAAGTGGTGCTCGCTCGCCTCGCACGTCCGCCTGAACCCGGGCAACCATCCGACCTGGCGGGTCATGCAGCACCACGCCACCTATCGCCGCACCCAGTACGGATTCGCACCGACCGATGACGAGGACTTCTTCCAGTGGCGCCGTGACCACGCGGTCACGATCGGGCACGACGTCTGGATCGGGCACGGGGCCGTCGTCATGCCCGGCGTCAGCATCGGCAACGGTGCCGTCATCGGTTCAAGTGCCGTGGTGACCAAGGACGTCGACCCGTACATGATTGCCGTCGGCGTCCCCGCGCGCCCTCTGCGTGAACGGTTCCCACGCCCCATTGCCGAGCGCCTGCAGGCCATCGCCTGGTGGGACTGGCCCCGGGATCTCCTGGAGTCCCGGATTGCCGACTTCAACGACCTCGACCGGTTCCTGGAGATGTACGGTGACTGAGCCGAGTTCCTCGGCACAGGGACGGCGCGTCCTGGTCGCCGTCGTCACCGGAACCGTCGGCGAACGCGTCCAGGCGTGGCGTGCCGAGCACGATCCCGGCCAGGCGCGGCGCATCCCGCCACATTCCACCCTCGCCTACTGGCCGCCCGCGGTCGACGGTGACGGGATCGGCACTCTGGAAGCACAGGTGCGCCACGCCTTCGACCTTCCCGTCTCGGTCCATTGCGGAGCCGTGCACGAGTTCGCGAATGCTGAGCACACCTTCTATGTGTCACTGACGGCGACGGAAGCCCTGGACCGCGCCCGCACCCGCCTCTTTGATGGAACCCACGTATCCATGGGGACGCTCACCCCGTGGCCATGGCACATCACCTGTGTCCGCCGTGCGCACGGACGTGACCTGACTGCACTTCGGAACGCCGCGACCACGCTCGATTTCAACGATGCCTGGACCGTTGACACTGTCGCATACCTGGAACTCCGAGGCGACCGGTACGAACCGGTCGCCCAATGGAAGGTTTGATCGCTGATGGAAATCCAGTCCCACCCGGGTATCCCCATCGTCTTCCGTCACGCACGGGTGGTCCTCGAGGACTCCATCATCGAGGATGGTGCGGTCGCCATCGCCGGTGGCATCATCGCGGACGTCGGCGAGACCTCCCAGGTGTCAACCCAGGGTGCGGTCGTGATCAACGCCAACGGCGCCCTGCTCATCCCCGGACTGGTCGACACCCACAACGATGGGGTCGAGCGCGAGGTCAATCCGCGTCCGCGGGTCGGGTTCTCCCGCCCCTTCGCGATTGCGAACTACGCACGGCGGGCGGTTGCGGCCGGCGTCACCACGTCCTTCCACGCCGTCACCTTTGGCAACATGGTGCGCAATACCCGGTCCGTCGATGAGGCCGTCGCCATCACCGACGCCATCCGCGAGGCCAGCACCACCGGAGGCATCGACCACCAGGTCCTGCACCGCTGCGACGTGTGGAGCCCGGACGGCATCGATAACCTCTTTGCGTCCATGCGACGCTTCCAGTACCAGGCGATGTCCCTGAACGATCACACCCCCGGTCAGGGACAGTACCGAAACCTCGACGGTCTCAAGGGTCTCTGGGGTGAGTACCGTCAGGCCGGCTACAACATGGGCAATGACGATGATCGCCTTGCCCAACTGATGCATGAGCGCGCCGCCGATACCACTACCTTGCCCAGGGTTTGGGGCCGCGCAGCGGAAGAACTTTCCCGGGAGACCTACGTCCTGTCTTCCCACGACGATGACACTCCGGAGAAGGTCGACCAGATGGCCTCCATCGGGTGCACCATCTCCGAGTTCCCTGTCACCACCGAGGCCGCCGCCCGGGCGCGCGAACATGGAATGAAGATCATCGTTGGCGCCCCGAATATCGTGCGCGGTGGGTCAACGACCGGCAACGCCAGCGCCCTGGACCTGATCAAGGCCGGCCTGGCCGACATCATCTGTGCCGATTACCACTCGCCGTCGATGCTGGAAGCACCGTTCCGGGTCTTCGATCTTGGCCTGCGGTCGCTGCCGGAGTCGATCGCCATGGTCACCCGTGACGCCGCGCACACCTTCGGCATGGTTGACCGCGGGGTGATCCGGACCGGAATGCGTGCCGACCTCGCATTGGTCGTTCGCACCGACGGCGTCGCGGAGGCCACCTTGGTCATGCGAGGCGGCGAGATCGTCCATGCCACTCGCGCCGGTCTCATGGGGGTGCTGCCGGCCACGGCGTTGGCATCCCGTAACGGCAACGCTACCTCCTTCGCCGAACGTGCCGTCCACTGACCCCATCCCCAATCACTGCCCACGTACCCAGCTTCGCCGTACTCCACACTTCCGTCGCAACGGGGGCAGTTTCTGCGCCGTCGGGTAAGGGCAGGCATCGCTTGCCAACGCACGCACCGCTCACACATTGACATGGAGAACATAGGTCCCATCACCGATGAAACTCACCATCCTCGGATCATCAGCCTCGTGTCCGGCACCCCATGACGCATGTTCGGGATACCTCATCACCGAATCGGAGACGCGCATCCTGATCGACTGCGGTACAGGAATCGTGTCGTCGCTCCTGTCACTCGGGTTGGGCCCACTCGGTGAGACCGCGCAACAGCCCTCCGGAGCCGTGCCGAACAGTTGGGGATTGGATGCCGTCGTAATCTCGCACATGCACCCAGATCATTACCTGGACCTGGTCCCCTTCCGCTACGGCATCCGCTACGGCAAGGAACGCACGGAACCGGTCAACGTGTGGGTCCCGCCGGGAGGCATTGCGCACTTGCGACGCCTCGGGGAGTGTCTCTCCACCACGCAACCCTTCTTTGATGCCGCATTTACCCTGCGCGAATACACCCCAGACAGTCCATTCACCATCGGCGGGATGGTGATCGCTGCCGTGCCGGTCTGGCACTCCATACCGTCGTACGCCTTGCGCGTGATCGGCGCGGGCCGGACCTTTGTCTACACCTCGGACACGGCGCCGTGCGCCAGCCTGAACGAGGTGGCTCAGGACGCAGATCTTCTCCTCGCCGAAACGACGCTTGGCACCGAAGCCTTTGCGCCGGGCAACGACCTCCACCTAGGCGGGCCGGACGCCGGAAACGTAGCGCGGGTCGCACATGCGCGCCGCCTCGTCCTGACCCACTTCTGGCCCGGAACTGATCGTGAAGCAGTCCGTCACTCCGCCATGCGTGAGTTCGACGGCGTGGTCAAGATTGCCCGCCCCCAGATGGTGATGACCATCTGACCGCCTCGCTCAGCGCATCACCCGTCTCCCAACACTGGGGCGATGCCTGAAACTGACTCGGAGCCACTGCCTCCCCACCTTGATGCGCCCGGTCTTTGGTCACCGCCCAAGTCCGCCCAGGAACCGGATTCCAGTCGTTTGCACCAGCAGTGCTCCGATGAGTGGGTTGTACCTTGGTTCGTGACCATCCCTGCCTGACTTCTCCCTTTCGGTCGTGTGGCGCACGTCCGACGCGGGAGTCAATCAGCGGATTCACGGACCCAATCGCCTCGCGGGCAGCAAAACGCAGGTGGGTTGGGGGGAGGCCTTGCAGCGCCGGAGATACGCCAGGTCAGGCGACGCGACGGCCCTGATCCAGAACAATGACCTGGTCAGACAGACGGTTCAACAGATCGGTGTCGTGCATCACGCCAACCAGGGTCGTTCCGCGATCGCGGGCTTCCCCGATCAACGTCACCACTTCCGCCTGAAGGTCTGGACTGAGCGACGCCGTCGGTTCATCCAGAAGGAGAAGCCGTGGGGCAACCGCCAAGGCGCGCACCAAATTAACGCGCTGCTGTTCGCCACCACTGAACAGAACCGGCAGCCCATCCCAAAGGTCCCGCGGAAGGCGGACACGCGCGAACAGATCGGCGATGCGTTCGCGTGCCTCTGCACGCTCCATCCCTCGCTCCACAAGCGGGCGCGCGGCGAGATCAATCGCAGTTACCCGCGGCATCGGCCTCAGGAACTGTGACACGTAGCCGATTTCGTCACGACGGATATCCAGGACCTCATCGTCGGTCGCCTGCACCAGATCTATCTCCGACCCGTCCGTGAGGTTCCACGTGACCGAACCAGAGTCAGCAAGATACGTGCGGAATATGCACTTCAGCAGACTTGACTTGCCACTGCCGCTTGCCCCTGCGATTCCGAGGAAGCCACCGGCCGGTGCATCGAACGACACGTCGTGGAATGCCGGGACATGCTTGCCGCCAAGCACGTGCAAGGTAAACGTCTTGTGCAGGTTGCGCACCCGCAGTGGCAATGCCGTGGCGCTGCTCTGGCCGGCGGCTCCATGAGTGATCGGTTGGGGGGTGAACACAGACATCATGGGCCTCCTAGGCGTTGACCGAACTGACGAGCAGCTGCGTGTAGGGATGCCGGGGATCCTCGAGGATCTGGTCCGTGAGACCGGATTCCACAACCCGCCCGTTCTTCATCACCATTGTCCGCTCGCACAGGAGGCGGATGACACCCAGGTCGTGCGAGACCACCACCATCGCCACGCCCTCGGTCCGCTGCAACTCGAGGACAAGGTCGAGCACCCCTGCCTGGACCGATACGTCGAGGCCTGATGTCATCTCATCAAGCAGCACGACCGCCGGACCGTTGGCAAGTGCGCGGGCTATCTGGACGCGCTGCTGCATTCCGCCGGAGAAGGCGGACGGGGGCGTGTCCATCCGGGACCGAGGGATCTCCATACGTTCCAGAAGGTGACCGGCGCGAGCGCGGATCTGGTCGACACGGCGCCACTCGGCGGCGAGCAGCCGTTCCGCAACGTTCCCGCCGGCACTGATGCGCAGGTTCAGTCCGTCGCGGGCATGCTGGTACACCATCCCCATGTCGAAGTTCCGGACACGGCGGCGGACTTGGGCGCTCGCCGTGAAGAGATTTGCACGCCCGTCCTCGTAGGTCATCAAGGATGCCGTGCCACCCGCCGGGTTGAGATCGCCATACAGGCATCGAAGGACGGTCGTCTTTCCGCTGCCGCTCTCGCCGACGATCCCAAGGGTCCGGCCGGCACGCACGGCGAACGAAACATCGGCACACGCGATGACCGTTCCGCACTGACCGCACACGTTGGTGGAGTGTTCGGGACCAGTCAGTTCATGGCATGCACTGCATCCACGCCCGTACTGCGCCTCAAGGTTCTCCACCTTGAGCGCGATCTGTTCGGCATTGCGGGAGGCCACGTGGTCGTGCCTGACCATCTCTGTCGGCAACGTTGCGATCGCACTCATGACTGGCCCCTCTCGGTACGGCGCGCCTCGCACCACGATTCGTCCGAACACGACATCACGCTCGATCCGTCCGGCTGCGGAACCTCGACAAGGAATGTGTCATCGCTGCCACACCGCGCGCAGTGCGCACCATCGAAATCCTCGATCGCAAATGGGTAGTCATCAAAGGCAAGCGGCACCACGTCGGTTAGCGGAGGCACGGCGTAGATGCGCTTCTCACGGCCCGCGCCAAACAGGGACAGGAATGGCGCTTGGTGGAGGCGCGGAACGTCCCACTTGGGGATCGGGCTAGGCGTCATAACGTGACGGCCGTTCACAACCACCGGGTATCCGGCACTCCGTGTGATACGCCCGTGCTGCACCACGTCTTCATACAGGGCAACCCAGATTCGCCCGTAGTCGGCCTCGGCATGCATGCGTCGCGTCTCGGACTCCCGTCGTTCCACGACCCGCAGCGGTTCTGGTAACGGAACCTGGAAGACCATGATCTGGTCGGCGTGCAATGGTGCCTCCGGGATCCGGTGGCGCGTCTGGATGATCGTCGCCTCTTCCGTCGCCGCCGTCGTGTCCACACCGGGTGCCGTCAGTTCCACCAATTGCCGGATGTTCACCGCGTTTACGCTGTCATCCGAGCCTTGGTCGATCACCTTCAGGACATCCCCAGGTCCGATGAGCGAGAGCGTCACCTGAAGTCCGCCCGTACCCCACCCACGTGCGATCGGCAGTTCGGTCGAGCCGAACGGCACCTGGTATCCCGGCACTGCCACGGCCTTGAGGATTGCCCGGCGGACTGACTTCTTGGTCAGTTCATCTAGGAACGCATAGCTGTACCCGGAATGTGTCCCCGATTGCGTCCGGGAAGCATCGTGGGGCATTTCAGAAACCACGGCCTCATTCATCCCCCGTGCCCCTTTCCGTCGCGACCTCTGGCGTGATGCCGGCAAGCGTCCGCTCCGCGGCAAGCATCACGTCACGCCGGGGCGACATCTGGGTGCGGATCTGGCTGCCAAAGGTGACGTAGTGCGGTAGCTTGAGGTGCTCGACAAACCCGGTGCTCTCGATCCCGTCAATATGGGAAAGCACCATCTCCTGATCGTTGCTCGGCGCAACCTCGCCACCGTCGATGCTAGCCAACTCGCCGGCCTGCAAGGCGCTATCGAGGATGGACATCGCGATCGCCTTGCGTTCGTTCCGGCCGATGACCAATCCATATGACAGACCGAATGCGGGCAAAAGTCGACCCTTGGCACCGGTGACCGGGGCATCACCCTCCGGTCCGAACATCTCGCATTCGGTTGCCTCGAACGAGCCAATCGTCACCGCCACGCCCGTCACTGGGTGAAGGATCTTCACCGGCAAGGATCCGACGCGGACCTCACCGATCGTGCCATGGTCTGCATAGCCATACCCGCGAAGGTTGCTGTATGCCAGGCACACCATCGCCGCCGTCTCGCCACGTGCCATTGACTGAAGCCATGCCGAGCGCGGGACCGGGAAGCGCAGCGATTCGCGGGTGATGTCAAACGGTGTCTCTTCCGGGGATTGCTCCGGCAACGGTGCAATACTGCCGATTTCACGCAAGGTGTCGCTTACCTTGGGGAACGGTGGCCACGTGAAACCTTCCCGATCGGAGGCATCCGCGGTCACGGTTGCATCCGAACGGTGGTCATCCGCATGCACCTCCAATGGCGGGACCGTTGTCTCGGCATGACCCTGGCCACGCGTGGACGCGCCGCCGTTGTCAAGCAGTGAGAAATCGAGGAGGCGATGCGTGTAGTCGCGCGTCCGCCCCAGGAGTTGACCGCCGGGGATGTCCTTGAATGCTGCCGAGATTCGGCGGGTCACTCGCATGTCACGACCTTGGATCGGTAGGGTGTACCCGAGGCGGGGCAACGTACTCCGGTAGGCACGCAGAAGCAGCGCGGCCTCGTCCATGTCCCCTTCGGCTTGGGTGATTGCCACCGCCGCAAGATCGGGCGCAAACAGGCCACCCTCCCCCATGATGCGGTCCACCGCCGCACCCAAGTGGGCTTGCACATGGTCAAGCGTCGACCGCTCTCCGGGTGCATCCGCGATCAATTGCGCACTCGAGGAACGCGTGAGTTCAGCAGCCGCGCGGACGGCGTCGGCGCCACCCTTCACTGGGGTGTAACCCATGTCAATGCACCTCCGACGGTGACTTGCCGTCCGTCTCTGTCTCAAGTACGCCTAACGACGACGAACGGGGCAGGCAGACGATTCGCCCCCGGCCGTCAACGAGATAGATGTCAACACCGACCGGATACCCCGCAACGACTTCGGTGCGGGTCGCCACCCAGGACGGTTCGATGTCGCTCGCAAGGAACGAGTGCCCGACCGGGACGCCCGGTCCGCTGATCTGCAACCGAAGGCCATCCCCGGACCCGTCTTCGCCGAGGGATCCAACGGGAACCACCAGGCTTGCCCCCGTGTCCGGGTACGCAAGGGTGCCCCGTTGGAGAGACCCGAGCAGGTCTCCGTCGGCACCGGTCCCCACCACGATGCCCGCCACCCGCGCGTCGGCCGCCCGTGCTCCGGTCCGGACCATGACGTACTGAGCCAGAGGATGGCCGACACCGTCGGTCGCCGGAAGTCCAACGTGGAGGGTTGTCTCATGATCGAGCAAAGTCAGAAGTACCGCCGCAATCCACTCGTTGAGCGGGGCACCGGCACACGCGACTGGCAACTGGCGCACCGATCCCGGATGCGCCATCGCCGAAAGGATCACCCGGAACGTCGACTGGGTATCACCAACCGGATCAAACCGAATCACCTCGCGTGGAAGCAAGGCACCACCGGTCGGAAGGTCATGCCTGCCGAGCGATGCGATCCCGGCAAATGACGACCGGGTAGGGACGTGTTCAATGGCCATTGCATTCCTCTCCGCACAGGGACGAAACCCTAGTTCGAGATTTCGAAATCGACGCGGGTCGGGGCAAGGTCCTGCCATGATCGGGCATCGGACGCCGACCGGTCTGAGGCCGCGTGCCTGATCGTCCGGTCCACCATGGTCCGCACCGCGGGACTGGCCTCGGCACAGGCGTCAATCAGCGCAACGGCAAGCGCGTGGTCTGGCCGACGCCCCATGACCATTGCCCACCCATCATGACCGTTCACGGTCACCCGTGCCTCAGTCACGAGGATTTCAGCGAGGTTGAACAGATCACCCTTTGCGCCGTCAATCGCACGCGCCATCAGCATCCCGACGGTCGGTGGGACGATGATGTCGACATGTCCGGAAACAATCGTCAGCGCGTGGTCGGCCAATTCGTGGGCCGCGCGCTCCGGCAGTTGGGCAAGCAACTCGAACCGGTGGGACCGGTCAACCGGGAGATCCGTGGGGCGTTCATTGACTGATGACATCCCCATCACTGTAGAAAGCAGTGGTAACCCCGGAGTTAAGTCGCAACGCAGGTTGCTATTACGCAACACAGTCCCCGGTACGTACCCGGACGTGCCACGGAAATCATCGCCATCCACCCAGAAGGCTCGTCTGGCCATCCAAAACGGTCCCTATCAGGGTGGAGTGGCGGTCGACGCGAGGCACTTTGGTCAGGGGGCATGCCCGCCCAGTGTGGCATCCACCGCGAACCACATCGGACATTCACGAACCTCGTGCTGGGACCAACGGCGGGGTAGAGGAACCTCGTCCTGGCAGCACAGTCCACGCACGTCAAAACGCTTCTCCACGTCGGTCTTCGGCTGTGACCAAAAACTGGACGGACCATGGTGGGGATGCGTTGGCCACCAAACCGTTCCCAGTCACCGCCAATTTCCACATAGGCAGAGGCGTCATGGCGTCGCCTGCGGTGTCCGCGCTTTGCTCGCCCCAAGTTCCCCACCACAACCAAGACACCCCGGTTGGGAAATCCCAACCGGGGTGCTTCGGTGAAGGTGCGTGACGTGTCAGGGAGTGCTACGACTTCGCAGCCGCCGGGGTTGGCGACGGTGCCGGTGGACGCTGTCCCCGAGTCCCGGCAGCACCCGCCGGCTTCGCCGGATGTACGTGCGCCATCAGGCGGTCAAACCTGTCGGACAGCATCGCCTTGCGGGCCGACGCCCTCTCTGCCGTCGTCTTGCCCGCCGCCAGGTTGGCGTCAACCCGTGCCGACGCATTGGCAATCATCGCTGCCTTCACAACCGCCGGGTCGATGTTGTGCGCCTGAGCGACCTGTGCCAGTGACTTGCCAGGCAGTTCGGCGTCCAGTTGCTCCTCGGTGATCCCGATCACCTTGGCCGCCGCTTCCAGTGCGCCGTATGCCACCGCGTGGTTGCCACCAGACTTCGGCGCACCGCCCACACCGGCCGTCTTGCGGGCCTCCTGCATGGCCGTGCGGACCGCCTCGACCGAAAGCCCGAGTTTCGCCGCCAGTGCCTTCAGGACCGCCTCGTGCTGCGCGCCCTTCGTCACTTCCGTCGCGGCGGGGGTGGGAACCGTCTGTGCCGATGCCGACCCACTCGTCGATGCCAACCCCGCACCACCTGCAATCACCACCGCCAGTGCCCCGCCAATGATCGCCCGCTTGCCAATGAGGTTCATGTGCCTGTCTCCCGTGTGAAGTTCAGCGGTGGATCGGTGCCACCAAGCTGACAAAGGGAGTATCGGCAGCGTGTACTAAGGGAGGGTCAAATCGGTTCGCGTTCCTGCGGACTTCGTGCCAACACTCTGTCAACATTCGTCGCCGACCGCACGGGAGAACGTCTCCTGCGCGCCAGACGAATGATCCACCACCAGTAATCGGCCATCACCATGTGGATCATCGCTGCGCTGAAACACGGGTAGTATTGCGAAATAACCGCGCACGACGGTTCTTGAAGGACGTGGCATGCCGGACGCGCAGGACCCTCATGAACGAAGTCCCATAGACCCTCCGTCCGCGCCCGCCTGGGAAATGCCGTCCGACGACGTCCTCCTCAGCTTCGCGATCTCACGCCTGATCGAACGACGCACCGCGCTTCCCGCACTGCGCCATAGCGACCTCGGCCAACTGATCCAAAGGCACCGCATCTTCCCCGGTTTCGGTGCGACCTTCCTTCAAACCGCACCCGAAAATCTCCTGCGCACCGGTTTGGGGGAACTCGCCCGCAAGCGTACTGCCGGCCTGCCTGTCCTCGCCTATCACGCCGCCTTCACCTACTCGGACGTGCTCACGCAGCTCGTGGATGCCATCGGCCCGATGGAGGAATCCACCAGTCCGGATGATCCGGACGATGCCGATGATGGCGCCGGCGGGGTTGCCAACCCGGACACCTCCAAACCAGAACCATCCCGACCAGACGCATCGATCGCGCCGCTTGCCACCGGAACACCGCCCGGCGAACCCATGCAGCTCTCCCTCTGCGTCTACGTGATCAAGTGCGCCGGCGTGGAAGCCATCCGGGCCGAACTGGAGACCTTGAGGCCGAGAGCAAACCGGCCCATCGTCCGGCGGGGGCCTGCATTCAGGTCTCCAACCCCGAGACCGAAGGTCAGGCGCACCACTCTGCCGTCCGAACCGGCCCCGCCTGATCCCGTCCTACCTGCCGCCATCTCGCCAGACGTGACGCCTGCAGGTGCCGACATCCCGGCCTCTGTCCCCGCCGGCTTGATGGAAACCGTTCACACTCAGCCTGATGCCATCGTGGTGGATGTGGTCACGCCAGGTCTGGTGGACGTCACCCAGGCCCCACACGATCCCGGTGCGCTGACCGAAATCCCCGTGGCAATGGAAACCGGCGAGCCACCTCCGGATGATCCCCGGGGAGACTCCGAAGACCGTGGAACCACCGGGCAAGCGGACCCCCATCCAGTCGGTACGGAAGGCTTCACCGCCACCGACCTCGGTGCCATCCTGGCCACCATCGAAGCCCTGCCGACCGAGGCATGCGACTGGGACGCGGTTGGCAACTTCGCCGTCGCACTGCACGCCCTGCAGCAGGCACGCCTCGCCGAACTCCGGGAGGGCGATGCCCGGACACTTCGCCTCGCACTGGACCGGGTCGTTGCCCAGCATCGTGAGACATTCGATGCGTGGGGCCTGACCGCCATTGGCGATGCTTCCCATTGGACACCGGACGTCGTCGCGCCCGAGGATCGGGGGCAGGCCGCCACCATCCTCACGGAACTCGCCCAACTGTTTGAGACCTGGCAAGCCATTCGCGACGAAGGTGAGCCGGCCGTCCTGGATCGCCGGGAGGCCTACCGCTCCCGGATGCGCAGTGCCGAACAGAAGATCCTCACCCGGTACTCCACCGCCAACACACTTTTGATGAAGCGCCGGATCATCGTCCCCGCGCCCTCCAACCACACGCCGGTCCTGACCCCGGAACCCCGGTCAGTCGTCGTGCCACTCCTGCATGACGGACTGTTCGCCCTTGCCTCCCGGGTGATCCGGACTGCCGGAACCGATCTGGCCGATGTTGCCGACCTGTGCGACGTGATGCAGCGACGCCTGGAGTTCGAGTTCTCCCGCCCACGCATCAATGCCCGCGCCATTGCCGACCGTCCGACCGCCTCCCTGCGCATCAGGAACGCCGCGTCGACACTCGCCCGCGACCTTGACCAACTCATGGCGCAACCGGTGAACCAGTCGACAACAAACTGGCAACTCGCCGAACTCTTCTGGAACGCCGAGGTCTGCCTGCGACACGGGCGCATCGCCGACTTCCTGGCGCGCATGTGGAATGCCATCGAGATGGCCCTTCGCCTGCGGGCCGAGCTGGTCGCAGAGCGCCGCATCACCGATCTTGCGACGGCCCAATCGTGGTGGAACGAACTCGACCCCGAGTCACCGGTGCGCAAGGGGGCGTGCGCATCCAAACACTTCGGTTCGTTCGAGAAGGACGGTCTCATGTCCGTCCGTGGATGCATCGCAATCCTCCAGGGTCTCGAGGAATCGGCCGTGGCCAATCACGACTGGGCCGAAGTCGAACGCCTGAACGGCGCACGCACCGCCGTCTGTGTCCTGGAACCTATCAAGCAGTTGCGGAACGACTCCCTGATTGCCCACGGAACCATTGCCATCTCCGAGGATGCAATCTCCCGCGCCCTCGCCCGATCGACAATGCGTCAGCAAGAACTGCGCATTCCCGCCACCCTGACCGGCACCGCCGAAGTTGCGTGGATCTACCGGCAAGTGATGACCGACCTCGGGGTCCACCTGTGCGACGAAAACCCGATCCTTGCGATGGGACGCGCCCTCGCCTTGATCGTCGAACCCACCTGACCGCACATCCCTGTGTGGTCCGCGGGCATCCCTGCCCGCATCTCCGTCTGGCCCGCCCGCACGGAGACCGGCTGACTAGCGGGCGCGACCGATCAGTGCCTCCGACGCCTCAGTCACCCGCATCCGGTACGTCCGGTCTGTCAGGTACGGGTTCCCGAAGATCGGGTTCGCGTTCCGGTCAAACATCGCGCCCGACCGCCCGTCGATGTCCGGTGCGAACAGGAGGGGCAGGATCTTCGCAGCGTACTGTTCCACGCTTTGGAAGATGATGCCGATCACGGTCTGTTGCGCAATGTGGAAGACGCTTCCCTCTCCAAGCAGGCCACCCATGATGTTGGACTTCATGATCCCGGGATTGAGTCCGTAGAATCGCACGTGCGGATACCGCTCAGCACTCTCCAGCACAAGGGCCTCGTTNNCCGACCACGGTGTTGGAGTGCGCCTTCTCCCAGACATATGGGCGCTCAGAGTTGAAGTTGTCCAGGGTCGCCTCGCGCAGTCCCCCCGGGAACCCCATGACGAAGATCCGTGGCGCCAAGGAACCATCCGTGCGCGCCGAACCGATCACCGGCGCCATCTCGTGCACCATCACCGACCGGCTGAGGTGGCTGACCGCCATGTCCAGTTCGATGCCGTCCTCGTTCACCTTGCGCTCACGCCCGGCGAAGATGCCCTGCGTCATCACCACGATATCCAGGGAAGGGACCGGTAGTGATGACACGACGTCGCGCGCCGTTCGAAGGCTTGACAGGTCAGCCGCCACAAAATGCACCCGCGGGTCCGGTCGGTCGCGGAAGGTCCGTCCCACCACCCACACCTCGGCACCCTTCGATACCGCCTCGTTCACGATGGCCCGGCCAACCCCGTTGGTCCCGCCAATCACCGCCATCGTGCGACCACGCAACTCCTGCGGGCCAAGCCGACGCCTCGACCAATCCCAGTCGCGACGCACCGTGCCAAACATGCTCACCAGATGGCCCCACCTTCCGGGTTCGTGCAATCCGGCTACACCGGTCGTTCGGAAAACATACCCGGTCTTCACCAACTGGCGGGCTTCTCGCACTCACGTGTCACATCCGGGCATGTGGGATGCGAACCGCGACGACCCCGCAAGGTCTC
>DDYL01000180.1:25470-25686 GCA_002347925.1 Chloroflexi bacterium UBA2235 | reverse complement strand
ATCGCCCGGATGGCGTCGATGGCACGTTGGTAGCGGGGTTCCCGGGCGGTTGTGGCCTCGGGATCAAGCGGGGTGCAGGCACCGTCCGGCACCTCGGAGACGTCAATGGTCACGCGCCGGCAGGGTTTCGCAAGATGTGATCGATAAAGATCAGCCTCGCTATAGCCTCACTCGCAGGCACGACCTGACCCATGTCACGATGAGACGTGATGGGCG
>DDYL01000180.1:22334-25446 GCA_002347925.1 Chloroflexi bacterium UBA2235 | reverse complement strand
TCCCACGGTGTCGGAGTTCGCGGCCTTGTCCAGACCGTTTTCCGTCACCGCACAAGGGAAAGCAAGGAAAACGGGTGGGGTGGAATGCTCCCGATGACACGTCTGCCGGGGGTCGGGATGGATGGTCCAAGGCTGACCATCCATCCCGCGAAGCGCTATTGGGACGTTGCAGGCGCCGCGTCGGAACCACGTTCACCGCGTCCCCGCCCACTTCGACCGCGTCCACCCTCTCCCCGACCACCATGGTCCATCGAACCCCGGTTCATGCCTCCCATGGCCGGGCCTTCACGATCCGCCATCGTCCCGACCTGGGTCAGCATCCCGTCGATGCGCCCGGCCATCATCGTCGTCATCGACGCCGCGCGTTCGGCCGTAAGCGTGCCAGCCGCCACCGCCGCGTCAACCCGGACCTGCATCGCAGCAAGGATCGAAGCCTTCACCGTTGCGACATCAACCCCATGGGCCTGCGCCACATCGGCCAGGGACTTCCCGGCAAGTTCGGTCCGCAGCACATCCGGTGTCACCCCAAGTGTCGTGGCCACCGATCCCAGGACTTCCTCGTACATGGCACCCGGTTCACCGGCCATCATGCCCGCTTCGCCCCGGTCGCCACGCCCGAGAGGCATCATGCCCCCGGCACCAGGAACCGTCGATCCGTCTGCACTCCGCCCATGCATCGCACCGTGACCGCCCGGAAGCATCTGTGCGCCCGCCGGCAGTGCCGAGGCCGCAAAGCCGACTCCCCCGGCAAGGGTGATGGCAATCGCGCCACCGAACAGTGCGCGCCGTGTGGTGATCTTCATCTTCGTGTCTCCTCTTGGTGGCGGGTGGGTTCAGGTTGTCCCTCCCGTCACATTGAGTATCGACACGCCATGCTAAGCACGGGTCAAACGGTGTCCCTTTCCTGCTACGGACTGGGCAACATCCGGTAAATCATCTGGAAAACGCGACACGTAGCCAACGAAGGGGCGAGTGACTGGGATGGCGACAAGTCTCCCGATGATTGCGGTTCTGCCCCGTGAGCCGATCAAATCGCGATGGCGACGCCTCCGGCACCCTCTCCCTAGTCGGCAGCGGCGATATGAACCGGTTGTGCCTCGACCGGACGCACTTCCCGCGCAAACACGATCATCACGATGCAAGTGGCAAAGGCCAGCAAGGTCAGCAGCCCGAAGATCTCAAAGAGAACCGGCCCAAGGACCGCGCCAAGGTCGGCAACCACCGACGCGTCGAGCGACCCGCGTTCGGAAACCGATAGCAGCCTCGAGATCATCGGGCCGGCCTCCTCGGCGGTCGCCCCAGCTGCCATCGCCGCCCCAAACAGGTGCGCGTTCAGCCACCCGCCGCCGATTGCGACGAGGACCGCGCCAGCCATGTTCCGTGCGAACTGCGTGGACGACGTCACTGCCCCGCGTTGGTTCCAAGGCACCGATGCCTGCGGTGCGTACAGGAATGCGGTCGACGAGATTCCCTGTCCGACCCCCGTCAATGCCATCGCCACCGCGATCACCCATACCGGCCAGCCGTCACTCGCGAACGTTGCCGCCAGGCACCCAAGCGTGACCAGGCCAGTCCCCACGATGGACACCCGCCGGAACCCGAGGATGATGAAAAGCCGCCCACCCACCATGGCTGCCAGCGACCACGCGAACCCAAGGGCGGTCAGCACAAGGCCGGTAGCCGTGGCACCTTCGCCCCGTACGCCCTGGATCAGCAGAGGAAGGAAGGAGGTCAGCAGGAATTGGGCCGCGCCGATCAGCACATTTCCGGCATTGCCAACTGCAACGGCACGGATGCGGAACGCGCCGAACGGCAGGATTGGGTCCACCGCCCGACGTTCCACGATGCCGAACAGCACCAAGAGCACCACGCCCACGGTCACCAGCAAGATCATCGGCGTGCCGCCCCAGACCAGCGACCGGCCACCCTCCAGGGCGACAAGCAGGATGCACACCACGCCACCTGTCAGTGTGACCGCCCCGGCGTAGTCGATATTCACCTGCTTGCGCGCGATTCCTTCGCGCAGGAAAACTGCCAGCAGGGCCAGTGCAAGGATGCAGAGCGGAAGGTTCGACCAGAAAACCCATCTCCACGACATGCTTTCGATGATGAAGGCACCCGTTGAAGGACCGAGAAAGCTGAAGAAGCCCCAGACACCGGCCGAGGCGCCCTGCACGCGCGCCCGGTCCTTGATGGTGTAGATGTCGCCGAGAACCGTCAGCACCAGTGGCAGGATCGCACCCGCACCCAGACCCTGGATCACGCGGGCGCCCACCAGCAACGGCATTGACGTCGACGCCCCACACAGGAACGTCCCGGTCATGAAGACCGTGAACCCGAAGAAGAAGAGTGGGCGCCTCCCGAAGACGTCGGCGAGTTTCCCGTATAGCGGTGCCGTGATGGTGGACATCAGCAAGTACCCGCTGAATACCCAGGGATAGAGCGAGATGCCTTGCAGTTCACCAGTGATCGACGGGAGGGCAACCGTCACCACTTGCGTCTCGAAGGCGACCGTCGCCGTCGCGATCAGCAGGGCGAAGGTGAGCAACTGCCGTTCCCGACCGGCCGGCATCACACTGGTACTGTCGCGGCGCACTGCCGTTGCCGTCATCTGGAACTCCCACGCAAGCGGTCTAGACATCGATCAGGCGAAAAGTAGTACGGGAAGGGTACGCCCGCGCCATCACCAGAGGGAGTCGCATTCCCGATGCAGTCCGGTCAGGGATTTTCCCTGATCATGCGGCCGACCCATTGACCGCGCCATGGGACAGGAGTACGGTAGTAACAGGACACCCAACCGGGTGATCCGGATCCAGACCGAGAGGAGAACAGAAGTGAGGCTGTACGACCGCACCCACCTGATCGTCTTCTACAAGGTCATGCAGGTTGACATCGTAGCGCCCACGGACGTCCGGTTCCGTGGGTGGGCATGACCGGCTTCCACGATCCGAATGCTTGCGCCCTGCACCCCGTAAGCCCACCCACCGCTAGCGACGGCAGCAGCATCCGGTATCGCGAGGAACATGGCCCGGTCGCCAAGCCAAGACGAGTGCCAGACCCGGCGCAAGCGGGGCTAGTGATCAACACCATCTTCATTCCATCAGCCTGATGG
>DDYL01000180.1:19012-22247 GCA_002347925.1 Chloroflexi bacterium UBA2235 | reverse complement strand
ACCTCACCAGGAGTAGCGGGAACGGTCTAACGAACTGTCCGGCAAAGGGGCCGGGCCTACCAAGGCGCATGAACCCGGTGACCACCGACAAGTCACCGGGTTCACTGCGTAGTACCCGATCGGGGCGTGATCTACCCTCTCCATCACCATGTCAACACTCACCAGTGCCCTCGACGGAGTTCTCCGCCGCACCACCGAAGCCGCCGGGGGCGTACCCGGGGTCGTCACCATCCTGACCGACCGGCAAGGCACGATTCACGAGGGCAGCGCAGGGGTGCGTGCCGTCGGGTCCGGTGACGCGATGACCCCCGACACCATCCTCTCCCTCTTCTCATGCACCAAGGCCATCACCGGGGTCGCCCTGATGCAGTGCGTCGAAGATGGTCTCGTCTCACTGGACGACCGGGCCGACCGCCATGTCCCAGAGATCAGCCGCACCCAGGTCCTCGATGGGTTCGACCCCGACGGCACGCCGCGCCTGCGCCCACCAACCACGCCGATTACCGTGCGCCACCTGATGCTTCATACCGCCGGGTTCGGGTACGAGTTCTTCAATGCAGATATCCGCCGCTATCGCACGTACGCCAACTCCCTCGGCGCGCCCCGCGGTACCCGCGCGTCAATTGACACGCCACTCACCTTCGATCCCGGAACCCGGTGGCAGTACGGCGTCAACATCGACTGGGTGGGACTACTAATCGAGGCCGTGCGTGGTCAGCGCCTCGGGGAGGCCTTCCGCGAACGGATCCTCGACCCTCTGGGCATGCACGACACCGCATTCCATGTGACCGATGCCATGGCCGACCGTGCCGCCACGATGCATCAGCGCCAGCCATCGGGGGAAATCGTCCCGATTCCCTCAATGATGCAGCGCACTCCACCGCAGATCGAGAACGGCGGCGGGGGCCTCTACGCCTCCGCCCAAGACTACGCCGCCTTCATGCGGATGATCCTCAATGACGGATCGGGTGCCGAAGGTCGCATCTTGAAGTCGGAGACGGTGCAATCCATGGTGAGGAACGGCCTCGGCGACCTGGCCTCCGGAGGGTGGATCAGCGCCAACCCGACCCTCACCAACAGTGGTGAATACTTCCCGGGCATTCGCAAGTCGTGGGCGTACACCTTCCAGGTGAACGACGAACCCGCTCCGACCGGCCGGCCCGCCGGATCCCTGGCATGGGCGGGCCTCGGGAACCTCTTCTACTGGATTGACCGTCAGAACGGGATTGCCGGCTTCTGGGGCACCCAGATCCTGCCCTTCCATGACATCTCGTCGTATCCGGGCTTCGTCGAGTTCGAAACAACCGTCTACCAACACCTGTCAAGGAACGGCACCCTGCGCGACAGATAGCCGTCAGGATCCGCCGCTACCCCTGTTTCCGCCCGTCGCGAAGCATCCCTATCGCCTTGGCAACACGCGCGTCACGGGTTACCTGTTGCTTGGTTCCGGTAATCCACAACACGTACCACCGCTGGTTCGAGTACGAGAGGGTTGACCAGAACGCCATGGCCAATGGATCGGACGATAGTGCAGCTGACAGGTCGTCCGGAACCTCAACTTGACGCGGGGAGGTGTCTAGTTCCAGGGTCACCTCCACCTCGTCTCCAGCAGCGACACCCGCGTTCACGCGCTCTGCGGCACTCACACTCACCATGAACCGGCCGGAAATCACCGCAACCGTGCTTCGATACGTGTGCCCATTGATCGTCACCCGTACCGCCGGCTTCTTTCCAGACCCCAGACGGGCCACCACCTCATCCGGGACAACAATGCCTGTCGCTGACTTCATTGCCCCAAGGATTGTCGTTCGGAAGGACACCGAACTCTCCGGACTGCTCTCATTTGTCTCCATGTCTTTCATTTTTCTCCATGTAAGCAGGGTAGCGACCTTCCAATGCCGCGCTATCCGAGTTCCGGTGCTGACAGTCGAGGTTGCTCGCCAATCCTCCCGATGCCGTACGATTTTCGTTCACGATCTTGCATCATCATTCTGATGACATTCTGTGGAACGGTCATCCTGCCACGCCCCTGAAAGGCCCGAGACCTCATGGCCCCATACAAGCGACGCACCCGGAACCTCTACAACCCGGCCTCCGACAAGCCATTCAGCCTGTCACGTTCGCGGGCCGCCCGGTTCCTTGAGTGCCCGCGGTGCTTCTACCTCGACCGGCGTCTCGGGTTCGACCGACCCGACATGCCAGGTTGGTCGCTCAACTCGGCGGTCGATCACCTACTCAAGAACGAGTTCGATGGGTGGCGACGCAAGAAGGAACCGCATCCCATGATGACCCGGAACGGCATCGACGCGGTTCCGCTTGCCCATCCAGACCTCCGGACATGGCGCGACGACTTCCAGAAATATGTCGGGGCAAGCGTCCTGCACCAGGAAACCAACCTGGTCCTGACCGGCAGCATCGACGACCTGTGGATCAACACCGCCGGCCAATGGCACGTCGTCGACTACAAGTCAACCAGTTCCGAGACCCCGCCAAGCCTGGACGGCGAGTACCGCAGCGGATACAAGACCCAAGTCGAGTGGTACCAGTGGGTCTTCCGGCAGATGGGACATCCGGTCTCGGATACCGCGTACTTCGTGTTCGCCAACGGCCTCCGCGGATATCGCCACTTCTTCAACCGACTCGAGTTCGAGGTCACAATCCTCGCGCACGAGGGGAACGACACCTGGGTTGAACCGGCCATCTTCGCCATCAAGGACTGCCTCGAATCCGACACGATCCCCGACGCGTCGCCGACCTGCGACTACTGCGCCTACCGGCACGAGATTGGCCAGGCCACCAGCGACTGAAACGCATCATCCGGAAACCCTCTTCGGATGACCAGCAAGGCGAGATACCCAGACCTGCTTCGTGCCCCGGTCATGTCGGCGTCCCCGAACTGACAGGTCACTCCCTCATCGGGGAACCGTCACTGATTGCAAGCAAAGCACATGGCTCACACGGCGATTGCTGTATTCGCTTGCAGGCGTGGCAAAGATCCGGAGTTTCCAGAAATGGCAGCAAATGCTCTCTCATGGGACCGTCGAGGGATGTCCTGCGGGTGCAAGACGGCAATGGTGACCCCGGAGCGATTCGAACGCCCGGCCGTTTGGTTCGAAGCCAAATGCTCTATCCGCTGAGCTACGGGGCCAGTTGAACAGCGCATCCCGGATGCGACATCCACGCAACATGGTACCGGTCAACCGCTTTCGCCGGCACCTTTCCCACGCGGAGACCC
>DDYL01000180.1:17510-18903 GCA_002347925.1 Chloroflexi bacterium UBA2235 | reverse complement strand
CTGCGATGCGACGACCACGATGATAACAGGCCGGCACCAACGTTCCCGCCCGGGCCGACCCCTCTCACCGACCGCGATCAGTTGTCGCGGGACCCGCCATCGCCATCCATGTCGTCGAGGTCGTTCGGCACTTCCTCAACCTCTTCCTCGCCTTCGCCGGCGTCGTCATCGACATCGTCGATGGCCATGTCGTCCTCGTCGATGTCGCGACGCTCCAGGCCGGCCCGCAAGTGCGCATGGACGGATGACTGCCCCGTGCTTCGCGTCGGAAAGGAGACCTTCCCCACCAACGTCGCATCCTGGTAGAGCTCACGCACCAGGATGCGCAACTCGCGATCACCAACCGACATCACCCCTGCCACGTACCGGTTTCCACCAGCCATCAGCTTGACCAACCGGGAACCATCCTTCGACGGAAGTTCGCCGAGCACATCCCCACGATCGTCAACGATGTGGACCGTCGCCCCCTCCACCTGCAGGAAGAGTTCGTCACCCGCTGCCAGGCGCGCCAGGATCCCCTGCGAGGCCTTGTTCGGCAACGGGAAGACGCCGGTCTTGCCGGTCTCTTCCACCAGCAGTTTCGGATCAAGCTTCCGGCGAGCCTCGTTCGGCACATCGGACTGGCCCTGTTCCGCGAGCAGCTGCAGACGCTTGACCTGCTTCTGCGCGATCACATTTGCCGGGTCGTACTGCAGGGTGACCGAGTATTCGTCATACGCCTCGCGGTACCGACCCAGTTCCGACAACGCCTTGCCAAGGCGGTTGCGCGCCTCGACATCGTCCGGTGTCGCATGCAGGATGTCGCGGTTCTTCTCTTCGGCTTCCTGCCAGCGGTTCTGCATCGCCAACTTCACGGCCTCATCAGCCAAGAGCCGCTTATTCCGCTGGCGTTCTGCAACAGTCATCTGTGTCATGTTCTTGCGTATCCTTCGCCGGGTCGGTCGTCACTCACTGCCGTCCGCGAGGTCTTCGCAGCGCGCACCACTGGGTACGCCCCGCCGTTCCGGTCTCGCCGGGTCTGTATCCGAACCGTGCCACTACGTTTCCGTGCCGGGATGCCTCTCGGCACCCTGAGCGTCGGTCATGCCGAACCCCGGGAGATGCGCCATCGACGATGGCAACCATCCCGAACCCGTGAATCTCAATGACCACCCGCCGGGTGCCTGATCGTTTGGCGCGAAGACAAGGTCTCTCCGAGGTGGCGCCGTCACCGCCGGACCATTGCTGGGAAGTCTATCAGGGAGGCACAAACCCACGGCTACGCCAGCATCGGCAGGATGACCCGGCGCGATGCCGACACCACTGGCGTCCGCGAGACACCTTCAAGGAACCACGGGCTCGCCTTGGTCACCTCAACGTCGATCAGCCGTCCCGTCGGATCCTCGACCGAATC